>JARROF010000060.1:0-13822 GCA_037384205.1 Novosphingobium sp. | reverse complement strand
CGAACGCATGCGAACCGCCACCTGGCTGTCCATGCCCCCCGTAAGACAGAGAACTTGACACAGCCGGATTAACGGCAGGTAAGCCGATGACCAGGTTGAAATACGTATTTCGTGAAGGCGTGCGCCGGGCAGTGGCCTTGGCAACGGCAGATGCCGTCATGCATTGATGTTGATGATCGTGCCGCGCGCGGCGCCTGCCGGGGTGCCATAGGCCGCCGCTGCTGCCGAGGGCGGCTTGATCCGCTCTTCGTGCAGTTCCTTGAGGCGGTCGAGGTCACGGGCCTCGGGAGAGAAGAAGTCCTTTTCCGCTTTCCTGGGGTCGTTGACGCCGAAAGGTCCGGCTGCCGGATGCGCCGGATCGATGAACTTCTTGGCCTGATCGACCTCGCTGCAGTTGCGGCAGGTGAAACCGTTGACAGTGACTGGCGTCGAGTAGTTGGTGCTGATCGCCATGGACTGCCCTGCCTGATCCTTGCTTGGTCCGTGCCTGATGACCGTACTGCAAACCTCGGGGAATGGCCTTATGCCATGGCGGGCCTAAAGCGGCCTTGCGCGCGGTTCCGCAATGATGCTTAGGCGCGGCCGTGCATGTTGCCGTGCGGCACTCCCCGCTTGACTCCTGGCGCCATTTACGCCAATGGCCCGCCCCGACCGGCAACGCCCGAGCAATCGAAGCTTTGCCGTTCATCCGTCCGAGACCGCTGCTGAGGGCTTCCCTCTTAATTTGCAGCCTAGACGGGGAACAGGAATATTCCCGGCCCTTCGCTCTTTCGAGCGTGGTGCCATTTTCGCGTTTCGGCGCGAAACTCCTTCCCCTTCGAACGGACTCGCCCATGGTGCATCAGCGCCATGGACAAACGTAGCCGGCCGTGCGGGATGCCAAGTCCCAAGCGGTCACATGTGAAGGAGTAAGGCATGGATCGTTCGCAGAAAGCCGATTCGGTCGCCCAGCTCAACGCGGTCTTCAACGAGGTCGGCGTGGTGGTCGTCACCCGCAACCTCGGCATGACGGTGGCTCAGTCCACCGAACTGCGCACGAAGATCCGGGAAGCCGGTGCGACTTACAAGGTTGCGAAGAACCGTCTTGCCAAGATTGCCATCGCGGATACCGACTATGCCGGTATCGGCGACTTCCTGACCGGCCCGACGGCCATCGCCACTTCGGTGGACCCCGTCGCAGCCGCCAAGGCTGTCGTCGACTTCGCCAAGACGACCGACAAGATCGAGATCGTCGGCGGCGCGATGGGTTCGCAGGTTCTGAACGCGGACGGCGTCAAGGCTCTCGCCTCGATGCCCTCGCTCGACGAACTGCGCGCCAAGCTCATCGGTCTCGTCCAGGCTCCGGCCACGAAGATCGCCCAGCTCTCGACCGCTCCGGCGGCCAAGCTGGCCCGCGTCTTCGCTGCCTATGCCGACAAGGACGCTGCCTGAGCTGCAGCTCGGTAATACGTTTCGAAACGATTTATCCCGGTTTGCGGCATGAGGCCCGCCGGGACCACAGATCAGGAGTAAAGTATCATGGCCGATATCGCCAAGCTTGTTGAAGAACTGTCGCAGCTGACCGTCCTCGAGGCCGCTGACCTCGCCAAGGCCCTGGAAGAAGCATGGGGCGTTTCCGCCGCTGCCGCCGTGGCCGTTGCTGCCCCCGCCGGTGGCGGCGCTGCTGCTGAAGCCGCTGAAGAGAAGACCGAATTCGACGTTGTCCTGACCGGCGACGGCGGCAAGAAGATTCAGGTCATCAAGGAAGTCCGCGCCATCACCGGCCTGGGCCTCGCCGAAGCCAAGGCTCTCGTCGAAGGTGCTCCGAAGGCCGTCAAGGAAGGCGCTTCCAAGGCGGAAGCCGAAGAAATCAAGGCGAAGATCGAAGCAGCCGGCGGCACCGTCGAGCTCAAGTAAGCTTCTGCCGGTTCTTCACCGGACGAAAATATGGAAAGGGCGGCTCCATCGGGGCCGCCCTTTTCGTTTGCGGCACAAGCCAAACATTGCAATTTCATGACAATTCGGGGCATTGTCTTGCCAGTGTAATCAGACCGCCTTCTTGAGGCATCGATGGCCTACCGATTCAGACCGGGCGACCGCACCGTGCAACGGGCGGTGCGCCGCATTGCCCGGGAGCAGATCGACGGTGCCCTGGCGGCCGTCGCGGACAAGTCCCGGGACAAGGCAATCCACGAAGTGCGCAAGGCCTGCAAGAAGCTGCGCGCGCTGCTGCGTCTCGTGCGGCCGGCCCTTCCCGATTACCCATACGAAAACGCCGCGTTCCGCGATACCGCGCGGCTGCTGGCCTTCACCCGCGATGCCAAAGTGCTGCTGGATACGTTCGATCTGGTGACGGCCGGCGCTCCGGACGATTTCGATGGCACGCAGGCGCTTTACTTGCGTGAGCATTTCGCGGGAGAACTGGCGCAGGCAGCGCAAGAGGACGCCGTGGAGGCGCGGCTGGCGCAAGTACGGGAACTGCTGACCACGGCCCGTGAACGGGTTTCCGGCTGGACGTTGGCGGACAAAGGCTGGGATGCGATCGGCCCGGGGCTGGGCAAGATCTTGCGGCAGGCGGAAACGGCTTACCGGAGCGCGATGCACACGCCGGATGCCCTGCATTATCATGAACTGCGCAAACGCATGAAATATCATTGGTATCATGCACGGCTGCTGGTGCCGGTCTGGCCGGAACTGATGCAGCCGCGGGTGGCGGAGCTCAGCCGGCTGGCCGATCTGCTTGGCCTGCATCACGATATCTGCGTGTTCGAGGGGCGGCTCGACGCATTCGTACCGGGCACGCGGTATGACCGGCCGGCGGGGGCCTTGCGCGGGCTTGCCGCGGATCGTCGCAAACAGCTGGAGCGGGATATCGCTCCGCTCGCGGCAAGACTGCTGGCCCAGGAAACGCAGGTGCTGGTGGATCACTGGCACCGGTTATGGATGATCTGGCAGGCAGAACGGGGACCATCGGCGTGATCATGGAAATCGAGCGAAAGTTCCTGGTCGCAGGCGACGGCTGGCGTTCGCGGGTCGCGGGCGCGCGGCGTATGCGGCAGGCCTATATTTCGAACGGCGGTTCGACGAGCGTGCGGGTTCGCGTGGTGGACGATGGCAGCGCGAAACTGACGGTCAAAGGGGCCGCCAAGACGGACGGTCCCGCGCTGTCGCGCGCGGAGTTCGAATATACCATTCCGGTCGAGGATGCTCTGGCGATGCTGGAGCTGCGAACCGGCCGGATTCTCGAGAAAACCCGCCATCTGGTGCCCGCCGGGGGTGGCCGGACATGGGAAATTGATGTTTTTGCCGGCGCGCTGGAAGGGCTGGTCCTTGCGGAAATCGAGCTTGAACGGGCAGATGAGGCCATTGCCCGGCCCGAATGGCTGGGCCGTGAAGTGACCGGCGACCCGCAATACAGCAATATGGCGCTCGCTCAGGAGCGCTGACCTCCGGCCAGGACGGATCGCCATTCGGAGGATGGCGAGCCGAAAATAGTGATCTTGCGTGATCCGGAGCGCAGCGTACTTCCTGTACGCGAGCACCGGAAGCACGCGAAAACGCCATTTGCAGGCCGTCAGGGCTGAATGTCGATCCGTCCTGCGGGCTTCCCGGTCAGGCCTGCTGACACCAGGCGGCGCCCGGTGCGAACAGTGCGGCCATGTGATCGGCGGGCATGGGGGCTCCGGTCAGGAACCCTTGAAACTCGGTACACCCGGCCTGTATCAGCAACGTGCGCTGTTCTTCGGTTTCCACACCTTCGGCAATGACGCCGAGGTTGAAGGAACGCGCCAGCTTCACGATCGCGCTCACCAGAGCGTTGACTTCCTCGCTCTTGCCGAGATCGGCCACGAAGCTCTGGTCGATCTTGATCTTGTCGACCCGGAAGCGGTGCAGCAGGCTGAGGCTGGAATAGCCGGTCCCGAAATCGTCAAGGGCGATAGAAAAGCCGAGGCGGCGCAGGATGTCGAAGTTTTCCGCCGTCGCGGGGCCGTCGCCCAGCAGCGCGGTCTCGGTCAGTTCGATCTCATAGCGTGCCGGGTCGATCCCGGCCCTTGCTGCAAGCTGCATGACCTGCGCGGCATAGCCGGCCGTGCGCATCTGGATGGCGGACACGTTGATCGCCACGCGCACATCCCGCCAGTGCGCGGTCTCCTCGAAGACGCGGCGCATCACGAAGGCGCCGATGGCCATGATGAGGCCGGATTCTTCCGCCAGCGGAATGAACGAGGCCGGCGATATCTCGCCCAGTTCCGGATGCGTCCAGCGCAGCAGCGCTTCCACTGCCAGGATGTTTCCGGTCACGTCGACCTGCGGCTGATAGACCACGTGGAAGGTGTCGCTGGTCAGCGATGCGCGGAGGCTTTCCTCCAGCGCGCGGCGAGTCCGGAAGGCCTCGTCCATGCCCGGTTCGAAGAAGGTCACGCAGCCCTTGCCGTTGGCCTTCGAGCGGTAAAGCGCCATGTCGGCACGCCGCAGGATGACCGACGGATCGGTTTTGCTGTCTTCAGCCAGGGCGACGCCGATCGAACAGCCGACATCGATCGAACAGCGGGGACCTTGCGGACAGCCTGAGTCGATCATGCCGTCCACGCACCGCATCGGCCGCATGATCGTGTCGAGGCAGCGACGGGCCAGATCCTCCGCCGCGTCACGGTCCGGCACCGGGCTTACGAGCAGGAATTCGTCGCCGCCGAGACGGGCGACAAACGCGTCGCTGGTATCTGCCGATGTTGTCCGCAGGCGTTCGGCCAGGGCCTTCAACAGGCAGTCGCCCGCATGATGGCCCAGCGTATCGTTGATTTCCTTGAACCGGTCCAGATCGACCGCGAGGACGGCCAGCATCGGTATCTTGTCGCCAACCGAATCCAGTAGCGTCGGCAGCCGTTCAAACAGGAAGGCGCGGTTGGGAACGCCGGTAAGCTGGTCATGATAGCCCAGACGCTTGGCCTGTTCCTCGTTGAGGATCAGTTCGTCCACGATTATCCTGCTGCTCCGGATGAGAACCCATCCGGCAAAAGTCAGAAGCATGAGTGCTGCCAGCAGCGGCCATCGCAGGCGTGCGAGCAGCAGCATTCCGGGCTGGCGGGGCGTCCAGGCCAGCGCCGCGACTTCGGTGCCCGAAGGGGCCGTCAGCCGGAAATAGGCCTTGCCCATCATGTTCGAACCGGCCTCAACGATTTCCAGATCGTCTACCAGATAGCGTGAGGCGAAAGAGTGCAGCATGGCCTTGCTGATCGGCATGGCCGTTATCGCCACGGGCGCGCGCGGCCCCTTGGGCAGATCGTGGCCGAGATCCGGCTGGATCAGGGTGGCGATCACGATGTAGACCGTGTTCCCGATCCGGGTGACACCGTGGGCCTGGATCGGCCGGGTCACGGTTACTTGCTTTTCCGCGGCAGGCTTGATCGGCGCACGCCGGGCCTCCGCTTCCCGTACCGGTTTGAGCAGTTGGGCCGCGATATTCGCGAAAGGCCGGAACGTTTTATGATCGGCATGTTTGCCGTTCACCGAGGCATAGAGAACGTTGCCCGCGCCGTCGACGAAGAACGTGTGCGTGACGTCGTTGAAAGTATAGAGCTGCGATCCGAAATTGACGTCGGCAAAGGCGACATCGAACTCGTGATCCAGCTTCCGGATGGCCTTGTCCCAGTCGGACTGTGGAACCAGTGCCTTCTCGTACTGTTCGACCTGCCGCTCGAAGCCGTGCTCCACCATGTGCTGTTCGCGCTGGGTTGCGGTCCCGTCGAAGCGCACGATCAGGAACGTGGTAAGCAGGACCGGCAGTACAAGCGCGCCGAACGTCATGCTGGCGATAGGAACCAGCAAGCGCCGCCGTCGCGTGTTTCTGGCAATGGCTGCCTTGGCGTCCAAAAAATCGAAACCCTGTTTCTCGTCAACTTCGCCCGCGCGCGCAGCGGGACCGTTAACCGATAGCGGCAGGTTGCTAAGGAAGTGCTAAGCTTGGCGTAAAGGGTGTTTCCAGTATGGGCAGATGGCCGACGAACCGATCGAACGGGAAAACCGTGCCCGGGTCGATCACCCAGACCTCGCTGCCGCGTCTGTCGATCGCTTTCAGCCGGTTGCCGGGCTTGACATGCCGGTGTTGTGCGCATGGCTGACCATCGGGCTGGTGCCGACGTAGAGCACCGTCCGGCAGTTGTTGTAACCGGTCTTGGGATTGATGCCGTGGAACTTCGCCACGGCCCCGCCGATCATCACCCTGGCGGCCGTGTCGTTGGTCATCTGCCTGATCGCCCTTTGCGTGAGGCGCAATTGCGCCTAAGGCCCGGCGTATGAGCGATACCGTTTCCTTCGGCTACGAAGACGTCAGCGCCGGTGAGAAGGAGCAGCGCGTCGGCGCGGTCTTCTCGTCCGTGGCGCGCAAGTACGACATCATGAACGATGCCATGTCGGCCGGCATGCATCGTCTGTGGAAGGACAAGTTCGTGCGCCGGGTGAAACCGCGCGAAGGCGAGCAGATCCTCGACATGGCGGGCGGCACCGGCGATATCGCTTTCCGCATGGCCCGGCACGGCGCCTCGATCACCGTGTCGGACATCAATCAGGACATGCTCGATGTCGGCATTGAGCGCGCGATGGAGCGGGGCCTCGGCCAAGGTGAAGGGGGCCTCGTCTGGTCGCGACAGAATGCCGAGGAACTGAGTTTTCCGGACCGTTTCTTCGATGCCTACACGATCGCCTTCGGCATCCGCAACGTGACCCATATCGACAAGGCGCTGGCCGAGGCGTTCCGCGTGCTCAAGTATGGCGGACGTTTCTTCTGCCTTGAATTCTCGACCACCGAATGGCCGGGCTTCAAGGAAGTCTATGACAGCTATTCGCACAAGCTGGTGCCGAAGATCGGCCAGATGATCGCCGGTGACGAGGATTCCTACCGCTATCTGATCGAATCGATTCGCCGTTTTCCGCCGATGCCCGAATTCGAATCGATGATCCGTAGGGCCGGGTTCAGGCACACCAGGGTCGAGCCGATCATGGGCGGGCTGGTGGCGATCCATTCGGGGTGGAAGGTCTAAGGCGTGGTCTTCACACGAAGCCGGGAAGCCAGCGGGCTCCTCTCCTGCTTGCGGGAGGGGATAGAGGCGGGCCTGTCCGGTCCTTCCAGCGCGATGTTCGGTTCTGGGAATACAAGCCTTCCCCCGGCCCCTCCGGCAAGCGGGAGGGGGAGTTGCGGTCGCGCGGCCATACGGCGCGAGGAGGTTTTGTGACCCGGCCGATCATCCACATTGCCCGGCTCGTGAAATGGGGCCGTGTACTGGCACGGCACGGAGCCCTGCGCGGCATCGAGAACGACCGCAATGCGCCCGCGCCGGTCAAACGGCTGTGCCGGATCGCCCGGTTCGGCGCGCGGCAGGGGGCGGAGCCCGATTACGCGGGCGCGTTTCAGGAAATCGGCCCCGCCGCGATCAAGCTGGGGCAGGCGCTGGCCACCCGGCCCGATCTTGTCGGCGAAGGGCCCGCGCGCAATCTGCTGACCTTGCAGGACAGCCTGCCGCCAGTGCCTTTCGCGCAGATCCGCACGGTGATCGAGGGCAGTTTCGGCAAGCCGCTCGACGCGCTGTTCGCCAGCATCGAGGAGCAGCCGGTGGGTGCCGCCTCGATCGCGCAGGTCCATCGCGCCGTCACCACCGACGGGCGGCAGGTTGCGGTCAAAGTGCTGCGTCCGCGCATCCGCGAGACTTTCGCGCGCGATGTCGAGACATACGAGTGGGCCGCCGCGCATCTCGAAGTGCTGGGCGGCGAGGCGCAGCGCCTGCGCCCGCGCGCGGTGATCGACAATCTCAAGCGCTGGACCCTGCGCGAGCTAGACCTGCGGCGCGAGGCGGCTTCGGCCTCCGAACTGGCCGAAGCGATGAAGGGGATCGAGGGCTATCGCGTGCCCGGCATCGACTGGGACCGCACCAATGGTTCGGTGCTGACGGTCGAATGGGTCGATGGCGCCAAGATGAGCGATCTCGATGCCCTGCGCGCGGCCGGGCACGATCTGCCCGCGCTGGCCCGCAAGCTGGTGCTCACCTTCCTGACGCAGGCGATTTCGAGCGGCTTCTTCCATGCCGACATGCACCAGGGCAATCTCTTCGTGCAGGCGGACGGCACGATTGTCGCCATCGATTTCGGCATTATGGGCCGCATCAACCGCCAGGCGCGGCTGTGGCTGGCGGAAATCCTCTATGGCCTCACCACCGGCAATTACCGCCGCGTGGCCGAGATCCATTTCGAGGCGCAATATGTGCCGAGCTATCACAATGTCGAGGAGTTCGCGACGGCGCTGCGCGCGGTGGGCGAGCCGATGCGCGGCAAGCCGGTCTCGGAGTTGTCGGTCGGCCAGATGCTCGACGGGCTGTTCGCGATCACCCGCGATTTCGACATGCAGGTGCAGCCGCACCTGCTGCTGCTGCAGAAGACCATGGTCATGGTCGAAGGCCTCGCCACCGCGCTCGATCCCGATATCAACATGTGGGACGTGGCGGCGCCTTTCGTGAAGAACTGGATTCGCGACGAACTGGGACCGGAAGCGATGATCGTTGACCGGCTGCGCGAGGATATCGGCACGCTCGCCCGCCTGCCCGCGCTGGTGCGGCGGATCGAGGAGAAGTTCCCGCCCAAGGGCGGCGCGCCGGAGCAGGCGCCGCTGCCCGCTATCGATCTGATTCTGGGTCTTGGCGGGACGCGTAAACGTCAAAGTAACCACTGGGTGGGCTATGGTGCCGCAGCAGTCCTGGGGGGTGTTGTCGCATGGGCGTTCACGTACTGGAGTCTCCTGAGCTAGCGCAGGGCGTTTCCGAGCGCGCTTCTGCACGGGAGACTGGCCGGTTCGCGCATTGGTCTCCCAATCTCGCCCGCGCCGTGCTCGCCGTGCTGTTTCTGCTGCTGCTGGCCTCGGCTCTGGTGCCGGTGGGCAGGCCCGGCACCCGCTCGCCCTGGCAAGGGCCGGTGGAAGGCGCCGTCCCTGCCGCCGGGAGGGCCGGTGCCCCGGACAAGCCCTATGACGAGGACATCGCGCTTTACGAAGCGGCGATCGATCGCATCGCGCATGGTGAGAACTATTACGATTTCATCGTCCGGGAGCAGCGCTCGCGCGATTATCCGGTAAATCCCGGTCTGGCGGTGCGGCTGCCGACGCTGGCCTATCTCGACGCCTGGCTCGGCCCGGCGGGGCAGATCGCCGCCGCTATGGCACTCATGCTGGGTATCGTTGCCGCATGGTGGCGCCGGTTCGGGGACGAGGGCGTTTCACCCCGTGTGCGACGGCTGGCGACGGCCATGGTCTTTGTCGGGGCCTCGCTCGGCCTCAATCGGCATTACTTCCCGCTGCATGAACTGTGGGCGGGCGGGCTGATCGCGCTGTCCTTCGGCCTGCATCGCATCGGTGTGAACGGGCAGGGCGGGCGCTGGGCCGGTGCCTTCTGCGCAGGCGCGCTGGCCCTGGCCATCCGCGAGCATACGCTGCCTTTCGTCCTGCTGATGGCGGCGGCGGCGCTGTGGTATCGCAACTGGCGCGAGGCGGCGGCATGGTCCGCGCTGGTGGCCCTGTTCTTCGCGGCGCTGGCGCTGCATCTCTCGCTGATATCGCGCGATGTGCTGCCCACCGATCCGCACTCCGCGCCCTGGCTGGTCCTGCGCGGGCTACCGGGCTGGCTCGCCAATGTCGTGCAATCGAGCAATTTGCGCTGGCTGCCGCATTTTCTGGCCGGGCCCGCGGTGATCCTGATGACGTTCGGCTGGCTCGGCCTGAAGGGGCGCGGCGGCCTGTTCGGGTTCCTGCTGAGTGCGGGCTATGGCGTTGCCTTCATGCTCGCCGGGCGCTGGGACAATTTCTACTGGGGCGCGGTAATTGCACCGGCCATGTTTGCGGGAATCGTGTTCGCGCCGCGCGCCGTGTCCGAATTGTTCGCGGCGGCGCGATGGGCGGTTCGCTCTCCGCTGGCCGCCGTAAATTAATTGCGTGTCCCGGCAGGCTGTTGCACAAGCCCCGAGCATGAGTGGACCCCGGATTCTTTTGGTCGTGGGCGGTGGCATCGCTGCCTACAAGGCCTGTGAACTCGTCCGCACCATCCGCAAGGAGGGGGGCGAGGTCACTTGCGTGGTGACGGAAGGCGGCACCCGGTTCGTCACCCCCATGGCGCTGGCCGCGCTATCCGAAAATCCCGTCTATACGACCTTGTGGGATCTCAAGAACGAGGCCGAAATGGGCCATATCCAGCTCAGCCGCCAGGCCGATCTGGTGGTGGTCTGCCCGGCGACGGCCGACCTTCTGGCCAAGATGGCCTCCGGGATCGCCGACGATCTGGCAACGACGATGCTGCTGGCGACCGACAAGCCGGTCATGGCCGTGCCCGCGATGAACGTGCGCATGTGGCAGCACACCGCGACGGTGCGTAATGTGCAGGTGCTGCGCGAGGCGGGCGTCGATGTGATGGAGCCCGACGAGGGCACGATGGCCTGCGGCGAATATGGCCCCGGCCGCCTGCCGGACCCCATTGCCATCTGGCAGCGGATTTCGTGGGCACTGGGGCTTGGTCCGGTGGAAGTGGCACCGCTTCCGGGCACCGGGCCGGAAGCCGATCCCCGTCGGGGCTTGCCACAGACCCGGGCCCTGCCTGAACCAGCGCCCGAACCCGGGCCTCTGCCCGATCCCGCGCAGTGGCAGCCGCAGTTCGACGAGCCCGAACCGGCCGAGCCCGAAGGGATGGGGCTGGGTGGTCTCACCGGCTCGATGATCTCGCGCGGGCTCCAGAAGGCCAAGAAGGCGATCACTTTCGGGCATGACGATCCGGCTTTGGCCCAGGATCAGGCTGCGCCTTCTCCGGCCGGATCGCTGCTGATGGCCAAAGGCGCCGCGCGCGGGGCACCGTCGACGGACCCTGCCGCGATCCATCACCTTGCGCCGCCTCATGCCGATGCTGCTTCGCCGGAGCCTTACGGGCAGGCTCCGACGTCAGGCGTGCCGGAGCACGGCCCGCTGGCGGGCCGGCATGTGCTGGTCACCGCCGGGCCGACCTGGGAACCGATCGATCCGGTGCGCTACATCGCCAACCGGTCCTCGGGAAAACAGGGGTTCGCGATTGCCGCTGCTGCCGCGCAGGCAGGCGCGCGGGTGACGCTGGTGGCTGGGCCTGTCCATCTGCCGACCCCGCCGGGCGTCGACCGCGTCGATGTGGAAAGCGCGTTGCAGATGACGGAAGCGGTCAGGCACGCGCTGCCTGCCGACATTGCAGTAATGGTGGCGGCCGTTGCCGACTGGCGCACAGCCGATGTCGCCAGGGAAAAGCTCAAGAAGCGCGGTTCGGCCCCGCCCGCGCTGCTGCTGACCGAGAATCCCGATATTCTCGCCACTGTAGCATCCCGGCCGGATCGTCCGCCGCTGCTGATCGGTTTCGCTGCCGAGACCGAGCATGTGATCGAGCACGCCCGGGAAAAGCGCAAGCGCAAGGGGGCCGACTGGATCATCGCCAATGATGTGTCGGGCGATGTGATGGGCGGCGATGCCAATGCGGTCCATATCGTGCGCGGAGATGGCGTGATCTCTCTTCCCGAAATGCCCAAGGAGGATGTCGCGCGCATCCTCGTCGAAAGGATGGCCGATGCATTCGCCCGTTAGTGTTCCCGTGCCGGTCAAGGTTCTGCCCCATGGCGAGGGGCTGGCGCTTCCCGCCTATGCCAGCGAAGGCGCGGCGGGCATGGACGTGGTCTCGGCCGAGGACGTGACGATCGCGCCCGGCGCCCGTCATGCGGTGGCGACGGGGCTGGCCGTGGCGATTCCGCACGGGTTCGAGATCCAGGTCCGCCCGCGCTCGGGCCTTGCGCTCAAGCACGGTATTACCGTGCCCAATACACCGGGCACGATCGATTCGGACTATCGCGGCGAGTTGAAGGTTATCCTCATCAACCACGGCGCCGAAGCTTTCGAGATCCTCCGGGGAGACCGCGTGGCGCAGCTGGTGCTGGCGCCGGTCACGCGGGCGAGCTGGCTGCCGGTCGAGGAACTGGACGAGACCGTGCGCGGCGAAGGCGGCTTCGGTTCGACCGGCGGGGTGGTGTCGCTGGGAAACTGAGCGGTCAGGGTTGGCCGGAAAAGGCACCCGCTGACCACAGCAGCAGGCCAAGCCCCAGTACGATCAGCAGGGAAGCCGTCAGGCACCCTTTCCAGCCCATGCGGCGCGAGACTTCGTCCGTGGCGCGTTCCGCGCCTGCTTCCAGCGCGGCGCCTGCTATCTCGCCCAGAATTTGGTGCGGCATTTCCTGCCCCATTCCTGTGCTTGCGAGAGGATGGCCATGAAGGTGTTCAATCGCCGTTCCCCTTCAGGCCCGAATCCAAGATGCGGAAAGGGCGGGCCCGCGCGATAGTATCGGCGGACCCGCCCTTCGGTGTTTCCCTCTCTGTCGCTGAGGGGGAGCCTGTCAGGTCATGTCACTTCTTTTCCGGCGCGACGGTAATGCGCACGGTCTCGCCCGAGTTCCCCGGAAATCCGGTAAACATCGCTTCGACAAGGTTGGGAACGAGGTACTGGAGATGGTTTGAGGTCGAAACCGCTTCGGCCTTGCCTTCGAACACCCGCTCGCCGTCGGCCGCGCGGTCGATCTTCAGGGAGATACCGCTGGTATAGACGGTGTAGGATTCGACCCCGTTGTCGAAGAACGGATCGTACCAGCCGTAGTGCCAGGGGCCGCCCCAGTACCCGAACGGCGAAGGGCGATAAAAGCCGTAAGGGCCATAACCGTACCAGGGGTTCCAGTAGGGTGACGTCGTGGTGGTGCGCACGCGGTCCCGCCCATTGTCGACCCCGTAATCGAACCGCACGATCAGGTCGGCCCTGGCCGGGTCCTGGACCGGGGTGTAGCCCAGATGTGCCAGGCGGTCCCGAACAAGACCGGCATACTGCGCGAATTCCAGCCCGCCCGCGAGTTTGGGATCGTCAGCTACCACCGCGAAAGTCTGGCCGGCAGGCGCGGGAAGCTGTGACTGGAAGCGCGAAACGTCCGCCTTGAAAGGCGTGGCGCAGGCGGCGAGGGCCATGAGCAGCATGGCGGCTGCGGCAAGGCGAAGCCTGCCTAAATGCGAGTTCGGATGGTCTGTCATCATGTCTAAGCTCCACGAACTCGAAGGGCCCCGTGCACCCGTTTCGGCGCGAACCTTCGATTGTTAGCGATCCTGCCGTAAAATCAATGCCATGAATAGCGGTTGAATGGTGTGTCCCGCACGACGGATCGATGACCCGGTTCATGCGCCGGCCAGACGCGGTATCATGGCTTGAACGGCTGCTTCCAATGTAGGAAAGGTACGGGCTATGACGAGTCCTGTTCCCATTCTTTCCATACAGTGCGGTAAGGTCCGAAGCTTTCAGGGGCCTGACAAGCCGAGCGCCATTGCCAAGACGCCGATAGCGGGGACAGTGCGCGTCCGCCGACTCGGCCTTGACGGAGACGAACAGGCGGATCTCAGGGTGCATGGCGGGCCGGACAAGGCGATCCACCATTATCCGCACGATCACTACGCCTTCTGGCGCGAAGTGCTGGACGATCATCCGTTGCTCGCGGACTATGGCGCATTCGGCGAGAATATCGCGACTACGGGCATGACTGAAGAAACGGTCTGCCTGGGGGACCGCTACCGGCTGGGAAGCGCGCTGGTGGAAGTCAGCCAGGGCCGCCAGCCGTGCTGGAAGCTTGACCATCGCTTCGACGGCCGGCCCGTCAATGCGCGGATGGTGAAAGTGCGCCGCACGGGGTGGTATTACCGGGTGCTGGAGGAAGGCGAAGTGTCAGCGGGTGACACGATCGAATTGCTCGACCGGCCCCATGGCGACTGGAGCGTTGTCCG
>JARROF010000059.1:0-13841 GCA_037384205.1 Novosphingobium sp. | reverse complement strand
GGGCGCCCTTAGGCGATTGGGGGGACGGGGTCAAGCCGGAGGAACGCCCCGGCCACACTCCCAACTACTCACCCGCACCATCGCTAGTGGCTACTCCTGAAGGTTTATCGACACCCTTCAACCTCCCAGCCGCTCAAAACGCGCCCTTGGAACCGCCAGGCTTCGCTCGGACCAGACGTTGGATAGGAGTAGGGGCATGCCCGTTGTGGGTTACGCTATGCGCTCAGTTTCGGGTGGCCATCGACCGGGGCCTCGCGCGGCTGGAAGACTGCGCGCTCGACCGCGCGATCCAGGGCGAGGAACGCAAGCACGACACCGAAGCCATCCTCGATCACACTAACGCCAAGATCGAAAAGATGAAGGAACGCCGCGCTGCCAGAAAAGAAAATCGGGGCCCGAGCGAAGAGACCTTACGGCACACTTCTCTTCGGCTTCCACCCCGCCCTTCCAAAGTGTTTGCACATGGCCGGTAATGGTGCAGCGCACACTTCGCGGTCTTACGGCAGCGAATGTTGCCGCAAGGAAAAAATCAAGTCCATGCGCGCGACGTACAACCCGTATTACATAACATTCACACGATTGACTTTCGCGACGAGGAAGCCAACCATCTTTGCCTCCTCTACGCACAAATGCGTGGTAGGATGCTCGGGGGAGAGTTAGAGAGGGCCAACGCCCTCGTGTCGCGGGAGAACATCGCCATGCCGACCAGAAGAATCTGCGATCTCACCGAAGAGCTCAACAAGCTCATCTCGAAAATCGAGAATGTCCGCGACGAGGACGACGTTCCGGATGCACAACCGCAAAGGCCAACGATAAACGACTGGCTGGAAACCGTGCTCGACACATACAACATGCGGCGCCAGCGGGAGAAGATCTTCGGCGCACCGCAGCTGTTCGGGGAGCCGACCTGGGATATCCTGCTCGACCTTTTCATTGCCGATCTCAGGAACACGCGCATGCAGACAACCAGTGTCTGTATCGGATCGCAAGTGCCGCAGACAACGGCCCTGCGCTGGATATCCTTGCTGGAAAAGGAAAATCTGGTGCACCGCTATCGAGACAAGGAAGATTGCCGGCGCGTCTATGTGCAACTGACCGATATCGCGCTGCGCAAGATGGTGCAGCTCTTCTACGACCGGTGCTTTTGGCTGTTCGAGAAAAAGAAGAATTCAGCGGCGAAGCTCAACGGCCTGCCCCCCAGCATCAACGAACTCGAAGATGCCCGGGAAGCCGTGCTGAACGAGGCCATCACTCTGATCAGAACGGGAGGGCGGGGCCTGAACTAGGACCAGTCCCGGTCTCAGGCCCTGGGACCGACAGGTTCAGATGTCGGCGTAGGCAGCCAGGCGCAGCGCTTCGTTAGTCGAATCCGTTTCGAGCTTGGAAATCATGTTGGCGCGGTGAATTTCCACCGTGCGCGGGCTGATACCCAGTTTGAGCCCGATGATCTTGTTCGACATACCTTCGGACATGTACTTCAGCACTTCGCGCTCGCGCTTGGTCAGCAGCACCAGCTTGGCGCGCGCCTCGGCGCGCAGACGGCCGTTTTCCATCAGCTTCTGACGCTCGGCCTTGTTCGAATTGATGACGTCCATGACGCCCTCAAGATCGGGAAGCCTGTCAATGTAGCCGACCGCGCCCTTGAGCATGGCCGAAACGATCGAATTGAGAGCTGGCGTTTCCGAATAGGGAACAATCGGGAACCACTGCGCCTGATGATCGATCAGGCCCAGGAACTTGTCGAGATTGTCCCCCTCGTCGCTGATAAGGACGATGTAGCCCGATTTGTTCTCGGAGATGAATTCCTCGATCTCCTCGAACGGCTCTACGTGAAAGCCTCCAGCAAACAGGGCGTTCGTGATCTTGGCCCGCTTCTGGTAGTCGTTCTCGATCAGGGCGATGGTGCGATACTGTTCCATACCCATTCAGTACGGAAGATTGCGGTCCGCATTAACCCTTAATTCAGTCCATCCAGGAGCTTTTTGCGTCCAAAACGGACTTATCTCGGCGAGCCCTTTGCAATCGTTTGAAATTTTGCACCGCAACATGCGTGAAAATTTTTCGGACAGCGGTGCTGAAAATGGCTAAAAACCCCTGAAAATCGTATTTTCCGTACTGTAAAGTACGCGAATCACAGGCGAATCGAGCCCATTCCGGCCCGACATCGCTCGCGAGCCGCAAGCTCGATTCGCAGTGACTACACCTCCAGCCTGGTGGAGGTGCCACGACCCTCTTCGCTACTTCACCGAAACCGCGCCTCCCGCCGTTCAGGCTACAGCCCTCTCACCGCTATCGAAGTTGGCAATCTTGTCGAGCTCGGCGAAAAAGGCGTCGATAACCTCTCCCTTGAGAACGAAGTTATGGCGAAAATCGGGAAGCTGGCCCGATTCGATAACATTGGCCAGCATCGTGCGCGCCCGGCAGATGCGGCTCTTCACCGTTCCCAGCGCGATCCCGCAAATCTTCGCAATCTCTTCGTAGGAAAGGTTGCCCGCAGCCACGAGCACAAGCGCTTCGCGATAGCTCTCCGGGATCGCGGTCAGCGCGCGAATTACGTCGGCCAGTTCCATGGCGCTTTCCTGGCTGCCTTCCTCATACAGGATGCGTTCCGCAGCCTGTTCGTCGTATTCGCCATGGAAACGCGCCCGGCGCGCTTCACTGTAGAAATGATTGCGCAGGATCGTGAAGGTCCATGCCTTGAAATTGGTGCCCGCCTCATAGCGGTCCCGCGCGGCCCAGGCCCGCAGCATGGCTTCCTGCGCCAGATCGTCGGCACGGTCACGATCCCCGCACAGGCCGCGCGCGAAAGCGCGCAGATGCGGCGCGACATCGGCAAGCGCCTGCTTGAATTTGCCATCACTCAGTGATCTGGCAGGTTCCAGTCTGGTCCGGGCTCCCTCTTTGGAAGCTACAGTCATGCAATACCCCTCTTTGTCACCGGATGCGTCACAAACGCATCTGGAACGGCAAGAGTTCCCGGACTATGCCGACAGGGCCATACCGTACCAAACCGGAATCCATGGAAAACCCTTCGGATTTCGAGAAGACAAACGCACCGCCGCGCGGAAAATAGGCCTTCCTGGAAACAATAGCGGCTTGAAAAATTTAAGGCCTCCGACTGCATTTTCTGCGGTCGGAGGCCTTCTGGATCGGGTCACCACCGGTTGCGGGGGGTGGGGGAGCCAGTGATGACACGGTGTGAACGTGGAGAATGAAAATTGGTTCCCGAAAAAAGTATGACGGTAGCAATTTATCGCTTTGCTGCGCATTCACCCGGGAGTCAGATCGTGCGGCCGAGAATGCTTCGGTTCCGCGCTCTCGCGCAGCTCCGGATATCGGCGTAGATACATCGGGTAGATACTTCGGGTAGATACAAGCGCAGCCTCCGGTACAAAGCTCAGAGGAATTCCCATGTCCGTCTCAGATCAGATCGCTCGCCAACTGCCGTACCTGCGCCGCTATGCCCGTGCGCTCACCGGCTCGCAGCAGTCAGGCGACACTTATGTCCGCGCCACGCTGGAGGCGGTTCTGGCCGACCGCGCCTTGCGTGACGAGACGGCCCGGAGCCGCGCCGGGCTCTACGCGGTCTTCACTCGCATCTGGACGAGCGGCCATGTCGAGGAGGCGCAGTCGGAAGGCACCGAGCGCTCGCCCGAGCAGGCCGCACAGGCCCGCCTTGCCGCGATTGCCCCCGTCCACCGTCAGGCACTGCTGCTTTCCACTCTGGAAGAATTCTCACGCGAGGAAACGGCGCAGATCCTGGACATTCCCCTCGAAACGGTGGATCCGCTCGTGGCTCAGGCGATTGCAGAGATCGAAAACGAGAGCAAGACACGCGTCCTGATCATCGAGGACGAGCCCCTGATCTCGATGCAACTGGAAGGCCTTGTCAGCGATCTCGGCCACAGCGTCACGGGAACCGCGGCCACACATGCGCAGGCGCTGGACCTTTTCAAGCATGCGCCCGCCGGGCTCGTGCTGGCGGACATCCAGCTGGCGGACGGCAGTTCCGGCATTGATGCGGTGGAAGACCTGCTGCGGTTCGGCGATGTGCCGGTGATCTTCATCACCGCCTATCCCGAACGCCTACTGACCGGCGAACGCCCCGAACCGACGTATCTCGTGACCAAGCCTTTCCAGGAGGCCACGGTGTGCGCCGCGATCAGCCAGGCCTTGTTCTTCGGGTCAAGCAAGCCGCTGGATTGAAGTTCGATATCCGGCCCGGAAAGACGCGAAGCCGGATCAGCCCGGCATCGTTCCCGCCAGTTCGTGGTAATGTTCCACCGCCGAAAGCGCGAGCGCGCTGATCATGGCGAGCGCGAACGTGCCACCCGAGGAAGTCGATTCGCGGCATTGTCCGTTCAGACGGACGGTCGCCAGATAATGCCCGGCGGCCGAAGTCGAAGTCATGATCTGTGAATCATAGGGAAGCAGGCGCAGGGCCGCCGTCTCGCAGGCGCCGGCCATCACCGCGCGCATGACGTCCGCTTCGCCTGCGGCGGTCAGACTGGCACCGCCGAGCCCTTCCGGACGCATGCGCATCAACACTGCCATTGCACGCACGTAACGTGCTTCGGTATCCGGAGATGCCACGGTCGACGAGAGGGCAATATTGTCGACTTCGGTCAGCCACTCTGTAATGCGTGGTGGAGACGCCATGGGCTATTCGCTCCTCGATCAGATAACGTTCAATGGCCCCCGCAGCCCTTCTCGCACTGCAACATTTGCGTTCCAGCAAGATGACACCGAGTACTTTTACGTATTCCACGAAACGTAGCCCAATACGCGAAAATACTACACCGGCTGGCCCTGGCGGCGCTTTACGACAGCAAGGATTTCGGCTCTTTTTGTGCCCGCAAGGCAAATTCCCGGCTCGTGCGCACGGGAACCTGGAAGGCGCACTCGACCCCGGCAGGTTTGAACCGGAGATCGACCTTGGACTTGAGCTCGTGCGCAACGATCTTCTCGATCAGATCCCGACCGAACCCGCGCTTGACCGGCTCGGTGACGGGCGGACCGCCCTCTTCCCGCCAATGGATTTCCGCACAACCCGGCGAAAGCAGCACCCAATGGATATGAATGCGCCCCTCGATAGTGCTGAGCGCCCCGTACTTGGCGGCATTGGTCGCCAGTTCGTGAATCGCCAGCCCCAGCGACATCGCGTCGTTCGGTGCCAGCTTGATATCGGGGCCTGACATTGCGACGTGGTTTTCATGCCCGCCCATGTACGGGGCCAGTTCCGAACGGACGATATCGCCAATCGCGGCATCGCTCCAGTCGGACTGCGACAGCAAGTCATGCGTGGCCGAAAGCGCCCGGATGCGCGCGGTCAGGCTTTCGGTAAAATCGTCGATGCCGGTCGCCCGGCGGCGGGTCAGGGCCGCGATGGACAGTACGTTGGCAAGCGTATTCTTGACGCGGTGGTTCAGTTCGCGTGTCAGGGAATTGCGGATCGAGGCCTGATTGGTCAGCCATTCCGTCACCCGGCGGTCCTCCGCCGCCCGCTTGGTGATCAGGCGGCCGATCGCCATGACCATGAGCGAGGCGAGCGCCCCGAAGAACAGCGTGATCCGCGAAAGCGCGGACAGAGCGCCGCCTTTCTTGTCGCTGACCTGCACAACCCAGGAGTGATTGCCGACATCGATGCGCCGCTCCATGGTCGAACCGGCCACGCCCTCTGCGCGCTGTTCGGCCAGCAAGGTGTCCGGCCCGACGTGATCGTCGTAGATCGAAACCTCTATGCGGTTGTTACGGTAGAGTTCGCCCGCCGAATTGAGAAAATTGCCTGCCCGGAACGGGCTGTAGACAAAGCCTTTCACATGATGACGACCGCTTTCGGCGCTTTCCACCGGCATGTAGATGAGAAAGCCCGCGGCATCGGGATTATCCTTGTCCTGCACGAGATGCACTTTGCCCGACGCGACGGGACGCCCCAGCTTCATGGCCTTTTCCATGGCCGCGCGGCGCACGGGATCAGAGAACATGTCATAGCCGACAGCGCGGCGGTTCTTGTACGTGTCCGGCTGCAGGAACACGATCGGCGTCGCATATTCCGCATCGTGGCGCGGATAGGGATAGGTCAGAAAATCGGGCCGACCGGTATCGTGGATCGCATCCTCGAAATCCGCGAGGCCCTCGACAGGGACCAGCGGCGCCCAGCCCATCCCGAGCGAACCGTAGAGCTTTCCATCTCCTTGCAGGTCGTCGGCGAAAGCGCTGAACTGGCGTGCCGTAACGACCTGTTGTGTGGCGAACAGAGCGGCGCCGGCCCGCAGCAACGCGATGTTCTCGGTCACGCGCCGCTGCAGGGCAGAAGCCGTCTCGGTCAGGTTGCGATCAAGCTCGACCTCGCGCGTCTTGCGGTCCGCCCGCTCGATCGCGATCACCGAGACAGCCGTGGTGATGCTGGCAATGACGAACAGCAGAAAGGGCCAGCCGCGCGGATATTTGTGGAACCACGATTGCTTCTCCACCCGGTCCAGCAGCGCCTGATCAATCACCCCGCACTTTCCAGTCTCCTGACACTGCCCGTCCGCGATCCCGCGCCTGTTGGCATCCTATGACAACTCTTTGCTTTCGGGGGAACCTTGAAGCCGATCAATTGTTCCACGATCGGACAGTGTTGACATGACCGTGCCGCTGTCATCACGCGAAAGATGCTCTCTCCCTGACAGGGTCCGGCAACAGGCTTGACCGGCTGCCCGTCTCTCAGCAGGGTGAGCGGCGAAAGGGAGCTTGTGTTGAATCGACCCAAAGGGCGTAAGCCATCCGGAACAGCGCAGGATTTGCCGCGCGGCATCCGGACGCCGCGTGAAGACGGCGAGCCCGGCTGGGCTTCGGGGTTGCGGAAGCTCTACAACTCCGTGGTAGAAGAGCCGCTGCCGGACAGCTTTCAGGACCTCCTGAAAAAGCTGGATGACAGCGACGATGCCTGAACGGATCAAGCCCAGCCCGGCCGACGAAAGCTTCCGCCAGGAACTGCTCACCGTCTTGCCTCACCTGCGGGCCTTTGCGCGTGGCCTTTGCGGCCGGCCCGATTTCGCAGACGATCTGGTGCAGGAAACCGCCGTCAAGGCATGGACGGCCCGTGATCGCTATCAGGCGGGCACCAATATGCGTGCCTGGACATTCGCGATCCTTCGCAATCATTACTTGTCCGAACTGCGCCGGAACAAACGCCAGACCGATCTCGATGACGGAGCGGCGGAACGCATGCTGGTAATGGAAGCCGATCAGGAAGGTCCGCTCCACCTCAACGACATGGAACACGCGCTGCACCGGCTGGCACCCGAGCGCCGCGAAGCCGTGCTGCTGATCGGAGCCTCCGGCTTCAGCTATGAGGAAGCGGCTGAAATCGCGAGATGCCCGATCGGCACCATGAAAAGCCGCGTCGCCCGGGCCAGAGCCGATCTGGCAAGGATGCTGGATAGTGAGCCGCACCTGCTCAAAGCTCGCAGCGATTGATCTCCGTTTAGAGGGAAACCGCCCTCCGTCACGGCTTTCGCAATCTCCGGTGCTCGAATGCGAGGGGTTGGCCGAGCGCTGCTCGCCGCCGCCCGTGACTATGGAAACCGGATTGGCGCTGTGCGTCTCTCGCTTTCCACAGCCATCGATAAGACTACCGCACAGAGGTTGCATGAAGACGCAGGATGGGCACGCGATGAGCAATTTTCTGTTTACGGGATTGCGCTCGCATAGAGGCGGGTATCCCGAACGCCGGCTTTCGCCGGAAAACCAAAATAACAGGTGCCCGGCCGCCAAGGAAAACCCCCATTTCCTTGCCGGAAACGGGGGACTTTCTTAATTCCGGTGAACCGAAAGCGGGATCAGGCCGGGTAAGTCCAGGCCGTGCCGCGATCAAAGTTGTCCGAAGCGAACTTCCAGTTGAGAAGGTTTTCGAGCACCGCCTTCACATAGGCCGGGCGCTTGTTCATCTGGTCGATGTAGTAGGCGTGCTCCCACACGTCGACGGTGAGCAACGGATTCACGTCCGAAGTGATCGCGGTGGCCGCATCGTGGGTCGAGATGACCTTGAGCGTACCGCCGTCAACGACCAGCCAGGCCCAGCCGCTGGCGAAGTGGTTCACCGCTTCGTTGGTCAGCGCTTCGAGCAGTGCGTCCATCGAGCCGAAATCGCGGGTGATGGCGGCGGCCAGGCTTTCGCTCGGCGCGGTCTTCTCGCCGCTCAGCGAGCACCAGTAGAAACCGTGGTTGTAAGTCTGCGCCGCGTTGTTGAAGAGGCCGCCCGAAGCGGACCTGGCGATCTCTTCCACCGACTTGCCTGCGTTTTCCGTGCCTTCGATGGCGGCGTTGAGCTTGTCGACGTAAGTCTTGTGGTGGGCGCCATGGTGGATTTCGAGCGTCTTGGCGGAGATGTGCGGCTCAAGCGCATCCTGGGCGTAAGGCAACGGCATCAGGGCAATGGTCATGGCAAGATTCCTGTTTTGGTTTGCGAACGCGTGAAAAGCGCCGGCGGGAGGAAAGCTGCCTGGCGCTTGAGATGACTTACGCGCCTATGTCTGGTGCCACCCGCGACAATTCAACCGTCCGGCGGCCGCATTTTCATGATTTTTTGCCATGCACCAAACGGTCATACGCAAAGGCGGCAGCAGTGCCGCCGCCCTTGCCCGCTGCTGATGCGGGGTGACGCCCGGCAAACGGAGTTCAGCGCACCGACCCCCGACGGAACAAGTTCACCAACGCCAGCAGGATCACCGCGCCCAGGAACGAAGTGAGCAGCGAGAGGATATCGAACGACCCGCTGGTGATCGGCGCGCCGCCCAGCAGCGGCGTAACCAGGAAACCGGCGATCAGCGATCCGACGATACCGACAACGATATTGAGGAATACCCCCTGCTGCGCATCGGTGCGCATCAGGATCGAGGCCAACCAGCCGATAATCCCGCCGACGATCAGAATAAGCAGAAACGTCATGGGCTCTTCTCCAGAATTTACAGGTTCTGCCTGGAATAACGGATCACCCAGCCCGTGGTTCCGCAAAGCATGGGCAGGAAACGCCGCCGTTTCATTCCATCGAAAGGAACGAACGCCCGTCCTCACGGAATCCAGCGTGGAGGAAGCACCGTCAGGACTACAACTGCACACTCAGCCGCCAGCTCGAACTGGGCTCGATGGTGTTCGAGACGGTCGACGCCGCCGCGTTCCGCCTTGCCGGGCCGTTCGGCGCGCGGATCGCCAGTGTGCCGGACATCACCTCGCTCGGCTTCACCATTCCCGGTATCGAAGGCGAAGACGGGCGCCCCTTGTGGAATAGCGCTCTGCCCATGATCGGCCAGACCCGCAGGGCCGCGCCCTGCTCTCCCGCCTGCATCAATAGGCCGCGCAGCCCGATTTCGCCTATACCCACAAGTGCCAGGAAGGCGATCTTGTCATCTCGAACAATCAGGGCTTGACGCACCGCGTGGTGCCTTACGCCGACGAAGGCCGGGTGATGCACCGCACATCTATTTCCGGAAAGGAAAAGCCCGGAAACAAGGCCTTGGAGGCCCATGTGGAAGGTATCTACCAGATCGCTTGAGAAATCCGCAAAGCGCGCCTTGACGCGGCGGCCCTGACGGGAGCAAGGAGCGCGGAACATTTGTTCCACGAGACGTGCTCCTGCCATGCTTTCGCAGAAAACCCGCTATGCGATCCGGGCCATGCAGCACCTGGCAGACAAGTACGGCCAGGGACCGGTGCCGCTCGCGGAAATCGCACAGGCACAAAACATCCCGGCCAAGTTCCTGACCGTGATCCTGTCCGAACTGACCCGCTTCGGTGTGGTCGCCTCTCAGCGCGGCAAGGACGGCGGCTACTGGCTGGGGGTCTCGCCGATCGACATTACTTACGGCGATCTTATCCGGGTGATGCGCGGTTCGCTGGCGCTGGTCCCCTGTGCCAGCCGCTTCGCGCACGAGACTTGCAAGAACTGCCTCGACGAAAAGGACTGCCGCACCCGTGCGCTGATGCTGCAAGTGCGCGACGCCACCGCCAGCCTGCTCGACGGCATCCGCCTGTCGGACGCTATCGATCTGGCGCCGGCTACTGCGGACAAGGGCGAGGGCGAAGGCGAGGGCGAGCCGGACTGAGGCCAAGATCACTGTCCTCCCCGGCACGGGGAGAGAGCGCGCGAAGCGTCGTGGCGGAGTGGCTTGGCGTCCCTCACTCAGAGGAATGATCGGAAGATCCTGTGCCCCCGTCCCCAACTCACGCCGCCAGCCATCTCTTCAGCCGCCCACCATCCTCAAGCCGGCATCGGCGATCAGCGTCTCACCAGTCACCCGGTTCGCGGCCTCGCTGCCCAGAAACAGCGCCGTTCCGGCAATGGCCCTTCATCACGCAGGCGCGGTCATGACCTCGCCCTGTTGCAGGAAGTACAGCAGGCTGCGCGTCGGCGAACGACGACTGGGCATTGGTGTAGCCGGCGAGCCCCTCACAAAGGACAAAGGCAACGTAGAGCGGCAGACAGGAAAAGCCTGCCTCCGCCGCCCCGTACAGGGAACCAAAGGAGGCAGACTTTCAATCCCGAAGAGGACGGCCTGGTCGGATCAGAACTCCGACCAATCGGCTTCGTCGATCACCTGCGCCGTCGCGACTGCAGCAGCGGCCGCCGCAGGCGTGGGAGCAGGCGCGGGACGGGCAACCGAAGCACGACGCGGTGCGGCGGCCGGGCTGAAGGGCACTACTGTCTCGTCTCCGATCCTGAAGCTGCCGACCAGCGCCGCGAGAGTGTCCGCCTCGCTGGCCAGGCTGCGCGCCGCTGCGGTCGCTTCCTCGACCATGGCCGCGTTCTGCTGGGTGACAAGGTCCATCTTGCCGATTGTCTCGTTGGTGTCGCGCAAGTTGCTGGCCTGTTCAGACGAGGCGGCATTGATGCGCGTGACGACTTCGGTGGCAAGATCGATCCGTTCGATGATCGTCTTGAGCGCCTCGCCGGTCTTGCGCACCATGTCGACGCCCGACGCCACCTGACCGGAACTGGTCTCGATCAGCGCACGGATGTCCTTGGCCGCTTCGGCCGAACGCTGGGCCAGTCCGCGCACTTCGTTGGCAACGACCGCGAAACCCTTGCCCGCATCGCCGGCACGCGCTGCTTCGACGCCCGCATTCAGGGCCAGCAGGTTGGTCTGGAAAGCGATCGAGTCAATGACGGCAATGATCTGGCCGATCTCGCCGGTCGACTTCTCGATCTGCTCCATGGCGGTCACCGCCTGGCCGACCACTTCGCCGCCGCGCCGGGCTTCGCCGACAGCGGCATCGACGCTGCGATGGGCTTCCGCGGCGTTCTGCGCCGTATCCTGAAGCGCCTGACTCAGAGTGCTGACCGAACTGGCGGTGTGCCCCAGTTCGCTGGCATGATTTTCGGTACGCTGGGCAAGATCATCGGAAGCCTGGCTGATTTCCATCGAGCCGGTGCGGATCGCATGGGTCGAACGCGAAACCGATGCCATCGCCTCGCGCAGACGCACGGCCGTGGCGTTAAAATCCTTCTCCAGCTCACGATAGGCGGCCCCGAGATGCGGCAGTTCGACAGTGAGATCGCCGGCGGCCATGGCGCGAAGCCGGTCGCCTACAAGCTCGATCATCCGGCGCGCTTCGGCGTCGGTTTCCTCCTTGCCGCGCAGGGCATCGCGCAAGCGTGCCGCGGCCCGGGCAAGGTCACCCACTTCGTCGTTCCGGTCGATATTCCTGATCTCCTCATCGAAACGACCGGCCTCAATAGCGCCGATGGCAGACCGCAGGGAATCCAGTTCATCGCCAATGCTGCTACGGATGGCGCGGGCCAGCAGATAGGAGACAACGCCCGCCACCACGGCAAAGCCCACGGTCAGGATCATGACCCACATCGCGAGCTTGTGCTGCGCGCCGGAAATCTCCTCGGCACGGACGATCACGGGATCGCGGAGCTTCTCGATATTGTCGTCTACTTCGTTGCCGATCCCTGAAACCCAGTCCAAGGCCGCCTTGTCGGCCTGCCCCTGGGCGAAAGTCTGGCTGACTGCATCGATATACTCCTGAGCCTTGTTGCTCACGACATCGACATGGCCGAGTTCCTCTGCATCGACATGGGCGCGGGTATCGCTGATCGACGTCTTGAGGTCTTTCGCGTTGCCCTCCCAGCCTTCCTGGGTTTCCTTGGTTCCGTATACCGCATTGCGGAACACGTCGCGTTCAAGCGATGCGAAATCCTTTTCCAGCAGCGCGGCATAGAGGGCCTGCTCCGAAGTCTGGTCCTGCAGCCCGATCATTCGAATCGACAGGAAGGAACCAACCGCCGCCGTAACGACAAGACAGAGTGCCAGAACTACCGCAGCCACCGACTGCAGGCTGAGCCGGCGGGCGATGGACTGGCGGCGCAGCCAGCCGGCGCCTTGCACAGACCCAATAGACATTGTTGTTTACCCCCTTCAGTGCGGCTCAAATCGACGGCCTGCCGATTTGCTAGGATTGCCGGGGTAATAGCCATCCCTGAAAATTGGAGCCTTGCGCTTATAAGAGAATATGCGGATACAAATTTTTAACTTGGCTCAGGATCATGTTGCGTCGTATCGGAAAATTTTATTATTTTAGGATTGAAGGTCGGGATATTTCCGGGCTTTCTATCAAGCATCCTGCCTTTGGACTCTGCCTATGCCGCGCTCGCAGCGATAACGCTGCGCAAGCGCAACAAAAAAATCCACAAATTCAAGGTTGAATTTCCGCTCTAGCCCCAGGGCAATGAGCGAGCGTTCCGCCAACAGGCTTGATGTTATGCCAACCTGCACTGATCCCGACCCATGGGTCGGGATCAGTGCAGGTTGGCATACGCTTCCGTTTCAGCTTGCGCCGCAAAACGGCGTGCCAGGACAGCGCAGACCATCAACTGGATCTGATGGAAGAACATCAGGGGCAGGATGACAGCACCCACCTGCGCCGGAGCGAAAAGAACCCCCGCCAGCGGCACGCCGGTCGCAAGGCTCTTCTTCGAACCGCAGAACAGCAGCACGATGCGATCCTCTCGAGAAAAGCCCATCGCCTTGCCGACTACCGACGATGAAACCATGACTACCGCGAGGATCGCCAGCGAGATCACCGCAATAAGACCGAGCTCGCCAAGCGTAACCCGGCTCCACAGCCCTTCCAGCACAGCCGCGCCGAACGCGGTATAGACCACCAGCAGGATCGATCCCCGGTCGACATAGCCCAGCACTTTCTTGTTGCGGGTCACGAAGCCGCCAATCCACGGGCGCAGGAAATGACCGGCCAGAAACGGCAGGAGGAGCTGCGTGGCGATCGCGATCACGGGGTCGGTGGAGAACCCGCCGCCCTGCTGGCCGGTAATCAGCAGTGCGGTCAGCAGCGGCGTCACGAAAATACCTGTGAGGTTCGAGAACGAGGCGCTGCACACCGCCGCCGCGACATTGCCCCCGGCAATCGCGGTGAATGCGATCGAAGACTGCACGGTAGAGGGCAGCAGCGTCAGGAACAGCACGCCCATCGTCAAGGTGGGATCAAGGCCGGGAATGGCCTGCACGCCCAGCCCCAGCAGCGGGAACAACACGAAAGTCAGCGACATCGTCGTCAGGTGCAGCTTCCATGCCCTGGCACCGTCGATAATCGCCTGACGCGACAGCTTCGCCCCGTGCAGGAAGAACAGAAGCGCAATGCCGACATCGGCCGCACCGCCTGCAATATCCGCCCATGCCCCCTTTGCGGGTAGCACCGAGGCCAGAGCCACCGTGCTGACGAGAAGAAGCAGGTATGGATCGATGTTCAACCGCGCGATGAGGCGGCTCGGGCTGAATCCGGTCATGTATGAAGGTGCTTTGTCCTGGACTGGCTCTGGGAGCGTGAACAGGCTT
>JARROF010000058.1:0-14013 GCA_037384205.1 Novosphingobium sp. | reverse complement strand
CAGAACCAAGACCGTTCCCAAATACCAATATACCTACACGCCCGTGAGCGGCGGAAAATCAGAGACAGGGTCTTACATTGACCCCACATGCCCAGGCGACACCGCGACATGGCAGATGATCGCCTATGACTCCGGGCCGGGTTACGAAGTATGGGACACCAGGGTCGATGGCACCGCCTACAGCTGTACACTGGGAGATGGCGGCTACACGGTAAACGGCACGCGCTACAGCAATTACGTCTACCGCACGCTCAAGCAGCAGGACGGCACCGAGACCAAGGAAATCTACAAGTGGCAATACAAGGCAGTGACGGAAGACGTCAGTTCGCTGAAGGATGCCAACCCCGACAATCCCTATCCGGGCGGCTCGATCTGGGTGCGGATGATGGGAGATCCCTCTCCTGCCCCCGATTACCTGTCCGCCACATTCAAAGGCTGCATCGAGGAGCGCGATACCTACGAGATCAAGGACTATTCGAACGTCGATCTCCGCAAGGCGCTCGATCTCGATATCGACCTTGTGCCGAATCCCAACAAGCCGTCCACCCAGTGGCGGCCGATGCTGCACGAGATCTCGTTCCTGCGGGCCTGGAAAGCAACCGGCGGCAACTGGTCCAAAACCCCGGTGATGACGACCGAGAACTACATCCAGACCAGCAACTACGGCTTCACCGCATGCCCTTCTCCCGCCCACAAGTTGTCCGAAATGACAGACAGCGAGATTGCCAGTTACGTCGACAACCTCAAGGTTGAAGGCAACACCTATCACGACATCGGCATGATCTGGGGGGGCCGCCTGCTTTCGCCGACCGGCATCTTTGCCGACGAAAACGCCGACATCGACGGCACACCGACAAGCCGCCATCTGATCTTCCTCACCGACGGCGAAACCGCGCCGCTGGACCTGTCCTATGACAGTTATGGCATCGAGCCTCTGAGCCAGAGGCGATGGTCGCCCCGTTCCAGATTCTCGCTCACCCAGACGGTCGAAAACCGATTCACGTTCGCCTGCAACGAAGTGAAGAAGAAGAACATTACCGTATGGGTCATCGGTTTCGGCACCCGGATGACCGACATGCTCAAAAACTGTGCCGGCGACGGACACTGGTTCCAGGCGAACAATGCGTCCCAGCTCAGTTCCGCCTTCGGCAAAATCGCCAAGTCGATGGGCGATTTGCGGATCGTCAAATGATGCGCGGCCCGCTCCCCTCTCTACGCGCCGACAGCAAAGGCGCTACCGCCGTCGAATTTGCCCTGGTGGCCCCGGTCATGCTGTTGTCTATGCTGGGCCTGTTCGATCTGGGCTACAACATCTACACCGCCGCGCTGCTGGAAGGCGCTATCCAGAAAGCAGCGCGGGATTCCTCGATCGAAGGATCGTCGGGCAAAACGTCGGTCCTCGACGCCAGAGTTACCCAGATGGTGCGCAACATCGCACCCGGCGCCGCGCTGGAGTTCAAGCGAATGTCCTACACGTCGTTCTCCGATGTCGGGAAGCCGGAAGACTTCACCGACATCAACGGCAACGGCCGGTGCGACGATGGCGAGCCCTACGAAGATGCGAACGGAAACAACACCTGGGATGCCGATCAGGGCAAGGCCGGATCGGGCGGTGCGCGGGATGCGGTTCTCTACGAGGTCAAGGTTACCTACCCCCGCCCCTTCCCGGTCGGCGCGGTCCTCCACATGGACACCAACTACACATTGGTCTCGCAAACCGTGCTGCGCAACCAGCCTTACGACCTTTCTGAAAAACCTGTAAAAGTGCTCAATTGCCCATGACGCGCCGGACCACCTTTCTCTCCCGCCTGTTTCAGGATCGCTCGGGTGTCGCCATCACGGAGGCAGCCCTCATCCTTCCCTTCTTCCTCGGCGCGGGACTGTGGGGGATCGAACTTGCCAATTATTCTCTTGTCACGATGAGAGTAGGGCAGCTTGCAGCGCATGTGGCCGACAACGCGTCGCGTATCGGCGACATTTCCACGCTGGAAAACCGCAAGATCTACGAATCCGACATCAACGACCTGCTGAAAGGGGCCGCTCTGCAGGCAGGAACCCAGATGGATATCTACGACCATGGCCGTGTGATCATCAGCAGTCTGGAAGTGAACGGAGATGGCGCGCAGTACATCCACTGGCAGCGCTGCATGGGCAAGTACAACGTGCCCTCGTCCTTTGGCAAACAAGGGGACGTGCTGACGGACGGAATGGGAAAGGACGGCCAGAAAGTCTATGCAAGCGACGGCGACGCAGTGATCTTCGTTGAATTGCAATACGAATATCAGCCGCTGATATCGGCTTCGTTCGTCAGCAAAGTGCCGATCCGGTCCGTCGCCTCGTTCACCGTGCGTTCAAGCCGGGATCTCTCGCAGATATATCAGGTCAATCCGGCCGCGCCCGACCCGCCATATACGTGCGACAAGTTCGAGAACGCCTTCGCATGAAGGCGAAGGAAAGCGGAGCAGGAAGCTCTCCCTGCTCCGCCAGTACTCCCGTCAGCGGTAGCAGACTTTCTTCACCGCCGCGATCACGCGCGGCGCGTCGATCAGCGCCGCCTTTTCGAGATTGGCCGCATAGGGCAGCGGCACGTCCTCGTTGCAGACGCGCACGACCGGCGCGTCGAGATCGTCGAAGCCCTCTTCCATGCAGATCGCCGCGATTTCAGAGGCGATAGAGCACACCGGAAAACCTTCTTCGGCCACGACCATGCGATTGGTCTTCGCCAGACTTTCGAGCACCGTTTCCTTGTCGAGCGGGCGCAGCGTGCGCAGGTCGATCACTTCGGCATCGATGCCTTCGGCGGCCAGCGTTTCAGCCGCTTCGAGAGCGACGCCCACGCCGATCGAATAGGACACGATGGTCACATCCTTGCCCTCGCGCATGACGCGGGCCTTGCCGATCGGCAGGACATGATCGTCCAGTTCGGGCAGTTCGAAGCTGCGGCCATAGACCAGCTCGTTTTCAAGGAAAACGACCGGGTCCTCGCAGCGGATGGCGGCCTTGAGCAGGCCCTTGGCATCGGAAGCGTCAAAAGGCGCGATCACCACCAGACCCGGCACCTGCGCATACCACGGGCCATAGTTCTGCGAGTGCTGTGCGCCCACGCGCGAGGCCGCGCCGTTGGGGCCTCGGAACACCACCGGGCAGCGCATCTGGCCGCCGGACATGTAATTGGTCTTGGCCGCCGAGTTGATGATGTGGTCGATCGCCTGCATGGCGAAGTTGAACGTCATGAACTCGACGATCGGACGCAGACCGCCCATCGCCGCACCGGTGCCGATCCCGGCAAAGCCATATTCGGTGATCGGCGTATCGATCACGCGCTTGGCGCCGAACTCTTCGAGCAGTCCCTGCGTGACCTTGTAGGCGCCCTGATATTCGGCGACTTCCTCGCCCATCACGAAGACGCGCTCATCCCGGCGCATTTCCTCGGCCATGGCATCGCGCAGAGCCTCGCGCACGGTCGAAGTCTTCATGTTGGTGCCATGCGGGATTTCCGGATCGGACACTTTCGGCCGAGCCTCGCCGGCCAGTTGCGCCGTACCGCTCTCGGCTGGGGTTGCCTGCGTGACGTCGGACTTGACCTGCTGGGCCTCGACAACCGGCTGCGGCGCTGCGGCGACAGCGGAGGCATCCTCGCCCTCGCCGGCCAGAACCGCGATAACGGTGCCGACTTTCACGCCTTCGGTGCCTTCGGGCACGACGATCTTGCCGACCGTGCCTTCGTCAACGGCTTCGAATTCCATCGTCGCCTTGTCGGTTTCGATTTCGGCCAGAATATCGCCGGAGGTGACTTCGTCGCCTTCCTTAACCAGCCACTTCGCGAGTTTGCCCTCTTCCATCGTCGGCGAGAGCGCGGGCATCTTGAGTTCGATCGCCATCAGTAGCGCTCCACCAGCACGTCGGTATAGAGTTCGGGTATTTCGGGTTCGGGAGAGCTTTCCGCGAAGTCGGCCGCTTCCGTCACTTGCGCGCGCACACGCTTGTCGATGTCCTTCAGGCTGGCCTCGGTCACGCCCATTTCGATCAGTTCGGCCTTGGCATGTTCGATCGGATCGCGCTTCTGGCGCACATCCTGCACTTCCTCACGGCTGCGGTACTTGGCCGGATCGGACATCGAGTGGCCGCGATAGCGGTACGTGCTCAATTCCATGAGCACCGGCCCGTTGCCCGCACGCACATGGTCGAGCGCGATCTCGGCAGCCTTGCGCACTTCGAGCACATCCATGCCATCCACCTGCATGCCGGGGATGCGAAACGCGGTGCCGCGGCGGTAGAAGTGCGTCTCGGCCGAACCGCGCCTGACCGCGGTGCCCATGGCGTACTGGTTGTTTTCCACCACGAACACGATCGGCAGGTTCCACAGCGAGGCCATGTTGAAGCTCTCGTAGACCTGCCCCTGATTGGCTGCGCCGTCGCCGAAATAAGCCACGGTCACGCCGCCGTCCTCGTTGTACTTGTGCGAGAAGGCAAGGCCGGTGCCAAGCGGCACCTGCGCGCCGACAATGCCGTGGCCGCCGTAGAACTTGTGGTCGACGCTGAACATGTGCATCGAACCGCCCTTGCCCTTCGAAATACCCGAATGGCGGCCGGTCAGTTCGGCCATGATGACCTTGGGATCGATACCATAAGCCAACATGTGGCCATGATCGCGATAGCCGGTGATGACCGAGTCCAGGCCGCTCTTGAGCGACGACTGCAGCCCCACGGCGACCGCTTCCTGACCGATATAGAGGTGGCAGAAACCACCGATCAGCCCGAGGCCGTAGAGTTGCCCGGCCTTCTCTTCGAAGCGCCGGATCAGCAGCATCTGCTCATAGAAGTGCAGCAGTTCTTCCTTGCTCGCCTTATAGCGGCGATCCGCTGCATGGGCTTGCTGGAGGCTACGCAGAGCGAAGTCCTCTCCTTCATCGTCTGCTACGGCAGGCTCATCGCCATTTTCTACGGCGCTTTTGGCTTTGGGCAACGCGTGCTCCCCATCATTGGTGCGATTGATTCACGCGCGATATAGAGAACGCTGACGCAAAGCGGAAGCAGCGTGACAGGAAATTGCTGGCAAAGCGGAAAATATTATAGCGCGGCGCAAGGGTTCAGGGCAGCAGCATCACCATTTCATCCGACCGGGCGACGTTGAGATTGCTGCGTAGCAACTCCCCGGCAAGGTCAGGATCCGCGTTCTTCGGATCCAGCAATTTCACGCGATTCTTCCAGCGGTCGCGCTCACTCTTCATCTCGGCAAGCTTAACACGGCGCTGCTCCAGCAAGTGCTGGTTTTCGCCCCAGGCGATAAGGCCGCTCGGCCCGGCTACGACAAAAAGCCCCATCATCAGCAGCACAGCCAGTGACAGCCCCTGAACGAGCCTCTCTTTCACAATGCCGGGATCTTGCCGCATGGTCCTCATCAAACGATAGAATCACAAGTGATTCTGCCTTGCAAGCATTATCGCTTAGCGGTTTGCACCACTTTGACCATGAAGCCGCCATTCGATCCGCCGTATTTGCAGCGCGATATGTGTTGATAACTTTTCGCGCGACCCTGAACGGGCTATGGTTTGTCTTGCGGCGGTTTGTCTTGCGGCGCGTTTCCGATCGCCTTGTTGAGCGCAACGAAGCGTATGTTCAAGCGCCCTTTCAGATCGGCCTGATCGCTCAGGGCCTGCAAGTACGCACGCCGGGCATCGATCACTGGCAGATAATTCACAGCCCCTGCCTTGTATCGCGCCTGCACGAGGCCCAGCGCGTTGGCGGTGTTCGCGACGCGTGCGGACAATGTGCGGTCCTGCTGGCGATCGGCCGCATAGCCACTCAGGGCATCGTCAATTTCCTGCCAGGCCTTCAGCACGGTTTTCTGATAGCCGACCGCAGCCTCACGAGCTTCGAGCTTGCGCAGCTTCACCACCGCGCGCCTGCGCCCGCCGTCGAAGAGCGGCAAATCGAGACTTGGGCCGATCGACCAGGCACGGCTCGCCCAGTCAAACAGGTTCTGGCTGCGATATGATTCCAGATTGAAACTGCCGCCCAGCCGAATGCTGGGATAAAGATCGGCGGTGGCGACACCGATCCCGGCCGTCGCTGCGTGAAGCCGGGCCACCGCAGCCCTGACATCCGGGCGGCGAAGAGCCACTTGTGAGGGCATCCCGAGCGACAGATCCGGCAGTCCGGCAGCCGCCACCTTGCCGTGCGCGGAGAGTTCCTCGTTCAACTCGCCCGGATGCTTGCCCAGGAGCAAGGTGATTCGATTGGTCTGCATCGCCTCACCGGCTTTCAGGGCCGGCAGCCTGCCGCGCGCGGCATTGAGCCGGGCGCTCTCCTGCTCCAGACCGGTGTGGTCATCAAGCCCGCCGTTTACGCGGGCAGAAACGATCCCGACCCGATCCTGCAGCAAGGCGATATCGTCCTGCGCAATGTCGATCTGGCGCTGCGTCGTGCGCAGATCGAAATAAGCCTGCGCCACTTCGCTGATGATGCTGAGACGGGCCAGATCGAGTAAGGCCTGCTGCTGTTGCACCCCCGCGCCGGCCTGCTCGACCTGCCGCCGCACCTTGCCCCACAGATCGAGTTCCCAGGCCGCATCGAAACCGCCCTGATACAGCGTAAAAGGTTCGGCCAGGTACTTGGCCAGCGCACTCCGGTCGGAACCGATCACATCGAACAACCGGGTGGAAGCGCCATGCTCGCTCTGCCGATTGCGTACAACATCCGCACCGACATTCACTTGCGGCCGCCCGCCCGCCCCGGCTCCTTCAAGCTGAACACGCGCCTGCGCGTAGTGCAACGCGGCGGTCTCAAGATCGGGACTTGCGGCCAATGCTTCACGTTCGAGCCCGTCGAGCACGGGATCGCCGAAAAGCGTCCACCAGTTGGAGGGAATCGTCTCATCCGTGCCCACCGGCGCGATCAGCGAGGAGTCGCCGCTGCGCCAACTCGACCAGTCGCCGGGCGCCGTCGGCTGCGGCGGGACGAAATTCGGGCCCATCGTGCATCCGGCGAGCGATGCGAGAATCGGGCCGAGGACAAGGAAGGGCGGAATACGGGCGGATGTCATGACAGGATATCCATCTTCATCAGGCCAGTCGGTTACGAAACAGCCAGGCCGAAAGCGGCATCGTGATGCTGGCCATCACGAACAGGGGCAGAAAGTCGAACGCGATATCGGACAGGCCCGCGCCCTCAAGATAAACGCGCCGCACCAGATCGACGCCAAAGCGCAGCGGATTGCCGTACGTCAGGATTTGGAGCAATTCAGGCATGTTCCGGATCGGCGTAATGAGGCCGGACAGCAGCGTCAGCGGCATGATCAGCAGGAATGTATAGAGCATGGCCTGCTGCATGTTCAGCGCCAGCGCCGAAATCGACATGCCGATTCCCACTGACGCCCCGGTAAACCCGAACAGGCCAAGATAGAGCAGCCACGGCGCCCCGGTCATGGGAATGCCGAACCAGAACCGGGTGATCAACAGCACCAGCGTGGACTGCATAACCCCAATCAGCACAGCGGGCACCGCCTTGCCGATGAGGATCTGCATCGGCGTCAGCGGCGTTACCAGCAACTGGTCAAACGTCCCCTGCTCCCGCTCACGCGCGACCGAAAGCGCTGCCAGAAGCAACGTCTGCAGCATGGAAAGCGTGGCGATCATCGCAGGCAATATCTGCCAGCGGGAATCGAGATTGGGATTGAACCAGGCTCTCCGCACGACCGTGATCGGGGAGAGCCCTTCCCGCTCCCGGTTGTACGAAGTCACCACCGAATTCACATAGCCTGCGGCGGCACCGGCGGTCGTCGAATTTCGGCCGTCGAAAACGACCTGCACCGGCGCCTGCCGGCCTTCCGCCAGCCGCGTCGCGAAATCGGCCGGAATGCTCACAGCCATGAGCGCCTGTCCGCCGTCGATTGCGTCAGCGATCTGTGCCGAACTGGTCAGCGTTATCTGGCGATTGAAAATTCCGGTGCCGTCCAGCCGGGCAAGGAAGTCAGTCGAAGCCGCGCTGTGGCTCTGATCAAGTACGGCATAGGGAACGTGCTTCAGATCGAACGTTGCCGCATAGCCGAACAGCATCGACTGGATCAGTGCCGGGCCGATCAGGATCACCCGGTTTGCCGGATCCTTGACCAGCGCGAGGACTTCCTTACGGCACAACGCAAGTATCTGGGCGATAGTGGCGATCAGACGCTCCATCGGCCTAGTCCAGCCTCTTGCGTACAGTACGCCAGGTCAGCGCCAGCAGCAGCAACGCATATCCGGACATGATCGCGCAACTGCGCGCCACCATGCCCCAGTCGGTCCCGGCGAGAAACAGCGTCTTGATTACCCCCATGAAGTGCGTGGCGGGCACGATCTGGCTGGCGACCTTGACCCCAAGGGGCACATTGCGAAGATCGAACACGAATCCCGACAGCATCATGGCCGGCATGAAGCTGGTAAGAAGCGCCATCTGGCTCGCCGCGAACTGGTTGCGTGTCACTCCGGAGATAAACAGCCCCATCAACAGCGAAACAATCAGGTAAGCCATGGACGTAAGCAGGATCGCCAGCAGCGAACCGCGAATCGGCACCTGAAACAGGACGCGGGCGGCGATGACACACATGACAAGGTCAATCAGGCCAATGATCAGGTACGGCGCGACCTTTGCCAGAACGAGCTCCAGCGGCCGCACCGGCGTGACAAACAGCGCTTCCAGCGTACCGCGCTCCCATTCGCGCGCGATCAGCAGCGATGTCAGAAAGGCCCCGACCAGCGTCATGATCAAAGCGACCAGTCCGGGCACGAGATACCACGTGCTGATCCCCGCCTCATTGAACCAGGTCCGCTGCACGAGCGATACGCTGCCGGCGCTCGGGACGGAAGGGGCGCCACGGTCCGTCCGGCGCAGCGCAACAGTGCCCATGGCACCGCCGACATAAGCCTCCAGAGCCGTCGCCGTCGTCGAGTCTATGCCGTTGAGGATAAGCTGAACCTGAGCATGACCACGGGCCTGCTGCTGGGCGAAATCGATCGGCACTCGCACGATCGCATCGACTTTGCCTGTCCTCAGCAAGGCATCCGCTTCCGCCATGCTGCCAACCCGCACCGGATGCAGATAGCGCGACCCGCCGATCCCCGAAACAGCCTCGCGCGCGGCCGACGAATTGTTATCCATCACCAGCGCGACAGGTGCGTTCTTGACGTCGAACGAAAGCCCGTACCCGAACAGCAGGATCAGAACGACCGGCAAGATCAGACCGACAAGCAGGTTGCTGCGGTCACGCAGCATCTGGCGGGTCTCCTTACGCACCAGGGCAACGAGGCGAACCTTGAAGGCGGAACTGCTCATGCCACCTTACGCCCTTCAGCCTCGGCAGCGCGGGCCTGTTCGACAATCGCGATGAAAGCCTCGTTCATGTGGCCTTCCGTGATGCCCGAGCATTCGCGCACTTCTCGCGGCGTGCCCAAAGCCAGCAAATGACCGGCGTCCTGGATGGCGATCCTGTCGCAGTACTCGGCCTCTTCCATGAAATGGGTCGTCACGACCACTGTAACCCCGGCCTGCGACAGGGCCGTGATCGTGCGCCAGAACGCGCGCCGGGCAAGCGGGTCGATGCCGCTGGTCGGTTCATCCAGAAACAGGATTTCGGGCCTGTGCAGTAATCCCGCCGCCATGGCCAGGCGCTGCTTGTAACCCAGCGGCAGATTGCCGCTCTGGGCATCGGCATCGAGATCGAACTGCCGGATGATCTCGTTCACCCGCTCCCGACGCGCCCTGCCGCGCAAACCATAGGCTCCGCCGAAAAAGTCCAGGTTCTCATATACCGACAGGTTCGAATAGAGGGAGAACTTCTGCGCGACATAGCCGATGCGCGCCCGTGCCACAGCCCGCGCCTTGCGCAAGTTCACACCCGCCACCTGAAGCTCGCCGCTCGTCGCCGGAAGCAGTCCGCAAAGCATCCGGAACGTTGTGGTCTTGCCCGCACCGTTCGGGCCCAGCAGTCCGAAAATTTCCCCCCGCTGCACTTCGAAGCTCGTATTGGCCACAGCCGTGAAATCGCCGAACCGCCGCACAAGATCGCGCACGAGAATAACCGGGCCTTCTCCCCGGCCGTTCTGCAATGCGACGGATGCCTCCGAAGCCAGGGGCGGCGAAACCGACACGCCGCCCGATCTGCCACCTGATCCGTCGTGCTGATGAAGCAGGAGCATGAAGGCGTCTTCCAGCTCTTCCTTTCTCGGCCGGCAATCGCAATCACGCAGCAGAGCCTTCAACCCGGCCTCATCGCAACCGGGTTGACAGATGAAGCGTACTTGCCCGCCGCTGGGCACGGCATCGACGACAAGATCAGGAGCATCGATCAGTCGCGCCTGCAGGTCGCGGGCCGGCAAACCATCGCCGGGGAGCACCACATGAGTCAGGCCTTTCGCCTTCTCCCTGAGCTGATCCGGCGTTCCCTCCGCCAGTAACAGGCCACGGTTGAGCACGAAAACGTGATCGCAGCGTTCCGCCTCATCCATATAGGCCGTGCTCACGATGACGCTGAGTCCGTCCGACTCGATGAGTTGCTCGATGATTTCCCACAAGTCTCGCCGGGACAGCGGATCTACGCCAACGCTGGGCTCATCAAGCAGAAGAAGGTCCGGCACCCGCACCAGCGTGCAGGCCAGTCCCAGCTTCTGTTTCATCCCGCCCGAGAGCTTGCCCGCAGGCCGCCCGGTGAACCGCGCAAGGTCGGTCATCTCCAGCAGGCGCGCGAAACGCCCTGCCCGCACATCCGCGGGAACACCGTGCAGGTCCGCATAGAGATCGAGGTTCTCCTGCACCGACAGGTCGTCATAAAGACCAAAGCGCTGCGGCATGTAGCTGATCCGGTTCTGCACCTCCTGGGGATCGACGGCCAGATCGATACCTAGGACCTGCAACCTTCCACCGTCAGGCCGCTGCAATCCCGCCATCATCCGCATCAACGTCGTCTTGCCCGCCCCGTCGGGGCCGACAATGGCCGCCAGCGTGCCCGGCGGGATTGACAGCGAAATACCGCCAATCGCCTCAAAGGGCTTGCCGTCGGGACCATCGAACGTCTTGCTCAACCCTTCGATGACGACGCTGGGCAGCGTGCCGTTCACGCCTCGGGCCCGAACTTCAACTTGACCGTAACCGGTTGGCCAAGGCGCAAGGAGTCAGCCTTGTCGTCCGTCAGCACACGCACTTCATAAACCAGCGCCGTACGCAGTTCCTCGGTCTCTACCGCCTTGGGCGTGAACTCTGCAACCGATGAAATATAGCCTACTTTGCCCGGTACTGGCTGGTCGGGCGCGGTGTCTGTCATGACCTGCGCGGCCATTCCCGGCTTGATCCGTCCGAGGTCCTTTTCATTGACATAGACGCGGACCCACTTGGGGCTTGTCAGGGCCAGTTCGAACACCGGCCTTTGTGGAGACGCCATGTCCCCCACTTCCGCCAGACGCGCACGCACGACTGCATCCTCAGGCGCGCGCAATTCACCTTGGTCAATCCTGTGACGATAGAGGGCAAAGGCTGCCTGCGATGCCTTGAGCTGCGCTTTTGCTGCCGCCACATCCTCTGCCCGCGGCCCCTTGAGCGTCAGTTGCAAGGCTTCGTTGGCCTGTTCGACCTGGGCTTTCGATGCCTTGGCGATACTGGCGGCGCGGTCAATCTCCTGATCGCTCACGCCCTTGCCATCTGTGCTCGCAGCGACGGCCTGCACGCGCGCCAGATCGGCCGCGGCTCGCGTCGCATCCGCCTGTGCTGCGACAAGGCGCTCGCGGGCCTGGGCGATTTCTTCCGGCCGCGAACCGTTCTGCATCCGCAGCAGGTTCTGCCGGTCGGCCTTCATCTTCGCTTCGGCCTGTGCCGCTTCCAGAGAAAGCGTTTGCGTGTCGAGCACAGCCAGCAAATCTCCGGCCTTGATCCGGTCCCCCTCCTCGGCATGCATCGCCTCTATGCGGCCGCTGCCGTCAAACGCCAGCGAAACCTGCCGAACGTCGACATTCCCCTGCAGGACCAGCGTGTTTGCGTCCTTACTGTCATGAAAGACCCACCAGATTACCCCGGCGACAACAAGCACCGCCAGCACGGCGACACCGATCACGGATTTCTTCATCGGCACTCCTCGATCCGGCTGCAGACCTGACGGCTTGTGCTTACACCATCATGGCACTGCATTGCAGCAGATCAATCTTATGGCGGACTAACGCAAGCCCGTTTTGCTTTCTTCTCAGGTCCTGCTAGGCGCGCCAAAATGCTGACGATCCGAGACATCACCGTGCGCCTTGGTGGCCGCACCATCCTTGACGGGGCAAGCGCAACCCTGCCGCAGTGCGGAAAGATCGGGCTGATCGGACGCAACGGGGCCGGTAAATCGACGCTGGTAAAGGCGATCATCGGTGAACTGGAACCGGACGGCGGAGCGGTCGAAATGCCCAGGCGCGCGCGTCTGGGCTATATCGCGCAGGAAGCCCCAAGCGGTACGCGCACGCCATTCGAAGCGGTACTGGAGGCCGATACCGAGCGCACCGCCCTGCTTGCCGAATCCGAAACATGCACCGATCCGGACCGTCTCGGGGACGTGCATGATCGTCTGATCGCAATTGATGCCTATGCTGCCCCCGCCCGCGCGGCCCGTATTCTCGTCGGCCTGGGCTTTGACGAAGCAATGCAGGCACGGCAGCTGGACAGCTTTTCCGGCGGATGGAAGATGCGCGTGGCACTGGCCGCGCTGCTGTTTTCGCAACCGGACGTCCTGCTCCTTGACGAACCGTCGAACCACCTCGACCTCGAAGCGACCCTGTGGCTGGAAAGCTTCCTCCAGAGCTATCCGGGCACCTTGCTGGTCATCAGCCATGAACGCGATCTGCTCAACACCGTGGCCGATCACATCCTGCATTTGCAGGGCGGCAAGCTCACACTGTACCCGGGCTCTTACGACAGCTTCGAGCGCCTTCGGGCCGAACGCGCCGCGCAGGCCGCCGCCGCACGCGTCAACCAGGAAGCACAGCGCAAGAAGCTGGCCGATTATGTCGCGCGCAATTCAGCCCGCGCATCCACGGCCAAGCAAGCACAGTCGCGCGCCAAGATGCTGGCGAGGATGCAGCCGATCGCGGCGATGAGCGAAGATCCCTCGATGAGCTTCGACTTCCCGAGTCCGGACGAACTGCGCCCGCCGCTGGTAACGATGGATCTTGCCGCCGTAGGGTACGCTCCCGATGAACCGGTGCTGCGGCGGCTCAACCTGCGGATCGATCCCGAGGACCGCATTGCCCTGCTCGGCCGCAACGGCAACGGCAAGACCACACTGGCCCGCCTGCTTGCGCGCCAGCTCGAACCGATGGAAGGTTCCCTCAGCTTCTCCCCCAAAATCCGCATCGGCTATTTCACGCAATACCAGGTCGAGGAATTGCCGGCCGGCTCAACCCCGCTTGAATTGATGACCCGCGCAATGCCGGACAAACCGCCGCTCGCCGTGCGCGGCCAGCTTGGCCGCTTCGGCTTTTCGGGCAACCGTGCGACAGCGGAAACGCGAACACTGTCCGGCGGCGAACGTGCGCGCCTTGCACTGGCTCTGGTCACACGCGAGGCGCCGCACCTGCTCATCCTGGACGAGCCGACCAACCACCTCGATGTCGATGCTCGCGAAGCATTGGTGCAAGCACTCAACGCTTTCGAAGGCGCGGTCATTCTCGTCAGCCACGACCGGCACATGGTCGAACTCGCCGCCGACCGGCTGGTGCTGGTCGATCAGGGGTCAGCCCGCAACTACGAGGGATCGATGGAGGACTATGTCGATTTCGTTCTGGGCCGGAACCAGCCCAAGACGGAAGACAGGCCCGCCCGAACCGATGACAAGCCCTCCCGCAAGGCCGGCACCGTTGCACGCGAGGAACTGAAAGCCCTTCGCCGGAAAGTCACCGAGACGGAAACCCGGATGAACCGGTTGCAACGGCAGCTTGCCGCCCTCGACGCGGCCCTCCTCGATCCTGCGGGCACCAAGGGTGATCTCAAAGGGCTCGGTATCGGTGAAATCGG
>JARROF010000057.1:0-23398 GCA_037384205.1 Novosphingobium sp. | reverse complement strand
ATCGACAACGCCGGACTTGCGGCCGAGCGTTTCCGCGCCGCCCAGTTCCTCGGCCGAGATGATCTCACCGGTTGCCGCCTGCACCAGCGGCGGGCCGGCGAGGAAGATCGTGCCCTGATTGCGCACGATCACCGTTTCGTCCGACATCGCCGGCACATAGGCACCGCCAGCGGTACAGCTACCCATCACGCAGGCGATCTGGGGAATGCCTTCGGCCGACATCCGATGCCCCATACATGCCGTTGGCCGCCAGTGCCCCGACTTCGAGAAAGGGAGAAGCCGGATCCAGCAGGCGTTCGACCCGGTCGCGCGGCAGCAATTTGCCACGTGCCTCGTGGCGGGCGCGGTGCTGTTCCGATCCGCCAAGGGCGCTGGTGGCGATCGTTTCCCGCAAGGCGTCGGCCTATGGGGCGCGTTCGCGGCGAACCCTTCCTCTGCGGAGTCGATAGAGGTACGGATGATAGTCATGAGAGGCCCCGTTATGCGCGATTTGAGCCGTCGTTGATCAGCTCCCGGCCGATCAGCATGCGCCGGATTTCGTTGGTGCCGGCACCGATATCAAGCAGCTTGGCATCGCGCCAGTAACGCTCGACCGGCCAGTCCTTGGTGTAGCCCGCGCCGCCCAGGGCCTGGATCGCCTCACCGGCGACCTTCACGGCATTTTCCGAAGCCAGCAGAATGCAGCCGGCGGCATCGAAGCGGGTGGTCTGCCCGGCATCACAGGCCTTGGCGACCGCATAGACATAGGCGCGCGCGCTGTTGAGGGCGACATACATGTCGGCGATCTTGGCCTGCATCAGCTGGAATTCGCCGATCGGGCGTCCAAACTGCTTGCGCTCGCGAACATAGGGCACGACGACGTCGAGACAGGCCTGCATGATGCCAAGCTGGATGCCCGAGAGCACGACGCGCTCATAGTCGAGGCCCGACATCAGCACTTTGACCCCGCCATTGAGAGGTCCCATGACCTGTGCGTCGGGAACGAAGCAATCGTCGAAGACGAGTTCCGCCGTCGGCGAGCCACGCATGCCGACTTTGTCGATTTTCTGGCCGATCGAGAATCCGGCGAAATCCTTTTCGATCAGAAAGGCGGTAATGCCCTTCGATCCGGCGTCCGGTGTCGTCTTGGCATAGACCACAAGGGTATCCGCATAGGTCGCATTGGTGATCCAGAATTTGGTCCCGTTCAGGCGGAAACCGCCATCGACCTTGTCGGCGCGCAGCTTCATCGAGACAACGTCCGAGCCGGCGCCGGATTCCGACATGGCCAGACTGCCGACATGCTCGCCCGATATCAGCTTGGGCAGATAGCGGGCCTTCTGTTCGGCATTGCCCCAGCGGCGGATCTGGTTGACGCACAGATTGGAATGGGCGCCATAGCTCAGCCCGATGGCGGCCGAGGAACGGCTGATTTCCTCGCAGGCGATGAGATGCTCGAGGTAGCCGAGGCCAAGCCCGCCATCTTCTTCCTCGACGGTAATGCCATGGAGCCCGAGCGCACCCATTTCGGGCCACAGTTCGCGCGCGAAACTGTCTTCGGCGTCGATCCGTGCCGCGATCGGCTCGATCCGGTCCAAAGCAAAGCGCCGCGTCGTCTCGCGGATCATGTTCGTCGTTTCGCCCAGGGCAAAGTCCAGTTCAGCCATCATCATCTCCAGCTTTCGTTGGCGCCAACTTACGGCCAATCGGATGATTTGAAAAATTGAAAGATCGCGATGCACGGTATAGAGTTTGTCTATGATCGATCGCTACCATCTCCGCTACTTCCTGTCTGTTGTGGACATGGGCAATTTCTCGCGCGCCGCGGCGGCCTGCAACGTGTCGCAGCCGACCTTGTCGGTCGGTATCGCGAAGCTCGAGAAATCGCTTGGGCGTTCGCTTTTCAATCGCACCAACCGGCGCGTGGCGCTGACCGAAGCCGGCGCTAGCCTGGTGTCTTTCGCCCGTGCCATCGAGGGCGGTTTCGCGGCTGCCGAGCGCGCGGTCGCGGGGACGAATGCGGTTCAGCCGATCCGGCTTGGCGTCCTGTCGACGACACCCCGCCAGTGGATCGAATCCTTCCTCGAGCAACACAGCGCGCAGGCGGCGGGCGTTCCGGTCGAACTGGTGGAAGGCAAGGAACGCGACTTGCGCGAGCGTCTCGCGCGCGGGCGCATCGATCTTGCCCTCATGATGCTGCGCGAAGGCGACGATCTCTACCCCAGCGAGCGGATCCTGACGGAAGGCTATTCCCTGGCGCTGAGCGCGTCGCACCCCTTTGCCCAGAGAAAGGTCATTCGCGCCGAGGAATTGGTCAACGATCCCATGATCGTGCGCCGTCATTGCGAGTTGCTTCCCGAGACCAGCCGCTTCTTCACCACGCGGGGGGTGCGCCCGGTTTTCCCATCGCGAACCACCAGTGACGACAAGGCCTTGAGCTATGTGCGTGCTGGCCTGGGCGTGACGATCATGCCCGACTGCTTTCAGGAGCCGGGCGTGAATCGCGTGCCGCTGGAGGGATTTGACTATACCCGCGACATAGGGCTGGTTTTCGCGCCTCATGTCGACGTTGCCGAATTGCGCAGCCGTCCGACCATCGCAATTCTCGTGGCTGCGATACAGGCGGGGGATGCCCATTAAGGCGTTCGCTCGAAAGCGCTGGCGGCCGCGATAGGCCAAGCCACGCCAGCAGGGGGGCAGCAGGCCTTCGTCAGGCAAGAATGGCGGTAGCTGCGCCGCATTTCGGAACATCCTGCCGAAGGGTTTGCACATTCGGCAATTGGCCTGCGGCTTGCGCGCTACGATGATCCCGTCAAGACCGGGAGGTAATCACATGAGCCGCTTTCGTCCCAAGTACGTCACGTTTGACTGCCATGGTACGCTGATCAATTTCCAGATGGCCGATGCCGCAAGGGATCTTTTCGGCCACCTTCTGACCGACGCGCAGATGGATGAGTTCATCAAGAACTTTCAGGCCTACCGCTTCGACGAAGTGCTGCGGGACTGGAAGCCCTATGCGGATGTCGTGCACAACGCGCTCGAACGCACCTGCAAGCGCAACAACGTGGCGTTCCGCCCCGAGCTGGCCGAAGATGTCTATAACCGCATCCCGACCTGGGGGCCGCATCCGGACGTGCCCGAGGGGCTGGCCAAGCTGGCGAACGAAATCCCTCTTGTCATTCTGACCAATTCGATGGTCGCGCAAATTCCGTCCAACGTGGCGAAGCTGGGCGCGCCGTTTCACGCGGTCCTGACGGCCGAGGAGGCGGGCGCCTACAAGCCCCACCTGCAGGCGTTCGAGTACATGTTCGACACGCTGGGCTGCGGTCCTGAAGACATCACCCACGTCTCGTCGTCGTTCCGGCACGATCTGATGTCGGCCTACGACATCGGTATCAAGAGCAAGGTCTGGGTGAACCGCGGCCACGAACCCGCCAATCCGTTCTATGAATATACGGAAATCCCCGACGTCAGCCACTTGCCGGGAGTATTCGGCATCTGACGGGGGCGTGATAAGGTGGCAGCGCGGCAGGACCCTTCCTTCCCGGCACCGGGCGTGAGCGCCGCAGGAGCAGCCGGCGCGGCGCCTCCCGCTGCCGGGGGTGCGGGATCGGGAGAGGGGAAGGCTTACTTCCTCGCGGGCCGGGACCGCCTGGCAATGTTGCCCGATGCTTCGGAGCCAGACCTGTCCGCGTTGCTGCTTGATCGTCACTATGGATACCGCGCTTCGGTTTCCGTTCTGTCCTCCGAGGTGGAACGGACCTTCGAAGTCCGGGTGCCCGGCGGACAGCGATACATTTTCAAGTCGTCGTCCAGGGCGCACGCCGTGGAAAGCTTCCGCTTTCAGGCGGCGGTCCTGGACGGGTTGCGCGGGGTGCCCGGCGTGATCGCGCCGCACATCGTGCCGACCCTTTCGGGCGAGCTGATGTTCGATCAGGGCGATGTCGGCGGTTATCTCCAGTCACGCATCGGCGGGGCGCCGCTGCACGAAGAGCCCCGCTCCCAAGTCCTGCTGTACGATGTTGGCGCGGCGCTGGCCCGCATCAATGTTGCAATGGCCGGGATCGATGCGCCGGCGGCGCGGCGGCCGGTCCTCTGGAACCTTTCTTGCTGGCCCTGGCTGGCGGAGCTGGAACGGTATCTGCCTGTGGGGGAAACGCTGCGGCAGGTCTGCTTCGCCATGGCGCAGTACCGCGAGCACGTATTGCCGCGGATCGGCGCATTGCAATGGCAGGTCACCCACAATGATCCCAGCCCCTTCAACATGATCAAGGCCGATGACGGCATTGCCTTCATCGATTTCGGCGACGGCGGCTGGAATCCCCGTCTGCAGGACCTGGCGATCGCGGCCGCGCATTTCGCGACGCAGGAGGACACGCCGCTGGGCGGTGCCGAATACGTCAATACCTGGCGGTCGCACCTTTTTCCGGCAGACGCGCCTTATATCATGAAGAACGTGCACCGGGCGGAGCGCGGCCTGTCCATCCTCTCCGCCCTGGATGGGCCGGCAGCCGAAGTGGCCGTGCGCGCTGCGGCATTGCTGGGCCGCCCATGACGGTGCCGCCCGTTTTCGACCATCTGCCCCTTCCCACCGCAGGCTGAACGCTATGACCACAGATCTCATGCCCAACCGCTTCCGGCCAGGCGAGGCCGAGCTTCCGCAGCGCGAAGCCGAATTGATCGCGCGGCGCGATGCCGTGCTCGGCGCTTCGTACCGCCTGCAGTACCGCAAGCCGGTCCACTTCGTCCGGGGTGAGGGCATGTGGCTCTATGATCCGGATGGCCGCGCTTATCTGGATTTTTACAACAACGTTCCTTCGCTCGGGCACTGCCATCCGGAGGTCAATGCCGCGATGAGCGAGCAGGCCGCGAGGATCAGTGCCAATACCCGCTATCTCGAGCCTCGGCTGGTCGACTATGCCGAACGGCTGACAGCCACGTTTCCGCAAGAGCTTGACCGGGTGGTGTTCACCTGCACCGGCAGTGAATCGAATGACCTTGCGCTGCGCATCGCGCGCCTTGTCAGCGGTCATGAAGGCGTGATCGTCACCTCCTATGCTTATCATGGGACAAGCGCGGCTGTCGCGGCAGTGTCGCCGAATCTTGGCGCGGCGGTCAAGCTCAGCCCCTTTGTGCGCATGGTCCGCCTGCCGGGGGCGGCCGGCGTGCCTGCCGATCAGGCTGCGGCGTTCTTCGAAGCAGAGGTGCGCGGCGCCATCACCGATCTGGAACGGCGCGGCATCGGCGTGGCCGCATTCCTGTTCGACAGCATCTTTTCCAGCGACGGCGTTTGGATCGATCCGCCGGGGTTCATCAACGGCGCGGCCGATGCCGTGCGGCAGGCTGGCGGTCTGGTCATATCGGATGAAGTGCAGCCCGGCTTCGGCCGCACCGGATCGCATATGTGGGGGTTCGCACGGCATGGCATCGTCCCGGACCTGGCCACGCTGGGCAAGCCCATGGGCAACGGCTTTCCGATCGGGGCCGTTGTCGGGCGCAGCATCCCGATGGAAAAATTCGGCCAGACCGCGCGCTACTCTAATACTTTCGCCGGCAATACCGTCGGTATCGCCACTGCCAATGCCGTGCTGACCATCCTTCAGAGAGACCGCATTCTGGAGAACGTCGTGGATGTGGCGGGGCATCTGCGGGCTGGGCTGGAGGCGCTGGCGACCCAGGTGCCGGGCATCCGCGCGATCCGCAATGCCGGCCTTTTCTTCGGCGTCGACGTCGGCCCCGAAGACGGCGCTCCGGCGCAGCGGCGCGCGGCGGCGCTGGATCTCGTCAACGTCATGCGGGACAATGGGGTGCTGATCAGTACCACCGGGGCGAATGAGGACACTCTCAAGGTGCGGCCGCCGCTGGTGTGCCAGCGCGAACATGCCGATCTCTTCCTCGACGCGCTGCGCAAGGCGTTGATCGCGGTGTCGGAACAGGTGTGACCTGACCATTCTCTTCCAGCTCGATCGGAGGCACCTGAGCATGGCGTGCTTAGCCCTAAGTGGTCTGAAAGCTGTTTTTGGCTGTGGGAGCAGTATGCGGCGATCTTCGAACGCGTGGAAAAGTTTCTGGATGAGGTTTCCGAACGGCACAATATGCGTGCAGTATCGGACTAAGGAGAACGATCGGGATGCTGCCTGGACCCAAGCTTGACCGGATCGACCTGAAGATCCTGGCGAACCTGCAGCAATCGGGCCGGATCACCAATGTCGAACTGTCCGATGCCGTGGGCCTTTCCCCCAGCCCCTGCCTGACGCGGGTCAAGCGGCTGGAACAGGCCGGCTACATCACCGGCTATGGCGCGCACATCAATCTCAACAAGCTGGGTGAATTCCTGACCGTTTTCACCGAAGTGACCCTGAGCGAGCACCGCCGGGGGGACTTTTCCCGCTTTGAATCCCGGATCGTCAAGATTGAGGAGATCGTGGAATGCCACGTCGTGAGCGGCGGCTATGATTATCTGCTCAAGTTCGTCGCGCGCGGGGTGGGGCACTATCAGTCGATCATCGAGGATATGCTGGAAAGCGACTATGGGATCGAGAAGTACTTCAGCTACGTCGTGATCAAGTCGCCTTTCATCAAGCATCACTTCCCGATCCAGAACCTGTTCGGGAACCAATAATCCCGCGCATCATCGATACCGGCGCGTCTGCGGGCGCGGGCCGCTGAAGAAATGAAAGGGGGCATCGGACAACGATGAACGACCTGTCTGACCTGATCGAACCGCTGGTCGCCTTGCGGCGCGATATCCATGCGCACCCGGAACTCGGCTTCGTTGAGCATCGCACCGCCGCCCGCATCGCCGAAGTGCTGCGCGCGGCGGGCATCGAAGTGCATGAGGGGATCGGCGGCACCGGCCTCGTCGGCGTGATCCGCGCGGGCGAGGGCACGCGAACGCTGGGCCTGCGCGCGGATATGGATGCCCTGCCGATCCACGAACAGACCGAGCTTGCCTGGCAGAGCACGGTGCCGGGCTGCTTCCACGGCTGCGGGCATGACGGGCATGTGGCCATGCTGCTGGGCGCGGCGCAGGCCTTGGCGCGCGATCCGCAGTTTTCCGGCACTTTGCACCTGATCTTCCAGCCTGCCGAGGAAGGGCTCGGCGGTGCACGGCAGATGATTGCGGAAGGGCTGTTCGAACGCTTTCCGTGTGACCGCGTCTATGCCCTGCACAACTGGCCGGGGCTGCCCGCCGGCACCATCGCCACGCGGCCTGGCGCGATCATGGGCGCGGCGGACAAGTACCGCATCACCATCACCGGCAAGGGTGGACATGCGGCGCTGCCGCAGGACACCCCCGATGCGATCCTGGCGGCGGCCTCGCTGGTGCAGCAGTTCAACACCATCGTTTCGCGCGATGTGCCGCCTTCCGCGTTCGCGGTGCTTTCGGTAACGCAGATCGCCGGCGGCCACGCGCATAACGTGCTGCCCGCCGAAGTCAGGCTGGGCGGCACCGTGCGCACGTTCGATCCGGCGGTGCAGGACCGCATCGAGGAACGCCTGCGTCAGATGCTGCGCGGGACGGAAGCCTCTTTCGAAGTGCGGACCGAACTCGAGTACGACCGCTACTATCCCGCCACGATCAATGACCCGCAAGCCGCCGCCGATGCACTGGCGGTGGCCGCCACGGTCGGCAACGCGCTGCTCGCCCCGGAACCGGCGGCGACGTCGGAGGACTTTTCCTTCATGCTGCAGCAGCGCCCCGGCGCCTATATCTGGTTGGGGCAGGGACGCGGCCACGATCCGGCGCCGCTGCACAACCCGCACTATGACTTCAACGACGACGTGCTGGAACGCGGCATCCGCCTCCACATGGGCCTGGCGCGGCACTGGCTGCGGCCTTAAGCGGCCATATCCTGCGCCACTCGGGGCCGCGGGGAACCGGCCGGACAAACGCGCCGCTGCGCTGCCCTGTGGCATTCGGCGGTGCGTTCGTTGTCCCACTCCGCCCATCGCAAGCGCCTCGAAAGACGGCGATGGACGGAGAGGCGCGCTGGCCAGGGCCACGATCACCTTGGCGCCAGAAGCAACGTCCAGCCCGGGAGCTGTCATTTTGTTGCCGGCCCCGGCTACCAGCGCGGCGTCTGTTTTGGCGGTGCCGGTGACAATCGTCAGCTTTCCGGTGAAGCCCGACGCGGCAAGCGGTTCGTCTTCCTCCGAGAGGTAGATGTCGACGCCTTGGGCGCCGCGAACCAGCTCGACCTTGGTGTCGCCGGACATTGTCACCAGCCCGCCGTGGACCGGCTCCATCGAACCGTGGGCGCTGGCGCAGACGGGAAGCGCTGCCAGCGACAGCCCGGCGATGATGGCTTTGATGTTCATGATAGCTCTCCCGTCAGGCGGTCCGATTATTCCGGCGCGTGAGGCAGAACGAACGCAAGTGACGCGCTGTGCTCCATCTGCTTGTAGCGGGTGGGGTTATCGCTGGGGCTGACGGAGATGCCGACGACGACGTTGAGGCCCTGGTTGCGGACGGGAAACGTCACGTAGCCTTGCGCATCGGTTTTCAACGGCTTCTGGTCAGGATCGTTGACGAAGTCCTCCATGATGTCGACGCCCGGCGCGGGCTTGCCATCGTAGAACGCGCGCAGCTTGATGGGCTGGCCCATGGTCTGGGGAAGCTGCGTGCCAACGGGGATCAGTTGCAGCTTGTGCCCGGGGATCAGCGGAATGGGCTTGGCCGGCATCTGGTTGATGAAAACGGCATATTTGAAGTTATGCTCGCTGACGGTCGCGTCCTTGACCTCATCCATGCCCTTGTTGTGCCAGGTGCCCGCAGCGTCCTTCGACCACACGCCGTAGTCCATCACGGCGGCCACGACCGCAAGCGGCTCGTCGCTGTCCACGACGGGAACGATGCCGGCAACGCGAAGCGACGCCTTTACTGGCAGACCTTCCGCGTCGAGTCCGGTGACGGAGTTGACTAGCGGCACGCGCTTGACGGCGTCCAGATCGTCGGCGCCGATGCCGTAGATCAGCGCCAGCTGCTTTGCACGCTGTGCGAACCAGATGGCATGAGCCTGAGCGGTCGAAGCGGCCAGCGTGGCCGCCACGGTTGTCACTGCAAGTGCAGCTGCGAAATAGGAAGAAATCCTGCGCATGATAGTGTCCTCCGGATTGATCGACCGGCTGTTCCGGCAAGGCCAGCATATGCGCCGCATTCGGCATTTTGGTTCGATGTGGCCGCTCCGGCGACATGTTGCGCCGGAGCCCCGGCACCGGACGGCAGGACCCGATGAGACGCATCCCGGGGCTGCCGGATCGCAGCCCCGCTATGTCTTGCCAGCGCCATCCAGTAATAGCTGTCGAACATGTAGGCCTCGCCATTGTTCGGGCCCCAGATTGCCAGTGCGCCGGTATAGAGAATGCGCAGCACGGTGAGGTGCAGCAGATAGAAGAACATCGGCGCCCCGCCAAAGACCGCAAGTCCGGAGACAAGCTGCGAGGTGCTGATCCGTTCAAACAGCACCAGCAGCAGCGCGCCTCCCCCGAGGGTGGGCAAAAGGAAAAGGAGCGACGGCGGGTACTTCGTGAGCGAGATGAAGCTGATGACGGTGCGGACCGGATCGCCCGCGACCACGAACCAGGGCTTGTCGCCATAGACGTTGAGCAGGCGCAGCAGGATGAAGATGGCAATCATCCCGAAGCCGAGCACCAGCAGGCGGTGCTGGCGGGTTTCGGGCGCAACCTCCGGCCGGAACCACGCCCCTGCCGCGAACCCCAGCGAAATGACGCCAAGCCAGGGAAGGATCGGATACGTCGTCTTCGCGACGAAACCGAAGGGCAGGGCAATCACGTCGCGCTGGTGCAGCATGGCCCACAGCGGGAACAGCGTGTCCTGCGGTGTCAGCCGGATCGGGTCGAGCAGGTTATGGAAGCAGACCACGAACAGACCCAGCGCGATCAGCATGGGCCGCGGCAGGCGCATCAGCAGCGCCAGCGCGATCATGCACAGGCCGATGCACCAGATTACCTGAAGCCAGAAGGTAGGCTGCGGCGCGATCCCCCAGTACAGCGGCGAAAGATAGAAAACCTCTATCGCCATCAGCAGGAAACCGCGCTTGAGCAGGTAAGACGTGGTTTCCTCAACGGTGTGGTTGATGCTGTAGAGATAGACCCCAAGCCCGGTGAGGGCGATGAAGATCGGCGCGCAAAAGCTTACGGCAAAGCGCGCGAAACCGATCGCCGGAAGAATTGTCCGCGCGTCTATGGGATCGGTGACCATGTAGTTCACGAACCAGGTTTCGCGCAGATGATCCAGCAGCATGAGGACCATGACGAAGCCCCGCAGCGCATCGATGTTGACCAGGCGGGAACTGGCCGTTGCCCGCCTCGTGCCTGAAACGGCGCTTCCGATCGATCCGGAAGGCATTGCCATGTTGGTCGCCACGTGTCCCGATTCCCCCAGAAATTGCAGTACCGGCGAAAGCTTGCACCTCTTGGAGCATCGCCCCGTGTCGAGTTCAAGGTTTGCTTGGTACAACCTGCCAAACTTGCGGGCGCGGCTGGACTAATATGCCGTCAGCGCTTCCGCGCAAGCCGGCATCCGCCAGTCGGGACGATGCTCAGGCGCTTTGATGCGGCCCTTGCCTGGCAAGCGAACGGGACCGGGCCGGGAAGACGGAGTCCGGTTCGCTTGGCAGAATCCCGGGAATATTGAGAAAAGCCTATTCGAGCGCTTCCGCGATGGCTTTCCCGCACTCCCCGGTCATGGCCGTGCCCTTGAGATCGCGGGTGCGGGCCGACGGGGTGGCGAGGACCTGTTCGACCGCGCGCATGATGGCGGCAGCCGCTTCCGCTTCGCCAAGGTATTCCAGCATCATCGCGGCGGACCAGATCTGGCCAACCGGGTTGGCCACGCCTTGTCCGGCGATGTCCGGTGCCGAGCCATGGACGGGTTCGAACAGCGAAGGGTGCGTTCCTTCGGGGTTGATGTTGCCCGATGGCGCGACGCCGATGGTGCCGGTGCAGGCCGGGCCGAGATCGGAGAGGATATCGCCGAACAGGTTCGAGCCGACAACCACGTCGAAACGATCCGGATTCATCACGAACTGCGCGGTCAGGATATCGATGTGGTACTTGTCGTGCATGACCTCGGGGTATTCGGCGCCGATCGCTTCGACGCGCTGATCCCAATAGGGCATGGTGATGGCGATGCCGTTGGACTTGGTTGCGCTGGTCAGGTGCTTGCGTTCGCGCTTTTGGGCCAGATCGAAAGCATAGCGCAGCACGCGGTCCACGCCCACGCGCGTCATCACCGTTTCCTGGATCACCACTTCGCGATCGGTGTTGGGGAACATGATCCCGCCTACGGCCGAATATTCGCCCTCGGTGTTTTCGCGCACCACCCAGAAATCGATGTCGCCGGGTTCGCGCCCGGCGAGCGGGCAGGGCACGCCAGGCATCAGGCGCACGGGGCGCAGGTTGACGTACTGGTCGTATTCCCGGCGGAACTGGATGATCGAACCCCACAGCGACACGTGATCGGGCACGGTATCGGGCCAGCCGACCGCGCCGAAAAAGATCGCGTCGGGGCGGCCTATCTCTTCCTTCCAGTTGTCAGGCATCATCTGGCCGTGGCGCGCATAGTAGTTGCAACTGGAGAACTCGTGCCATTTTTGCTCGAGTTCGAAGCCATAGAGCGAGGCGGCCTTTTCCAGCACGCGCATGCCTTCGGGCATGACTTCCTTGCCGATACCGTCGCCGGGGATCACGGCGATGGCGTGCTTGCGGGTGTTGCTGCTCATCGTGTTCTTCCCCGATTCAGATCTTCAGGCCGCCGATGTGGAAGGCCTTGGTTTCCAGATATTCCTCAATGCCCAGCGAGCCGCCCTCGCGTCCAAGACCGGACTGCTTCACGCCGCCGAACGGCGCCATTTCCATCGCGATGGAGCCGGTGTTGAGGGCAATCATCCCCGCCTCCAGCGCTTCGGCCACGCGGAACGCGCGATCGAGGCCAGACGTGTAGAAGTAGCTGGCAAGGCCGTACTGCGTGTCATTGGCCAGCGCGATCGCCTCGTCCTCGGTCTCGAAGCGGAACAGCGGGGCGACCGGGCCGAAAGTTTCCTCGGATGCCAGCCGCATGTCGGTATTGGCATCGGCAATCACCAGCGGGCGGGCGAAGTTGCCGCCCTGCGCGCCCTTGCCAGAGAACATCACCTTGCCGCCCTTGGCAAGCGCATCCTCGACATGGGCCGCGACCTTGTCGGCGGCGGCGCGATTGATCAGTGGGCCGGTGGTGATGTCCGCGTCCATGCCGTTGCCCACGTTGAGCGCTGCCACCGCCGAGCCCAGTCGGGCCGCGAAGTCATCATAGATCGGCGCGTGGACCAGGATGCGGTTGGCGCAGACACAGGTCTGGCCGGCATTGCGGAACTTGCTGGCCATGGCCGCCTTGACGGCAAGGTCCAGGTCGGCATCGTCGAACACGATCAGCGGAGCGTTGCCGCCGAGTTCGAGGCTGAGGCGCTTTATGGTATCGGCGCTCTGCCGCATCAGCAGCGAACCGACGCGGGTGGAACCGGTGAACGAGAGCTTGCGCACCACCGGGCTGGCCGTGATCGCTTCGCCGATTGCCTGCGGCATGCCGGTCAGCAGGTTGATCGTGCCCTTGGGGAAGCCCGCGCGAAGCGCCAGTTCGATCAGCGCCAGCGCGGTGAACGGCGTCATCTCGGAGGGCTTGATAACCACCGGGCACCCTGCGGCGAGTGCAGGCGCGCACTTGCGGGTGATCATCGCTGCGGGAAAGTTCCACGGCGTGATCGCGGCGGACACGCCAACCGGTTCGGACAGGACGATGATCCTGCGGTCCCGCTCGGGCGAGGGGACGTTTCGGCCGCCGACGCGGCGCCCTTCCTCGGCGAACCACTTGATGAAGGTGGCGGCATAGCGGATCTCGCCCTGGGCCTCGGCGAACGTCTTGCCCTGTTCGGCGGTCATGATCCGGGCGAGATCTTCAAGATTGGCCAGGACCAGCGCGTGCCATGCCTCAAGCAGCGCGGCGCGTTCGGACGCCGTCCGGCAGCGCCAGTCAGCCCATGAGGCCTGTGCGGCGGCAATCGCGGCTTCGGTTTCGGCGGTGCCGCAATCGGGAACCGTTCCGATCACCTCGCCGGTCGCCGGGTTGGCTACGTCCAGCAAGGGGAGCCCGGCGGAAATCCATTCGCCATTGATGAGAGCAGCCTGCCGCAGCAGGGTGGGGTCAGTGAGTGTCAGCATGATTTACCCATAACGTGATGTTAACCGAGGGATTGCGCGGCGAGACCGAAGACGGTGGCGGTTTCGCCAGGAACGGGAGCAGGGCCGAGAGCCATCCGCGTGACCCGTCCGACCTCGGGCAGGCCCAGGCCTTCCAGCCACGGACCCAGGTTGCTGTCCTCGGGAATATCGACACGGCAGAAGCTGCCTGCGTGAATTCCCAGCCAATGCGCGATCAGCGCCTGGGCGCCTGTCGCGTCCGGCGCAACGACCGGCCCGATCGCCCAGCCGCGGCCGAAGCGGCGCAGCACGGCAAAGCCGGTCTGTTCATGTTCGCGGGAGAGGACCACGGTGTTGCCCTCTGTCAGGAACGCATCGAGGATCATTTTGCGATCCATGCCCGCCGCCTGGGAATAAAGCCTTTCCAGCACTTTCCTGTCCGCGGCCCCCATGGGGCGAACGCGTTCGCCGGGGCGCAGTTCGACGATGGGCTGCACAGGCGCGATGGCCTGATGCTGGCAAACCGTGCCCAGTTCGACAAAGCCAAGCTTGCCATAGAGCGGCATGCCTTCCCGCGTGGCGTTGACGATGACGGTGCGGCCATTGTGCCGTTTCAGCATGGCGTTGGCCAGTTTGCGCCCCAGCCCGCGGCTTTGCTGCGCAACCGCGACAATGATCATTCCGAGCATGGTGAAGGTTCCGCCGAAACTCCACGACATGATCGAGCCGACCACCTCGCCGTCCAGCTCGGCGACGAGCCCGTCCCCCATGGAAAGGAGCAGGGCGAGGTCCTCTTCCCGGTGCGGCCACTGCTGCTCGAAGCACAGATCGGCAAGCGCGTGAATATCTGCGGAGGACATGTCCCGCAGAACAAGCTGCTCCACCTCCTGAACGGCCATCATACTCTCCAGAGAATAGACAGCGTGGACCGGAACAGCCCGGCCCGCGCTCATTTTCCTTAGCGGGCGGCGTTCAATACTAGCTGCCGCATTTCGCCGCCCTTTAGAACAATATAGCGTGCTGATCTGCCTGCGGAGGCCTAGAAATCGGACACGTCGATCTTTTCGCCCTTCGCGAAGCGGGACAGGCGGTAAGGCTTTGGATCGACGATGGGTTCCTGGCCGGTGGCAATGTCGGCCACGAGATGGCCGGCTCCCGGACCTATGCCAAAGCCATGGCCGCTGAATCCCGCCGCAAGGATGAGGCCGGGCACGGCCGGGATTTCACCGATCACCGGAACGCCGTCGGGCGTGCTGTCGACGAAGCCGGCCCAGGCGCCGACGACCGGCGAAGTCTTGATGTCCGGGATCAAGCGGGAAACGCGTTCCACGGTCAGGCGAATGGTCTTGGCGTCCGGCGCGGGATCAAGAATACGGCGGGCTTCCATGGGGGTGGGCCGGTCGAGCCGCCAGCGCGACAGCGTTTCGTGCCCGGCCAAAAGGCCGGCGAGACCACCCGGCGAGACTTTCTTCCAGCGCTCCTTGAACATCGGCAGGAACTTCTGGTGATAACGCACGAACTGCGGCGTGGGATCAACCTTGGCGCGGCCGCTGTAGGCCAGGGCATGACAGCCATCGCCGCGCCGGGTGATCGACATCGAATTTCCATAGAAGGCGTCCGGCAGGCTCAATCGCCCGGTGCCGACGGCCAGGATCGACTGGCGAACCGTCGCTTGCGGAAAGCTGACGCCAAGCTGCCGCAGGAACGACGATGCCCACGCGCCGCCGGCGTGGATGACCATGCGCGTGCGGATTGTCCCGCGCTCGGTCACGACCCCGCTGACTGCGCCGCCGGTCGTTTCGATCCCGCGCGCGGCACAGGCCTGATGGACAGTGCTGCCCAGGCCCATGATCGCGCGCGCCACGGCAGGCACCGCAAGGCCGGGGTCGGCGATGCCATCCATTTGCGAATGGACCCCGCCTTTCCACACCTGCCCGCTGAACCTGGCGTGCTCGGTGGCTTGCTGGCTGTTCAGCATGCGCGTCTTCACGCCAACCGTGCGGGCATATTCGCCCCACCGGGTCCAGGCGTCGAGCTCGCTGTCGTCGTTGCTGACGTAGAACAGGCCGCACCGGCGGAACCCGGTGTCCTCACCGCTTTCCAGACCGAACTGTTCCCACAGGTCGAGCGCCTTGGTGGCCAGCGGCAGTTCCCGTTCATCGCGGTTCTGCTGACGGCACCAGCCCCAGTTGCGGCTGGATTGCTCCCCGCCGACCACGCCTTTCTCGATCAGTGCAACCTTGAGGCCGCGCTTGGCCAGGTAATAGGCCGTGAACGTGCCGATGATGCCTGCGCCAATGACAACAACATCTGCTTCGGCGGGCAGGTCGGGCGTCGAATTGATGAAACTGAGCGGCGCTGGCATGTCAAAACTACTCCGGTGATCACTGCATCATGAGAAGCCAAGGATGGCCTTTACTTCCAGATATTCCTCGAAGCCGAAGACCCCGTACTCCCGCCCGTTGCCCGATCGCTTGTACCCGCCAAACGGCGCATGGGCGTCCCACGCCGGGTGGTTGATGTGCACCTGTCCGCTGCGGATACGGAGCGCGACCTCGCGCGCAAGGGCAAGGTCCGCCCCTTGAACGTGGCCGCCAAGACCGAACACCGTGTCGTTGGCGATGGCTATGGCTTCGTCGATATCGTCGTAGGGGATGATCGCCAGCACCGGGCCGAAGATCTCTTCCTGCGCAATCTGCATGCCGCTGGCGACTTCGGAAAAGACGGTGGGACACACATAGTACCCGCCAGAAAGACCTTGCGGATGTCCGGGGCCGCCGCACACCAGTTTGGCCCCTTCATCGATCCCGATGGCGATCATTTTCTGCACGCGGGCGAACTGCGCCTCGTTGGCGATCGGACCCAATGCAGAGCCTTCATCCGCGGGATCACCGACCGTGATCGTCTCAACGCAGCGGCGCGCGATGGCTTCGACGTCACCAAGCCGGTCACGCGGCACGATCATGCGCGTCGGTGCGCTGCACGATTGGCCGACGTTGCGGAAGGCTGCCATGATGCCAAGCGGCACCACTCTCTCGAAATCGGCATCGGGCAGGAGGAGGTTGGGGGATTTCCCGCCGAGTTCCTGCGTCACGCGCTTGACCGTGGGGGCGGCGCCTTGCGCCACCAGCACGCCCGCGCGGTTGGACCCGGTGATGGAGATCATGTCGATGTCCGGATGCGCGGCCATCGCGGCCCCCACTTCCGGCCCGGTGCCATTGACGAGGTTGAACACGCCGGCCGGCGTACCGGCATCGTGCAGGATCTGCGCGAACATCAGCGCGTTCAGCGGCGAAAGCTCGCTTGGTTTCAGGACAACCGTGCATCCCGCCGCAAGCGCCGGGGCCACTTTGGCCGTGATCTGGTAAAGCGGCCAGTTCCACGGCGTAATCAGGCCTGCCACCCCGATCGGTTCGCGAACGATGGCTGTGGTCCCGCGCATGGTCAGGAATTCGTAATCGCGCAGAACGTCTATCGCAGCTTGCACATGAGCGGCGGCAAGAGGGACATGGGCTGCGCGGGCATGCGAGATGGCCGCGCCCATTTCCAGGGTCAGAGCCTGGGCCAGCGGTTCGGCGCGTTCCAGGATCAGCGCGTGGATGCGTTCCAGCAGGGCAATCCGATCGGCCACGGGCGTGGCGGCGAACAGCGGGAAGGCCTCTCTGGCTGCGGCGACGGCGCGGTCAAGGTCGGCGCTCGTGCCTGCGGCGACCTCGGCGACCACAGTGCCGTTTGCCGGGTTTGTCACGGGCAGGGCCTGCGTGCCCGCCACCGGTACCCATGCGCCGCCGATATAGGCCTGGGCGTCCCGGCCCATGGCCTGCCCCAGATGCTTGTCGATTTCCGTGATCATCCCACCATATCCTTGTAGCGATAGTAGGCGCCGACGAATGGCAGAAACCACGGCTTTCCGAAATGGCCTGGGATGGCCGGCCAATCGAAATCGCGCCACGGGTTCAGATCCGCCCTGCCATCCAGCACTTCCGCCATGATGGCGCCCATGTAGGTCGCCATGTGCGTGCCGTGCCCGCTATAGCCCATCGAATAGAACACACCGTCGCGCTCTCCCGCGCGTGGCAGACGGTCGCGCGTCATGTCGACCATACCGCCCCAGCAGTAGTCGATCCGGGCATCGGCCAGTTCGGGGAAGAAGTTCAGCATGGAACGCCGCAGGATCGTGCCGCTTTTCGCATCGGCCGCCGGATCGGTGCGACTGGAGAAACGCGCCCGGCCGCCGAATACGATGCGATTGTCGGGCGTCGTGCGGAAATAGCTCACGAAATGGCGCGTATCGACCGTGTTGCGGCGGTGCGGAGTGAGTTTGTCGAGCAGTTCGACAGGCAGCGGCTCGGTGGCGATCAGATAGGCGCCCACCGGCACAATCCGGCGGCGGAACCATCCGAGCGGGCCAATGGCAGAGGTGCCCGTTGCCAGCAGCACCTGATTGGCGCGCAGCGTGCCGTGCGGCGTGGTCAGTTCGTGAGCGGTCCCATCCACCCGGCGCATTTTGAGCAGGGGGGTGTGCTCATAGACCGTGCCGCCGCGCCGCACGACGGCTTCGGCAAGGCCCTGGCCGTACATGCCCATGTGCATGTTGGCGCTCTTTTCATAGAGCATCCCGCCAAAGAAGCGATCGGAACCGATCTCCGAGGGAAGTTCGGCCGGCGTGATTATCCTCGTGTCCGGATCGACGTCGCGCGCCAGCAGATCCTGCGACCGCATGATCTTCTCATAGTGTTCCGGCTTGGCCGCCACTTTCAGTTTGCCCACGCGGCCAAAGTGGCAATCGATGCCTTCCTCGGCGATGATCGACTCCACTTTGTCAACGCCCGCGTCGAACGCGCGGTAGAACATGTTCGCACGTTCCCGCCCGAAGGCTTCGATCATGCTGCCATAGTCCTGCGCAAACCCGTTGTTGCACATTCCCCCGTTGCGCCCCGACGCGGCGCCGGCCACGCGATCCGCTTCGAGAACGACGACCTTAGCGCCCTTTTTCGCAAGCGCGAGCGCGGCCGAAAGGCCGGTGAAACCAGCCCCGATCACGGCGACGTCAGCCGTCCCCTCGGGGCCGCCCGTTGCGGCAGATGCAAACGGCTTTGCACTGTCGAGCCAGTAGGACATCATTTTCATTTCAGTGTCTCCGCCGGACATGGAGAGGGGGGAGGAAGAAACGCTTGTGTCACCAGCCCCGCATGCGCGGCCACTGCGCGATGATCCGCCGCCCGTGGCCGTCGACGACATTGTAGAAGGCGTGCTGGGCGCAAGTGGCGCAGGCATGGTTCGGCAGGATGCGAACCCGTGTGCCGATCGTCAGGTCGGGAAGGGTGGCGCCGCTGCCGGGCCTGATCTTGATGATCCCGTGTTCCTGGCTGGCATCCTCGACGATCACGTCCGCAAAGGGATTGCCGTCAATGTCGCATACCAGGCCATACCCCTGATCCACAGGGTGCTTCTGGGTGCCGCGGTCGCGGGACATGGCCATCCAGCCGCCGTCGGTGAGGATCCAGCCCTTCTCGGGCCGGGTGCCGATCACCGTCGCCAGCACGGAAACGGCGATATCGTCCACGTCGCATACCCCGATGCCGTGCATCACCAGATCGAAGAACGTGAAAACGCCGGCGCGCACTTCGGTAACCCCGCTCAGGTCACGCGCAAAATGGGCGGTGGGCGTCGATCCCACGCTGACCACGGGGCAGGCGTGCCCCGCAGCGCGCAGCAGTTCTGCCGCGGCGACCGCCGCGGCGCGTTCGCCTTCCGCGGCCTCGGGCAGGCCGGCGCCGCCGCGCGCGTTGTAGGATTCGCCGGCATGGGTCAGCACGCCATCGAGGTTTAGGCCGCCCTCGCGCAGGATATCGGCGATCGTCACCAGCCTCTGATCGTCCGGCAGCAGGCCGCCCCGATGGCCGTCACAGTCGATTTCGATCAGCACTGCGGGCATGGGGGCGCCGTCGCTTGCGGCCTGGGCAAGAGCCTCAGCCTGCTCCACCGTGTCGATGAGGACGGAAAGACTCACCCCTTGCGCGACGAGGCGCCGGGCGCGTTCTATCTTGTCCAGCCCCAGCCCGACGGCATAAGTGATGTCGGTAAAGCCGCCTTCCGCGAAGTACTCGGCCTCGGCCAGGGTGGATACCGTGATCGGTCCGGTCCCTTCCGCGAACAGCCTGCGCACAACATCGAGCGACTTCGACGTTTTCACGTGCGGGCGAAAACCGACCTGCAGCTTGGCAAGATGATCTTTCAGGCGCGCGATGTTCCTGTCTGCTTTGGCAACGTCGAGGACAAGCGCCGGGGTTTCGACCGTATCCAGGGTTTCCTCAAGCGTGGCTGCCGGGGTAATGATTGCGGACTGGTTCATGAAAGTACCTTCTGAAGCGGCTGGATCTGCATCAACCCAGCGACTGATTCGACAGACCAAAGAGGACTGCACCGTCCTCTGATTCCGGAGGCGCCCCCAGAGACATCGACACGACCTGCCCCACTTGCGGAAGGCCGATTTCCTCAAGCCATGGGCCAAGGCCGCAAGCCTGCGTGACGTCGATGCGGACGAAATGGCCTTCGTAGGCGGAGGCCAGGACAGCGACGATGGCTTTCGCATCGGTTGCATCCCGCGCAATCACAGGCCCGATAACGTACCCACGGCCCCAACGGCGCACCATCCCGTACCCCGTTACACGGCCCTCGCGCTCGACGACGACGGTATCGGCGATCGCTGCAAGCGCATCGATCAGGCGGTTGCGCTCCATCCCGGATGCCGCCTTGTCGATCACGCGAATGGCGCCGAAATCCTCAGGCGTGGCAGCGCGGACGGGAACGCCCGTGTCGATCGCGGGGGGCTTGCCAAGGACCGCCTGATGCTGGGTGACCATGCCGTAAGGCTGGAACCCCAGACGGGTATAAAGCGCCCTGCCTTCGACTGTGGAATTGAGGATCATCCGCCGGCCTGCCGCGTCACGCAGCATGGCGTCCATCAGGCGGCCGCCGATGCCCTGCCGCTGGGCTGTTTCAGATACGATGATCATCCCGGCCGAGGCGAACGTATCGCCGTAAGGCCACCAGAGCGCCGTGCCCACCAGCTGGCCTTCGGTCTCCACGCCGTAGCCATGGCCCAGTTCCAGCGCGAACTGCCAGTCTTCCGCGCGGTACGGCCAGCTGACGGCCTGCGAAAGCCCGAGCGCCTGGCCGAGCTGCGCATGGGTGAGGGGAACAACGCTGCCGCGACCGGCCTTTGCTGATCCCTCGGAATTGTGATTGATTGTCGTCACTCCAGTTCCCCGAACCGATGGCTCACCCACAGAAAGTTACGATCGATGCCGACACGGCCGTCATGACCTTCTAGCCCGAGGTTAAGCGGCTTTGGGGTGGCAATTTCTCCTGAATGTCAGCGGACGGCGCACCAGTCATGCGGCACTTCACACCTCAGGCGGTATATTCTGCCACGGCTGCCGCTCATTTTCGTCCGGTAACGGGAGCGCCGAAGAAAAATGGGCGGCGTTTTCCGGGGCTTCCGCCACAAAGTAGCGGTGCCAGGTCATGCCTGCGACCGGGCGGCGGAAGCATAATCTGCCGCGCGCCCGACGTTGATCCTCAGTTCACGGGGCGCTGAGTCGCGAAAACCTTTTTGACATATTCGGTGCTCAGCCAGGCACAGCCGTCTCCGCGAACGAACATGCACACGTCGCCCTTGGAGAAGGTGACGCTGCCGTTATCGTCGCTGAAAGTCGCTTCGCCTGCCAGCAGCATCATCAGCTCTACCTGACGATAGGGGATCTGGCGGCGGTGATAGGGGGTGGAATCCCAGGTTCCGCAGGCAAATTCGGCATTTGCCGATTTGTAGTCTGAAAATGCGCGGCAACTTGGTGTTTCGCCGAGCAGATTTTCAAGCGCGGGGGCGGCCGAGGCCGCCAGCGGCGCGTCCGTGTCGATCAGCAGGGGCGCCGACGCGCTGCCCGGCCGATCGGTGGGGGCGGCATAGACGATCGCAAGCATATCGCCGGAGGCACGCCAGCGAAAACTGGTGCCGAAGGGGATCACACCCGAAACGTCGGGACCGAGCACGAGTGTCCCGTGGCTGCTCTCGATCACCAGTTCGCCGGACAGGACCAGAACGAATTCGTCGGTGGGCAGGTCGGTAACCGCGCCTTCGCCGCGCAGTGCGAAAGACGATATGCAGGCCGCGTCATCGGCAAAGGCCGGGGCGGCCCTGCCGGCGAACCAGTCCGACGAGGGTGCCGTACCGGCGGCGTATTCCCGCATGTTGAGGACCGCGCCGACCGGGCCGGCAAGGCCCTGGGCGCGGATTGTATCAAGTGCCATCGGATTAACCCTTCTTGATGGTTGGAGCGGGGGTTTCCCCGCCATTTTCCTTCGCCGCGATCAGGCTGCGTGCGATCGTGAGGTCCTGCAGGGCAATGCCCGAGCTGTCGAACACGGTAATCTGCTCATCCGATGTGCGCCCTGCGGCCCGTCCGGTCAGCACGTCGCCCAAGGCGACGATCCGCGAGCGATCGCCCTGGAAATGCTGAAGGTCGCCCATGACGACCGCCTGCTCGGGCTGATCGCAAAACAGCTGTGCGCGGTCGAACAGCTCGGGCGGCAGTTCCTGCTTGCCTGCGCCGTCCGATCCCATGCTTGCCACATGCGTGCCAGGGCGGATCCACTCCGCCGAAAACAGCGGCGCGCGTGCCGGGGTTGCGGTCACGACAATGTCTGCCTGCTCGCAAGCCTCGCGGGCTTCGGCCAGCCTTGCGTTCAGGCCGTTGGCGTTCAACGACGCCACGAACTCCTGCCCGCGCGCCGGGTCGCGCGCGACCACCAGAACTTGCGTGATCGGCCGGACCCGTGAAAGGGCCAGGCATTCGAACAGGGCCTGATTGCCCGCCCCGAATATCGCGAGCACCGCTGCGTCCTTGCGGGCCAGCACATCCGCGGCCAGGGCATCCGCCGCAGCCGTGCGGAAGGCGTTGACCTTCCCGCCCTCTATCACCCATTCGACGCGGCCGACGCTTTGATCGAACAGCAGGATAACCGAATTGTGGCGCGGAAGGCCCAGATCGGCATTGCCCGGCCACAGCGATCCCACCTTGAGCCCGGCAAAGTCCGGGGTCGATGCGGATTTGATCGAGATGCGGTTTGCCGGCGCGCTTCCGTGGGCGAGCACGGCCGGGAAGAGCGTGGCCTGCGATACGACCGCCACAAACGCCTCGCGCGCGGCCTCAAGGGCCATCTCGTGCGAGACAAGCGCGGCGGATTCTTCTTCTGAAATGAACTTCATCGGGGTTCCTTGGTGGAGCGGCGCAGGCCTTATCCGGTCAGCCCGGCCTCTGTGAGATGGCACAGGACGGTGTTTCCGCCCGAGAGCCGCCGAAGCGGAGGAGGCGTGCTTTCGCACGTCCCGGCGATGGCCACGGGGCATCGCGGCATAAAACGGCAAAGGCCTTGGCCGGTGGATGCCCCTGCCAGGGGCGGCTGCGGGCGTTCGGCCATGCCGGAAAGCCAGTCGGTCCTGAGTTCGGGAACGGACGAAATCAGCAGGTCGGTATAAGGATGGAAAGGGGGGGCTGCGTAAGTATCGCATAGCCCGCTTTCCACGCGCATGCCCTTGTACAGCACGACGATCTCGTCACACAGCGCCCTGACTGTCGCAATGTCATGGCTGATGAAGAGATAGGCGACGCCCAGATCGCGCCGCAGTTCCGCCAGCAGCTCCAGAATGGCTTCGCGAACGACGGTGTCGAGGGCGGAGGTCACTTCGTCGCACAGGATGACGTCGGGATTGGCCGCCAGCGCCCGCGCCAGGTTGACCCGCTGCTTCTGCCCGCCGGACAGTTCCTGGCAACTGCGATCGGCAATGGCTGAAGGCAGGCGGATCAGGTCCAGCAGTTCGTTCACCCGCTGCCTCGCCTGGACCTTGGAGGCGCCATGATAGAAGCTGACGACCCGCCCGAGGATGTCCCCCACGGTATGGGCCGGATTCAAGGCTATGTCGGCATTCTGGAAGACGATCTGGATCCGCCGCAGTTCCTCGCGCGAGCGGTCGGCCAGCTTGGGCGAGAGCGGTTTGCCGTCCAGCAGTACGCTGCCCGAAACGGGACCGAGAAGCCCGGCCACGACCCGCGCGACCGTTGATTTCCCCAAACCGGATTCCCCGATCACGCCAACCGCAGCGCCACGCTCGATGGTCAGGCTGACGTCGCTGAGAACGGGGTGCGCCGGACGCCCGTGG
>JARROF010000056.1:0-14178 GCA_037384205.1 Novosphingobium sp. | reverse complement strand
ATGCTCCGAGCGAACTCGAGCTGCCGTTCGACCGGCCGCGCCCGCCGCGGATGCGCCATGCCGGTGCGCTGCATGGCTTCACGATCGATCGCGTTGTCGGCGACGGGCTGCACCGGCTCGCCCGGCGCGAGGGGACGACGTTTTTCGCGGTGCTGCTCGCGGCATATCAGCTGCTGCTGATGCGCCTTTCGGGGCAGCAGGACGTAGTGGTCGGCACGCCGGTTTCGAACCGCGCGCAAGTCGAGGTGGAGCCACTGATCGGCTTTTTCGCCAACACGCTGGCGTTGCGCATGCGGCTGGAGGACGATCCGAGCTTCGCTGAACTGCTGCGGGCGGCGTCGCGCGCGCATCTCGACGCGCTGAGCCACCAGCAACTGCCGTTCGAGAAGATCGTCGAGGACCTCCAGCCCGAGCGCGCGCTCAACCGCAATCCGCTGTTCCAGGTAATGCTGGTGCTGCAGAATGTCGTGGGCGGCGACGGCGAGTTGCGCCGGCAGATGGATTCTGCCGGCATCGGATCGGGCGCGCCGATCGCGGGAACGGCAAAGTTCGACTTGACGCTGACTGCGATCGAGACGGCCGACAGCATCATCTGCTCGATCGAATATTCGACGGAACTGTTCGACCATGCGACGATCGAACGGATCGGGCAGCAGTTCGCGCGACTGCTGTCGGCGGTTGTGGCCGATCCCGACCAGCGCGCGCTCGCGATCGACCTGTTTACCGATTCCGACCGCGAGGCCGCGGCAGCGGCCTGGGGTCCGGCATCGTTCGACCCCGATGGATTCGATGTCGTGGCGATGGTCGAGGCGGCGGCCGCGCGCGATCCGGACGGTGTCGCGCTTGAACATGGCGATCGGCGCCGGAGCTTCGCCGAGCTGGCCGCCGCCGCGGCGACGGTCCAGCGCATGCTGGCGGCGATGGGCGTAAGCGCGGGCGATCGCGTCGCGATCCGTATGCCGCGCGGCATCGGCATGGTCGTGGCGGTACTTGCAGTGATGCGTGCCGGAGCGGTCTATGTGCCGGTCGATGCCGGCTATCCCGAAGAACGGCAACGCTTCATTCTCGCGGATTCTGGCGCGCGCGTATTGATAGCACCCCCCGGGGAGCCGGCGGACGCGCCGTTGGCGCATCTGGCGATGTCGGTCGATGGCATGCCGCTCGACCCGGATTCCCCGGGTGAGCCGATATCCGCCGTGCCTCTTTCGCCCAGGGCGCCAGCCTATGTGATCTATACTTCGGGTTCGACCGGCGTTCCCAAAGGCGTGGTGATGTCGCGGCGCGCGCTCGCCAATCTGATCCGCTGGGACATCGGCGAGACGCGGATTCAGCGGCCGCGCACGCTGCAATTCTCGCCGTTGAGCTTTGACGTGTCGTTTCAGGAGATCGCGTCGACATGGGCGCTCGGTGCGCCGCTGGTGCTGGTCGACGAGGCAGTGCGGCGCGATCCTGATGCACTGTGGCGTCTGTTGATCGAGGCGCGGATCGAGCGGATCTACCTGCCGTTCGTGGCGCTGCAGCAGCTCGCCGATGCCGCACAGCGGTGGGACGGGCAGATGCCGCCTTTGCGCGATGTGATCACTGCGGGCGAGCAGTTGATCGTTACGGCGGCGATCGTCGCGCTGTTCGAGCGGCTGGACGGTGCGGTGCTGCGCAACCAGTACGGCCCGACCGAGACTCATATCATGACCGAGCATGTGCTCGATGGCGCCCCCGCCAAATGGCCGACGCTGCCGCCGATCGGCAAGCCGATGCCGAACAGCAGCGCCCATGTGCTGGACGCGCGGATGCAGCCGACGGTGATCGGCGCGCCGGGCGAAATCTTCGTCGGCGGGGCGTGCGTCGCGATCGGCTATCACGGCTTGCCCGAGCAGACGGCGGAACGCTTCCTGGCCGATCCTTTCGATACCGCGCCCGACGCGCGGCTTTATCGCACCGGGGATCGCGCGCGACGGTTGGCGGACGGGAGTATCCAGTATCTCGGCCGCGGCGATCGTCAGACGAAGGTGCGCGGATTTCGCATCGAACCCGGTGAGATCGAGGCGGCGCTTACCGGGCAGGGCGATGTCGCTGCGGCGGCGGTGGTCGTCGCCGGGGAAAGCTCTGCTACGAAGCGGTTGATCGCGCTGGTCGTACCCGCTCTGGGGGCGAAGCTCGAATCCGGAGCGGTGCGCCGCGTGCTCGCCGGGCGATTGCCCGAGCATATGATACCCGCGACGATTGCGGTGACGGAGCGGATTCCGCTCACGCCGAGCGGCAAGATCGATCGGACGGCAGCGCTTCGGCTCGCGAAAGCGGCGCAGCCGGAAGATGAAAGGGAGGAAGGCGGCGTGACGCCGCTGGAACGGATGATCGCGGGGCAATGGGCCGAGCTCCTCGGCGTGGAGCGCCTCGGCGCCGAACAGGATTTCTTCGCCGCTGGCGGCCATTCGCTGCTCGCTACGCGCGCGCTGTCTCGTATCGCCGCGGAGATCGGGATCGATCTGCCCGTACGGCATATCTTCGCTGCGCCCACACCACGCGGTTTAGCCGCGGCGATCGTCGACGAAATCGCGGAGCGCCTGCAGATTGGCGACGCGGAGCGGCTGCTGGAGCGCGTGGAGCGGCGATCGGCCGAGCACATTGCCGACGCCGAGGGAACCGCCATGATGATACAGGCATCGCGGTAGACAAGTTCGTGGTAACGGGACCGACTTCGTCGGAGCGTGCGCCACGCGCCCTGCGCGATGATCTGCGCACCCCGGCCGGCTGCCGTCGGGTGCGTCAGGGGCTTGATGGCTGTCGCCGGGTCGAAGTCACCGGGGTGAGCGGCCAATCTGCGCCTTGAGGTCGACAGGGATGCGCCAGACAGTAGTGTCTACGCTGGCGCCATAGTGCCCGGCGGAATAATCCGTACCAGTCGCCAGTTCGAAACTGGAGTTCGCGAAGAGCCTTCCGGTTCGGCCCAGGCCAGCGCCCCCCGCCGGGTAATCTGCACGAATTTCGGCTGTCCGAGTTTCCTGTGCGATGGAATTTTCCCGAGACGGGCGACATAGGGCGGCATCTGTGTCTCTAGTCGTTCCAGCAACCTCGCTTGCGATTGCACGGCGTTGAATTGCGTTGGGCCTGAGCTGCCGGAGAGATCCCGATGTGGCGGAATTCCTTGATCCTGCTGGGCTGTCTTGCGGCAAGTCCGGCAATGGGCTTGTCGCCATCACCGGATACCGACTCCGGCCCCGGTGCGGATCAGAGCGGCGGGCCATCGGCTGAACCCAGCCAGGGCGAAGACGCCAAAGCCTCCGTCGCCAAGGATATCCTAAGCAGAATCGAGACCGGATGGCCAAAGTACGATGCCACTCGGAAAGGGCAGCTCACTTTCGCGGAATTTTCATCGTGGATGAATGATTTACGGGCCGAAAACGGCAATGGGCCGGCTGACGATTCCATTATGCGGCTGGCCTTTGCTCTGACCGACTCCACTCATGACGGGACGGTTAGCAAGGACGAACTGACAACGTTCATGTTATCGAGGAACAACGTCAAAACATCGCCGAACCGTTAGTTGGGTTGCAGGCCGACAGTGTCGGGGGGCTTTTTTGCGCACGGTCGAGTCTTTCGCACGGTCCGGCGCCAAGCGGCTTGCTGCAGTGCAAAATTTCGGCACAATTCCCGTCAGGCAATCCATCGCCTGCGAACCGGCACCAGTTCGCCACCGATGGCGGATGCGCACCGGCGGCCACGGGACTCCGCCGCAAACAGGGTGCCGCCGCGAACTGCTGATGTGTTGTTTCCGCATGCTCCGGGACCTCTGTGATGTACGCAAAGCCTCAACGATTGACTCGCTTGCAGCCCCCGCCGGAGAAGTCCGTAGACGAGGGCGCGCTGATCGACCTGCGTGCTTTCATGCAGGTAATACGACGGCGCAAATATGTCATCCTCGTGGTCAGCCTGCTCATGTTCGCGGCCGTGGCCGGGATATACCTGGCCTTGCCGCCCCGCTACACGGCCATAACCACCCTCGCGCTGGAGCGAGGCCGGGAAAACGTCGTGAACGTCGATCAGGTCGCTCCCAACGTCGATCCAGACTCCGCCTCGGTCGATACCGAAGTGGAGGTTCTCAGGTCGCCGGGACTGATCGGGCAGGTCGTCGACAAGCTGCACTTGTCTCAATACCCCGAGTTCAACCCTGGCCTGAGAAGCGGCCGGAAGGCGGGTGCGCAAATAGAACGAAACTGGGCAATCGCCACCGTTCTGCATAACCTGACGGTAAAGCGGAACGGATTTTCTTATGCGATTGACGTCGCATATGAGGCCGATACGCCAGCCATGGCGGCCCATGTCGCGAATACGCTGGCGGATCTGTACATCAAGGATCAGATAGCCGACAAAGCCGGAACGACCACGCGCGCGAGCATCTTTCTGGAAGGTCAGCTGGAGAACCTGCGGCAACAGGTCGAGACTGCCGAAGCGGCGGTTGCGCAATATCGTGCGGACCATGACCTGTTCGACCTTGGCGCGAACAGCAGCGTAACGCAGGAGGAACTGACCAGCCTCAACCAGCAGCTGGCGCAGGCGCGCGCGCAGCAGGCTGAAGCCCAGGCGCGCCTGAGCACGGCGCATTCGCAACTTGCAAAAGGCAGCACCGGCGAGGAACTGGGCCAGGCCCTGGATTCCCCGGTTGTCAGTCAGCTCAGAGCGCAGCGCGCCCTGGTCAGCAGCAAAGTGGCCGCGCTCAGCCAGCAATTCGGTCCGAAATATCCCGATCTGGTAAGGGCTCGGCACGAACTGCAGGACATCGACGATCAGATTGCCTCGGAAGTGAAGCGCATCGTCGCCAATCTCAGCATCGAGGCAAATGCGGCGGCGCAAAGGACGGCTTCAATCCAATCTTCACTGGGCCGGGCAGAAGGGACCCTTGCCGTCGACAACAAGGCCTCCGTGGGGCTTTCCGAACTGGAGCGCCGGGCCGAATCCGCGCGGACGCTCTATCAGACTTTCCTGGACCGCTATAAGCAGACGCGGGCCCAGCGGGGCCTGGAAAGCGCCAAGTCCTATCTGGTCGCGAAGGCGCAAGTTCCGGGAAGACCCTCTTCCCCCAATCTGCTGATCTTCGGCGTGCTGGGAATAATCGCGGCCATCGCCGGTTCGACGATTGCGGTGGCGATCCTGCAACTGCTCGACAGGGGCGTGGAGACGACCCAGGGCCTCGAAGAGAGGCTGAAAATTGAGGTTCTGGGGTCCATTCCCGACGTCAGGCACCTGCCAGAACTGGGGAATCAATCGGCGGGGCTTCATCCAACGCAGCTCATCGTCGAGCGGCCGCAGTCGTCGTTTGCCGAATCGTTTCGCTGGCTGCAGACCTCGATACAATTCAACCAGCGGGACCGCAGCTCGATTGTTGTCGCCATCACCTCCGCCTTGCCCAGCGAAGGCAAGACGACAGCAGCTTTCTGCCTGGCACGATCCGCCGCACTGGCCGGCAAGCGGACGGTCCTGGTCGATTGCGATCTGCGCAGGCATGTCTCGAACGCCGAACCGGACCCCGCCGAACCGATCGGCCTGCGTGCGTTTCTCGATAACGAGGGAAGCCTGGATGACGCCATGTACGTCGATTCCGAGACCGGTCTCCATGTCCTGCCAAGGCGGCGCGACGAGCATCACCTCCATCCTTTCGCGGACGGCGTGGCGTTTTCTCAACTCATCGCGGTGTTGCGCACCAAGTTTGACTTCGTGGTGCTGGATACGCCTCCGGTCCTCACGATCGATGACAGCCGAGTCATTTCGGCAAAGGCCGATGGCGTCATACTGATGGTGCGTTGGCGCAAGACGCCGGCCAAGGCCGCCGAACTCGCCCTTCGCCACCTCGATAGCGTCAATGCCAATGTTATCGGCGCCAGCCTGACCATGGTCGATGTCACCGCCCAGGCCCGCATCGGCTATGAGGATGCCAGCTACTACTATCGCTCCTATAAATCCTATTATGCCTGACACCGGCGTGTGGACCCGCGTGCGGGGCCGGGGGCAGGCATGATGGCGGCCGCCGACCTGGCGGGAGGGCCAGGCTTTGGTCTTCCCATCCTGCTGCCGACAACGCTGGTGCTGCTTGTCATCGCCTTGCTGGCGGGCAGCCGTATCAGCAACCTGCAAGGGCGCTTTGTATTCGCGGCGATCTGGCTGCGCATGATCCTTGGCGCCTATCACCTCTACACGTTCAAGCCGCTCGTCGCCGGTATATCGGGGAACGCGGCGGCATCGATAGTCGTCACCGGCATCGGGCTGCTGGTTATCCGATGGCGCCATCTCATGCTCAGGGCGCTGTTGCCTGTCTATCTCCTCATGGTGCTGATCGTTCTGAGCGGCGGACTGAATGCCGACATACCCGGAGCACTGACGGTGACGATCAAGTACGCCTATTTCATCGTAATACTGATCGCGCTGTTCGAGGCATTGCGACAGGATGAGGAACAGGCCATGATGCCGCTCCTGGTCTGGGCTTTCGCGCCTCTGCTGCTTTTCCAATGGCTTTCTATCGCCTTGCGCCTGCCGAAGGGGTCGGAAATGGGTGACGGGCTGGTCTGGATCGGCGGCTATAACCACGAGGCCGCCTTTTCCATCGCCCTGCTCATCGCCTTTACGACCGGTTGCCTCGCGCATCGGCTGCATCCGATTATCCGCATCGCCTTTCTGGGGGCGGCGGCTGCCGGCATTTTCCTTGCCGGCTACCGCACTTCCCTGCTCGCGTCGGGCCCGATGATGCTGGTGGCTTTCTGGTCCGCGCTCACGCAGCAAGTCGCACCCAGCCAGCGCCGTGTCGTGGCGGCCACCGCTCTTGTTATCGGCCTTGTTGGCATCGGGTTGATAGCCGTGGCCGATCACCAGCGCTTCGTGGATCTGGGGACATTCCTCTCCAATCCCCACGCGCTGATCAAACCGCCGCGCGAATTCACGCAGATCGAACGCAATATTCTTTCCGCGCGCGCGCTGATCTGGAGCGAGTACATCTATGCCTACATGGATGGTCAGCCCTTCCAGCTTCTATTCGGTTTCGGTCCCGAATCCTGGGACAAGGTGTTCGACGTTTACGCCCACAACACCTTGGTGAGCACGCTCTACGAGTATGGCGGGGTGGGCGCGGGGGCGATGCTGCTGCTGTGGATTTCGATGGCGTCTTTCGTGCCGAAGGCGAGACGAGTGGACCGGCCGGTGCTGGCCGGCGCACACCTGAGCTTCCTCATCCTGAACATGGGAACCATGCCCTTCTGGCAGGTGGAGGGGCTGGTGCTCTACGCGATCCTTTGCGGCTATACCCTGTTCAGCGCGAGGAAGCGAGTGCGGGACCGGAGCCCGGTTCGCATCGCGGAAGAGGCGCCGCCGTTTCCGGCATAGGCATGGGTGGCTTCGGCGGCTTGCACCTATGACGACGCAACGAACGATAACGGGATTTTCGTTTCAAAAAGCGGCCTTTGCCGAATGCGCCCACGTTGCTGTCGCGGCCAGATCGCAGGAACACGGTGCCATGAGCGTTCAGGGAAGCTGTCACTGCGGCAAGGTGCGGACAGAGCGACCGGGCGAGCCCGAGTGGGTTGGAGACTGTAACTGCTCCCTGTCGTCGGCTCGCATGGCGTGCCGCCTATTTTCCACTTCCGTCCTGCTTCTGGGCCGGCTTTCTCAGCTTCTTCAGGGCATGGGTCCGCCAGAATGGCGACAGGCTTAACAGGACCACGCCGTAAACTACCACGCCCAGCGCGATTTTGAGCACGAGGGCGATCCACGGGCCCAGGTGGAACGGAATGTGATCGCCGTGGGCCAGGAGCGCCGTTGCCGGTCTGACGGCACCAAGGGCAATACCCATGATGATGGACGCGGTGAGCGCTTGCCAGATGGCGCTCCACGTCTGTCGGAAGCCGATGCCGGATACCCGTTTGAACAAGATGATCTGCAGCGGCAACGTCATATAGGCCCGCGCGACGAAGGCGCAGGCTACGGCAAACACGCCGTAGTGGGCTGCGGTCAGGGTGAGAACCGCGGTCAGGCTCAGCTGGACGATGGAAATGAGCAGCAGGCCCCGGCTTGCGCCCAGGGCGCCGAGGGATGGCGACGAGAACTGGTTGAGCGTGAAGGGAACGGCCATGAAGGCGAAAACCTGGGCCAGCTGGCCGGACTGTGCCCACTTCTCGCCGAATACGAGGGGAACGGCGTCGGGTGCCAGTATCCCGAAGCCGACGAGGGCCGGAAAGGACATCGCCGATGCCTTTGAGATCATCCATTGATAGGCGCGCGCCAGTTCCACCGGATCATCCTTCACCCGGGCCAGCGTCTGCATCGCCACGGTGGTGAAGGGGCGGATCGCGCCCGTTGAAATGATGTCGACCGTGCGCCAGGCGGTACGATAGACGCCCACGGCGATCACGCCGATCATGTTGCCGATCACGACCTCCTGCATGCGCGACATGGCGATATAGACCAGCTGCGTTGCCGTCAGGCTGCCGTTGATGCCAAGGTTGCGCTTCAGGATGGACCAGTGCCAGTTCCAGCCCGGCTTCCAGCGATAGGCCTGGCGGGACAGCACCGAGCTGATGATCTCGGTCAGGATTCTCTGGATCACCAGCGACCACAGCCCGAAGCCCATGAACGCCGCCACAATGGCAGTGCCGCCACCGCCGATGCCGCTGGCGATCGAGCGCAGCGCTGTTGTCTTGTGCCCGAACTCCCGCAGGCGAAGAGCAAGGTGTGTCTGTCCCAGGGCGGAAATCGGCAGCACGATGCTCAGGACCTGCAGGGGCACCGCGATCTGCGGCGCGTCCATGAAATGTGCAAAGGGGTGGGCAAGGGCGACGATAATCGCGCTCGTCGTCAGGCTGAAACCCATGTGGCTGCGATAGACGGTGTCCACGAAGGCATCGCTCAATTCCCGCTCGCGCGCGACAGTCTGGGTCAGGCCCGCCATGCTAATGGTGCGGAAGACCTCGGCGAATATCGACATGAGGGCGAACGCGCCGATATCCGCGCGGGTGAGCAGTCTTGCCAGCAGGACGAAAACGACGAACGAGAAGAACTGGTCGGAGGCGAATCGCAGGATCGTCCAGCCGATCGAATGCTTGCTTTGCCGCCTCAGCTGGTTGTCGAACCTGGCACCCTGAGACGAGGCGTATGCGGTTGTCATCATGGAATCAGCGGCCACGCAGCACGCTCAGCTTCTTCGCGCGTATCCGCTGCCGATCGAACCATCGCGCCAGCCGCTGGCGGGGTGTGTGATAGGCCTGTGAACGCGCCGCCCCATAACGGTCCGAACCGATACCGGACGGCACGAATTCCTCGATGACCGGAGCGGGGAACAGCGCCAGGTTGCGAACGCCGTGATCCCAGGAACGATCCATCTGATCGTCGACCGGGCGCCGGATCGTTGCGCAAGCCCGCAAGAATGCCTGCGCGCCCCCGAGAGTGATCGCATAGCCCTGTGTGCCATAGGAATGGCCCACCAGTTCCACAATCGTGCGGGAATGCTGCAGGAAGTTGCGGGACACTACCCGGTGGAATGTCGGTACCTTCGAATAGAGCCGCAGATAGGGCAGGTTTTCGGCTTCGAGGTCCGTCCTGCTCAGTCTGGCCAGAAAGGCCCAGTCGACGATCACATCGTCCTCAAGCACGATGCACTGCCGGATGTCCTGCCGTGTCATTTCCTGCCAGATCGCAAAATGACTGGCGTAGCACCCGACTTCACCCCCGGTGAGTTGTCGCCCCTTGTTCCGCTCGACGGCTGCGGCATCGTAGGTCAGGCCCTCGACCAGGCCGGTCCGGGCGTCAAAAAAGCGCCATGGTACACCGGCGGCCTCCGCGCGCGCGACGAACGCGGAGCGCCGCTCCACAGCCTTGGTCATCGAGACGACAACCACCGAACAGGGGGATGCGAGTTCTGCCATGTTTATGTCCGTGCAGCGCTTCGGTGTGCCGATCACAACCGGAAGTCGGGAAGCGTCCGACTGCCGACGGGGGGTGACGTGGAGGAAAACGAATTTTGCGGTGCAACGCAACCGGGTCGAGGGCGCGCAATCCGAAAGGTACGCCGTAGCGGGCCGAAATAGCGATCAATTCGATGCGCGATGGGCCCAACGATCGTCTCGACCAGCTTTCCGACCGGCTCGTCTTCGCAGCTGCGACAAGCGCTTGACCGTGTCGCCTGACTCGGCGACCCTCGCTTACGCAGTCCCGGTTCGATGTCCCAAACGTCGCAGGTTGATTGATGTCCAGTCCTCTCGTCAGCGTTATTATCCCTGTCTGGAATGGTCGCGATGTAATCGGTCGCTGCCTCACCGCGCTCCGCAGGCAGTCGCTTCCTCGGGAGCAGTTCGAAGTTATCGTCGTCGATAACGGATCCACCGATGCGACGGTGGATATCGCCAGATCGTTCGAGGGCGTCGAAGTACTCGTGGAACGGCGCCCCGGCTCCTATGCCGCCCGGAATCTGGGCCTCGGGCGGGCTTGCGGCAGATTTGTCGCGTTCACGGATGCCGATTGCCGGCCGGACCCGCACTGGCTGAAACGCGCGCTGGAGGCAGCCGTTCGTTATCCCGATGCGGGGGTGCTGGCGGGCCACATCGACTTGTTCGACGAGGGGAGGGGCACGAGTGCGCTGTTTTTCGAATACGAAAGGCTGTTCAGCTTTCCCCAGTCCTTCGCGGCTCGGGGCAATTGCGCCACCGCCAACTGGATGAGCCCGCGTGAGATCTTTGCCGAACTCGGGGGGTTTGATGAGCGCCTGAAATCCGGCGGAGACAGGGAAATGGCCCTGCGGATTCGGGACGCGGGTTACGCGCTTGCCTATGTCCCGGGCATGGTCGTCTCCCATCCGGTCCGTGCCACGCGTGCCGATCTCGTACTCAAGCGCAAACGGTTGAGCGGCGGGCGATGGGACAGGACGAAGCCTGCCGGTCGCCTCGCAAGGGTGCTGGGCATCACGTTTTATGACACCGCGCGGCGACTGCGCCGGGTGTGGAAGACACCCGACGTGCCGGTTCGCCGCAAGGTAGCGCTTTCGCGCTTGACGATAGACCTCTCGGTGGTGGCCACGCGTGAATTCTGGAAGCTTTCCCGCGGACATCGTTCCGCGAGACAGTGATCTGACCGAGGGCGCCCATGACACAACCCCGATTTTCCGTCGTAATACCGCTCTATAACAAGGCGGCCCATGTCGCCACGGCAATCGAAAGCGTGCTGGCGCAGAGTCTTGCACCAAGTGAAATCATCGTTGTCAACGATTGCTCCAGCGATGGAAGCCGTGCCATCGTGTCCGAATTCCATGACCCGCGCCTGCGGTTGTTCGATCGCGTCAGGCCCGGCCCCGGCGGCTATGCCGCGCGCAACCTTGGCATCCGCGAGGCGAGGGGGGACTGGATCGCCTTCCTTGATGCCGATGATGTCTGGTGCCAGGACCATCTCGCCGTCCTGGCAAGCGCCATCACAGAGGCACCGGACGCAGGCGTTGCCGCAACGCGCTTTGATCATGTATTCGACACTTATCGCCAGCCGCAGCGGATTGCGCGCCGGCTGGAGGCGGGCGCCGTTGTCGATTTCGCGGCGTTTTTGGAATGCTGGCTTGACGTCCGCGAATGCCCGATGTGGACAGGCGCGATCGCCTTGCGCCGGGATTTGCTGATCGACGTCGGCCTGTTTCCCGATGGACGTGCCAGGCGTGGCGGGGACAAGGACCTCTGGTTGAGGGCGATGCAGCGGTCGAAACTGGCCTATGCGCCCGCGATCACGGCAGAATTCCGCCGCGATTCGTCGAACAAGGTCAGCAAGTCCACCAATACGCTGGCAACACCATGCCTCATCGAAACGGCGCGCGGCATGCTGGCGAAATCGACCCCGAGAGAACAGGCGCTGCTGCGCCGCCTGATCAATCAGGAAATTGCCCACTACACGCGCTATTCGCTCAAGCTCGACCAGGCCATCGGAATCCCGCTCAGCGATGTCGCCTTGCCTGAGGGTCTGGGCACGCTGGCCATGCTGGCCTTCACACGGTGGACGCCGGCGTCCTGGCGTAAATCGGCATATCATGTCGCCAAATACATGCGGGGCCGGCCTGTGAGCGCGCGATAAGGCGATGGACTGGTTTGCCGCGCCCGTGAGCGCCGCCACATTCCGCACGATAGCCGGCTCTTGCCTCCCGATGGTGGCTTTTGGCGTGGCCGCGACGCCGGCGATGGCTCAACGATACGATCCCTTTGAACGTCTGGGAACCTTGGAGGCAAGCCGGAATCCGTTGAACGAGGAATCTCCTGACAGTGTCAACGGGCGCTCACGGCCGGAATACGAAGCGGTACCGATCCCGGTCGGATCGATCGAGATCATGCCGCAAGTGCAGGTCACAATGAATGCCGACGACAACGTCCTTGCCGTCCAGAACGACCGGACCAGTGACGCGTACATAACGGCCAGCCCGCGGATCGCGATTTCACGTCCGGCGCCGGGTCTGAGCTGGTCAGTCGCCGGAGAATACGAGGGAACCCGCTATTTCAGCGTCCAGTCGGAGAACGCGGATGACTATGCCCTTCAGGCCGGTCTTCAGTATCGGATGGGAGGAAATACGACCCTGGTCGTAAAGGGGCTGCAGTCGCGCAACTCGGAAGGGCGGACGTCACCGGATTCACTGACAGGTCTTGCAAGGCCGAACCGATACAATCTGAGCGAAGGATACGTGGACCTGACGCACAGGTTCAATCGCGTGAGCGTGCGCGGCACATTCGATTACGCGCGACGGAACTACTCCGACAACCGGAACAATGCGGGAGAGGTGGTAGATCAGGACTTCCGCGACCGTTCCGTGATTACGGGCAATCTGATCCTGCAATACACGATCAGCCCGAACTTCGCGGTGTTCGCCGCCGGTTCCGCCAACCAGCGTGATTACGGGACCCGGACCGGGCCGATCCCTCCCCGCGATTCCAGCGGATATGAACTGGCCCTCGGGCCCAATTTCAATATCGGCCACCTGATGCACGGCACCTTGCGGTTGGGCTACCTGCAGCAGGACTACAAAGATCCTCTGTTCAAGGACGTGCACGGCTTTCTGGTGCGCGGCGAACTGGCCTATTATCTTACGCCTCTGGTGACGATCACCGCCAGGGTCGATCGACGCGTGGTGGAAACCGGGGTGCTTGGGGCCGCTGGCTATGTGCGCACTACGGCGTCGCTGCAGGCCGACTATGAAGTGCTCCGCAATGTCATCCTGCATTTGGAGGGCGGCAACGAGCATCGCAACTTTGTCGGCATCGATCGAAAGGACAACCGCTTCACCGGTGAATTCAAGGCAACCTGGCTCTTGAGCCCGCGCTGGTCGGCGCAGTTTGACGTCAGTCATCGCGGACAGGACAGCAGCGGCATTGCGCCAGGCCGGGAATTCACCGAAAATCGCGCGAGCGTGGGTATCGTCTTCAAGGGCTTGTAGAACAGCCTTTCCGATAATCGACCTCACGCCCGGGCAAGGCGAGACACCGCCGCAACAGATCATCCGGCACCAGCTTGTTGACATAACCGCCGGAGCCAGCCTGCGAGATCAGCTTGGCGGGAATTCCGCCGACGACGCCCATTTCAGGAACATCCTTTGTAACCACCGCATTCGCGCCGACGGCGCAATCGTTGCCAAGATGGATGCGGCCGATGATCTTCGCGCCGGCACCGATGAACACGCGGTCCCCCAAGCTCGGAGAGCCGGCACGCGCGCCGCGGTTCGCCTGACCCAGCATCGTTCCGTGCGTCAGATTGGCATTGGCTCCGATAATCGTATCGCCATTGACGTAGATGCCGCCAAAGCGATTGATGAAGAGGCCAGGGCCGATCACGGTATATTCGGGGATGGCAATGCCATATTTGTAGCGGCAGCGCAGCAGCAGCAGCTTTGACAGCGGATAGAGCCCGAATGCCTTGAAAGGCCGTATCCGCAGATAGCCGCAACTGCGCATCAGGACGGTATATTTGAAGCCGGGCGTGAACAGGAAATGCCGCCAGAACGTCCTGGCATCGGCCCGACCCGAATAGCGATGGAGGTCTGCCCGAAGCAGCGCACGCAACTGCGCCAGCGTGCGGGCACAGCCGCGACTGTGCGGCTTGCCCAGTCTTTCGGGCGGAATTCCTGTCAAATCGTTCAAAAGAAGCGCTCCCCGATGCGTATGGTATCGCCGGGGGCCACGGGTATGTCAG
>JARROF010000055.1:3743-40613 GCA_037384205.1 Novosphingobium sp. | reverse complement strand
GGGGGGCTTTGGCAACGAGGATCCGTGGCTGCGGTGTTTCCTCGGTCGGACCTGTTGTGGTTCGGGGGCGAAGTCCGTTAGGCTCCGTTTATGATCCTGGCCTGGCTCCAGTTCCTCGCCTGCGTCGTCGTGATCGCCAGCAACCGGCGCAGCGTTCGGGGCGTGAGAAAGGCCGTTCCGCCCATATTGATCCTGCCCGTCCTGCTACATTCATCCTTCAGAATGCAGCCAACTGTGGAGAATTTATGGATGGGGCAGTCTGGCCCTGCCTCAGCTCTTCGGAATCACGCTCGGGAACGTCCTGCCATGATATGGTCAGGGATCGCTGTGCAGTTCGGAAAATCCGTCCTCAGGCACGCCGGGATCGAGTGAGGCAGACATCGGGGTGGTACGCGGCAGGATGACGTAACCGGCCTGAAGATGTACAGGCACAGGCAGCGACTGGGCCTGCCGCCAGATGCCGAAAGCGAGCGCTCCCCCGGCGCAAAGAGCCATGAACAGGAAGAGTCCCCGCGCGCCCATAAAGGTCATGGCGAGTGCGCCCGCCGAAGGGCCCATTGCCGCGCCCAGCGAATAGAACATGACCAGCCCACCGCTCGCAGCGACGCGCTGTTCGGGGGCAAGGTGATCGTTGGTGTGAGCAACGCAGAGCGGATAGAGCGCGAAACTGACACCCCCGAACAGCGCTCCCAGCACGATGAGCGACAGACCGGAACGTTCCAGCCAGGCGATCGCCAGACTGGCAGCCAATGCCCCGCCGAAACTGAACACGATCACCTTGCGCCGGTCCATCCAGTCGGAAAGCTGCCCTAACGGCCATTGCAGTGCCACACCGCCGAGAATCACGACGCTCATGAACAGCGCGGTTCCCGACAGGTTCATACCCAGCCTGCGCGCATAGACCGCGCCCAGGGCGTAAAAAGCGCCCAGCATCACCCCGGTCAGGGAAACGCCGACAATGCCCAGCGGCGATGCATCATAAAGCATGCGAAAAGGCAGGGCCGGGCCTTCGTCCGGCGGCGGCGCCGGAATGTTCGTGAGCACGACCGGGATCGAAGCGAGCGAAATCAGGATCGAGGCTACCATCAGCGGCGTGGCCGGGCTGACGCTGCCCAGCCCCAGCAGAAATTGCCCTGCGGCCTGACCGCCGTAAAGCGCGATCATATAGCCCGCCAGCACGGACCCGCGCGTTTGCGCATCGGCGCGTTCATTGAGCCAGCTTTCGAGACAGACATAGACACCGGCGAGGCAAAAGCCGTCCACGCAGCGCAGCAGCCCCCACAGCAAGGTGTCCAGATGCACGGCATATGTCAGCGTGGTGGCGCTGATCACCGCGACAAAGGCGGCAAAAGCGCGGATATGTCCGACCCGGCGCACAAGCGAGGGGACGCGCAGCGATCCGAGCACCAGCCCGGCGAAATAGGCCGTTCCCACCAGACCGATCAGAAGCGCACCGCTTCCGGCACGCTCCAGCCTGACACTGACCAGTGTATTCATGAAGCCGCCGCCCGCCATCAGCATGAAAATGGCGGTCAGGAGACTGCGAACGGGGAGAATGGCTTTCAGCATGGGTGGGCAGATGAAATGGGAAAAGCGCCGTTGTCCCCGCTCCACGAATGGCCGGGATCAACACGCTACTGCCAGATCCGGCAGCGCGGCGCCAGAATCAGTTTTCCCAACATCCCCGGAAGCAGAAAAGGGGCCGGGAAATTATCCCCGGCCCCTTCGCATATGTCGTCAGTGGGACGATGAGTGGCTTAGAAGCCGCCCATGCCGCCCATACCGCCCATACCGCCCATATCGGGCATGGCGGGAGCGGGCTTGTCGTCCGGCGCTTCGCTGATCGCGGCTTCGGTCGTGATCAGCAGTCCGGCCACCGAAGCGGCATCCTGCAGCGCGGTGCGCACGACCTTGGTCGGGTCGATAACGCCGGCCGCCACGAGGTTCTCGTAGGTGTCGGTCGCCGCGTTGAAACCCTGCGCCTCGTCGTTTTCACGCAGCAGGTTGCCCGAGACGACCGCACCGTCGAAACCGGCGTTGGTCGCGATCTGGCGAACCGGGGCCAGGATCGACTGGCGCACGATGTCCACACCGCGGGTCTGATCGTCGTTCTCGCCCTTGAGGCCGTCGAGAGCCTTGGTGGCGTAGAGAAGGGCCGTACCGCCGCCAGGGACGATGCCTTCCTCCACCGCAGCGCGGGTCGCGTGCAGCGCGTCGTCGACGCGGTCCTTGCGCTCCTTCACTTCGACTTCCGAAGCACCGCCGACCTTGATCACGGCCACGCCGCCAGCCAGCTTGGCAAGGCGTTCCTGCAGCTTCTCGCGGTCGTAGTCCGAAGTGGTGACTTCGATCTGCGAACGGATCTGCTCGACGCGGGCCTTGATTTCCTCGGCCGAACCGGCGCCATCGACGATGGTCGTGTTGTCCTTGTCGATCGTGACCTTCTTGGCTTCGCCGAGCATCGTCAGCGTGACGTTCTCAAGCTTGATGCCGAGGTCTTCGGAGATCATCTCGCCCGAGGTCAGCGTGGCGATGTCGCCCAGCATGGCCTTGCGGCGATCGCCGAAGCCCGGAGCCTTGACGGCAGCGACCTTGAGGCCGCCGCGCAGCTTGTTGACGACGAGCGTGGCCAGAGCCTCACCCTCGATGTCCTCGGCAATGATGAGGAGCGGACGGCCCGACTGCACCACGGCTTCGAGGATCGGCAGCATCGACTGCAGGTTCGAGAGCTTCTTCTCGTGGATCAGGATGTAGGGGTTTTCCAGTTCGACCGTCATCTTGTCGGGGTTGGTGACGAAGTACGGCGAGAGGTAGCCGCGGTCGAACTGCATGCCTTCGACGACATCGAGTTCGAATTCGAGGCCCTTGGCCTCTTCCACGGTGATGACGCCTTCCTTGCCGACCTTTTCCATGGCTTCGGCGATCTTCTCGCCGACTTCACGGTCGCCATTGGCAGAGATCACGCCGACCTGGGCGATTTCGGAAGTGCCCGAAACGTCCTTCGAACGGCTCTTGAGGTTCTCGACGACCTTGCCGACGGCGAGATCGATGCCGCGCTTCAGGTCCATCGGGTTCATGCCGGCCGCAACCGACTTCATGCCTTCGCGAACGATCGCCTGGGCCAGAACGGTGGCGGTGGTCGTGCCGTCACCCGCCGCGTCGTTGGCCTTGCTGGCCACTTCGCGGATCATCTGCGCGCCCATGTTCTCGAACTTGTCCTTGAGTTCGATTTCCTTGGCGACAGTAACGCCGTCCTTGGTGATGCGCGGGGCGCCGAAGCTCTTTTCGATCACGACGTTGCGGCCCTTGGGGCCCAGCGTGACCTTCACGGCATTGGCGAGAGTGTCGACACCGGCGAGAATGCGCTCACGGGCGTCGCGCGAGAACTTTACGTCCTTGGCTGCCATTGTAGAATTCCTTTTCTCATCGTCATCCCGGCGAAGGCCGGGATCGCGGGCGGCTTGCGCAGCCCTATCGAGGTACAGTCAAACGCCTGAGATCCCGGCCTGCGCCGGGATGTCCGCGATCGCCTCAGGCGATCACTCCCAGGATGTCACTTTCCTTCATGATCAGCAGGTCTTCACCGTCGACCTTGACTTCGGTGCCGGACCACTTGCCGAACAGCACGCGGTCACCGATCTTGACGTCAAGCGCCTGCACCTTGCCATCGACCACGGCGCCATTGCCGGCAGCCACGATTTCGCCCTCGGCGGGCTTTTCCTTGGCGCTGTCGGGAATGATGATACCACCGGCGGTCTTTTCTTCAGCCTCGACGCGGCGCACGAGAACACGGTCGTGCAACGGACGGAATGCCATGGGATTCTCCCTTATCCTACGAACAGAAAACTGGGGTTGGCACTCCAAGCTCACGAGTGCCAACGGCCGCGGATATGGTCGCCGTCCCGTGGAGCGTCAAGCGGTCGGCGTATAAAAAATTGTAATGCGCCTTCGCCTCGCGACGAGGCGGTTTCAAAGCGGGACAATCAGCCGGGGACGAGCCCCGAAAAGCGATCGCGACGCTGCCAGCGTGCGACCAGCAGAGCGGCCGCGACAGTCAGCCCCACCGCGAGACCGATCCATACGCCGACTCCGCCTAGCGGCGTAAACAGGCCCAGCGCCACCGACGTTGCGAACCCGGCCAGCCAGTATCCGATCAGCGCGATGATCATCGGCACCCGCGTGTCCTGAATGCCGCGCAGCACCCCGGCGACAACCGCCTGCAACCCATCCGAAAGCTGGAAGATCGCGGCGATGAACAGATAGCTGAGCGCATAACCCACCATGGCCGCATTGGCCGGCGCGGACACATCGACATAAGCGGACAGAATCAGCCGGGGCACCGTGAACATGGCCAGCGCGGACACGCTCATGAACGCCATGCCGACCGCGATCGAGGCCCAGCCGGCATGCCCCACGCCCACGCGGTTGCCCGCGCCGTAGTGATAGCCGACACGGATCGTCGCGGCCTGACCGATGCCGAACGGTACCTGGAACGCGAAAGCCGCGATCTGAAGCGCCACTGTATGCGCGGCGAGTTGCGCCTCGCCCACATGCCCCATCACGAAGGCGGCGCCGCTGAACAGGCCGCCCTCGGCCACCAGCGTGCCCGATATCGGCAATCCCAGCAGCAGCATCCGGCGCAACCGCTGCCACTCCGGCCGCCACCAGCGCCCGAACACGTGGAAACGACGCAAGTTGCGGTCGGTGACAATGGCCAGGACATAGGCGAGAACAGTGGCCGAAGCGGTGACAATGCTCGCCAGCGCGGCACCGGTTAATTCCAGCGCGGGCGCCCCGAAATGGCCGAAGACCAGCGCATAGTCGCCCAGCGCGTTGACCAGGATCGACACGGCAGTGATCACCGTCGCGAATCCCGGCCTGCCGAGCGCGGACACAAACGTGCGCAGCACACCAGCCACGGCCATCGGCACCATCGAGACCGAAAGAATCGCGAGGAAACTTCCGCCGCGCCGTGCCAGTTCGGGCGTTTGTCCGGTCGCCAGCATGAACGCTTCGGCAAACTGACACAGCACGATCCCCGCCAGCCCCAGCCCGACTGCCAGCCACAGGGCCATGCGGACAGAGCGACGCACCTCGCGTACGGCATTGCTGCGCCGCCCGATGTCCGCCGCGATCAGGGGCGCACAGGCGCTTGTCACACCGTTGAGCCCCATCATCAGCACCGCGATCAGCGCCACCGCAAGGCTCGATGCCGCCAGCGCCTGCTGCCCGAGCCGGGCCACGAACATGACGTCCGTCGCATAGACCGCCATCTGCAACAGGTTCGCCAGGGCCAGCGGTCCGGCGAGACGCAGCGTGGCGCGCAATTCAGCGCGGAAGGGGTGGGAAGCGGCGTGCGACATGGCGCGCGAGCCCTACGGGCATTGGACGGGGCACGAAAGCGCTTTCTGCGTATTTGCGCTTCCGGTGACGGAAAAGAGGCGACACCCCCACGATTGCCCTAAACGCAAGCGAAACGGACATTTTTGCAATTCGTAATTTGCGCTGAATCAGCAAATTGCAGTACCCCGCCGCCTAGTGGAACACCCGGGTTCGAGAAGGACAACGCATGCATTTCAGAAATCTGGCCGTGATTTTGCCGTTCGCATTGCTGGCTGCATGCGGCGGTTCGGGATCGAATGAGGACAAGACAGCCGCAGCGCCCGAGGCCGTCCCTTCAGCGCCCGAAGCCGTCCCTTCCACCGAGGCGCCCGCCGCTGCAGCGGAAACGCCCGCAACCGCCGCCGAGGCCGTGCCCCCCGCAGCCGAAGCGAGCCCGGCCGTCGGCGTGACGCCTGCGGTCGCGGAGGCCGCTTCCGCAGCGGCCGTAGCAGCGGGGGTAAAAGCCCCTGCCGCCTTTGCCGTATGCAAGGCATGCCACTCGGTTGAACCGGGCAAGAACGGCGTCGGTCCGTCGCTGTTCGGCGTGGTCGGCAGCAAGCCCGGTGACGTCCCCGGCTACGCCTTCAGCCCGGCGATCAAGGCCGCAGGCATCGTCTGGGACCGCGAAACGCTCGATACCTGGCTGCAAGGCCCGATGAAGATGGTGCCCGGCACCAAGATGGTCATCACCGTACCCGATGCCGCCAAGCGCAAGGAAATTATCGATTACCTCGAAACGCTGAAGTGACCGGGGCAGACCCGGCGGCACTGGCGGAGATCCAGCATCGCCTGGCCGATCGCCCATCGCCGCCGCCCCCCGCACGTTGTGGATCAGCCCTGACAGCGTCCTCCACGGCAAGGACTGAAACTTGGGGCTGAAACTTAGGGCCGATCCGGGAAAGGAGCGGCGCCGGACTGCAAACGGCGCCGCTCCCCGGCCGTCATTCCCGGGGGCTGCGGAATGACGGCTAAATCAGCAGGCCTGAAACCTGAAGCAAAACCCGCTCACCCTGGACCTGTCGAAGGGTTCTGGGGTCTTGGTCCAAGCCCGGCGCCAGCGTCCTTCGACAAGCCCGGGACGCACGGATGTGGCGCAGATACGCCGCATCCCAAAAGGCATCAGACCTTCTGGCCGGGCACTCCGGCCAGTTTATCGGAAGGCTGCGCGGCAGGCCGTTCCGCCTTCGCCGGAATCGCCCTGGTGTTCGGCTGCACGGCATCGCAGGCATCCGAAGCGGCCTTTGTCAGCTTCGGCGCCGCGCCGGAACCGTCCGAACTGTAGGACACGGTGCGGGTGCAGCCGTTGGCGTCGGTGGTCGCGGAATAATAGGTCATGTGCATGCCTCTGGGCATATCCCCGGTGACCATGAAGCCCGGCGCGCCCTGTGCGTCACCGCGCGCCACAGCTTCCTGCTGCATGATCGCGGCGCGCTGCATCATGGCATGCATATGCGCATCCATGATCGCCGAAACGCGTTCCATTTCGGCAAAAGGATCCGCCATAACGGGATCGGCCATGACCGGCATCGCGACCGGGACCATTACCTGATCGGCCGGAACGACCTGTACCTGCGGCGCGACATCGCCGGTATACTGCACTTCGACCACCGAACCATCGGGGGCATCCAGTTTCATGGTGTGGAGCTTCGCCGTCGCGGCCTCGGCCACACCGGCACCCAGCACGGCCAGAACGGCGGCGCCGAGCAAGTACTTGCGGGGGGGCATTCGCATGGGGATATCCTCCTTCGTGACTCGTCCCATTGCAATGATGGAAGCTGCACCTTCGAACCTGAACCCCCGATTACGGATCAGGTCCTGACTGCGAATCAGATATTGCCTGCGACGTACCGTGCAGCCTCACCGGCTTCGACCGGCGCCCCACTGCCGAGCAAATCCCGCACGACAGCATAGCTGCGATCATCGTCGACATCGATCGCCTGTCTGCCATCGCGCAGTACCACCGCCCCCAGCCGCAGCCCGAGCCGACGCGAGGCGAATTCGATAGCCTTGTCCAGCGTCAGCATCCGGCAACGCATCATCAGCAGGCCAAGAATGCCCGCCGCGCGCCGGATCCGCGCCCCGCTGCGGTCCAGCCCGCCGTTGCCGCGAAACACCTCGACCGCCCGGATCGCCCGGGGGCCGACAAGCCCGTAGATATCGCAAGGGGCGTAATCACCGTCGCGCAGCGAGAGAAACCGGCGCGGCGCGGCGCGGTGCGCCGCCTCCACGCAATCGCGCGGAGACAGCGCGATAACGGCATCGGACCGGCTCAGAGCCCCGGCCACGGCATCAATCGCCTCGGTGCTGAGCAGGGCATGGTCGGCCGTCGTCACCAGGACCGGTCCGCCCCACCCTTGCACCGCATCGCGCACGCTGTCCGCCAGGTTCTCCCGCGCTTCCACGAGGGCGACAGTGCCGCGTCCGGGAAGCCGGGTCAGTTCGTCCCAGACCGGCCCGAACGCCTCGCGCTCGATGCAGACCGCCAGACTCTCCACCATGGGATGCAGCGAGGCGGTGCGCAGGACATGCGCGATCATCGGCTGTCCGGCGAGCGGGATCAGGCTGCGGTGGCTTTGCCCGAAACGTTCGGCCAGCGGATCGGCCGCGCCCCGGCTCTGACCGGCCAGCACGACCAGCCGCAATGCAGCTCCGGAATCCGGCAAGGCTGTCAGGCGCTTTCCCATGAAGCATGGTTTGCGCAGCCATGTGACAAGCGCGTGAAACAATGGGGCGATTAACAGGGTTTCACGCCCCATTCTCTGGAAAATTCTGCCGCCTGCCTTGCGCATCCCCACCTGCCTTTGGCAGGAGGCCTGCCGTGAGCGCATCCATCGTGATCGGCGACACCCCGCGTGGGGAACCGATCGAGATCGACATCAAGGAACTTCTGGCGACCCGCCTGCTGGTGCAGGGCAATTCCGGGTCCGGAAAGTCGCACCTGCTGCGCCGCCTGCTCGAAGAGAGCGCGGGCATTGTCCAGCAAGTGGTGATCGACCCGGAAGGGGACTTCGTCAGCCTCGCCGAAGAGTTCGGCCATGTGGTGATCGACGGCGCCGCTTATGGCGAGGCGGAAATCACCCGGCTGGGCGCGCGTATCCGCCAGCACCGCGCCTCGGTGATCCTCGCGCTCGACGAGCTGGAGATCGACCAGCAGATGAAGTGTGCCGCGCAGTTCCTCAACGCGCTGTTCGATGCCCCGCGCGAGCAATGGTATCCGGCGCTGGTGGTGGTCGATGAAGCGCAGATGTTCGCGCCCGCCGCCGCCGGCGAAGTCTCGGAAGAGGCCCGCCGGGCCAGCCTCGCCGCGATGACCAACCTGATGTGCCGCGGCCGCAAGCGCGGCCTCGCCGGAGTGATCGCCACGCAGCGGCTCGCCAAGCTGGCCAAGAACGTCGCGGCGGAAGCCAGCAACTTCCTGATGGGGCGCACTTTCCTCGATATCGACATGATTCGCGCGGCGGACCTGCTGGGCATGGAGCGGCGGCAGGCGGAGCAGATACGCGATCTGGCGCGCGGGCAGTTCCTCGGCCTTGGCCCGGCCATCGCGCGGCGGCCGGTGGCGGTGAATATCGGGACAGTGCGCACAGGCGCCAAGTCGGTGACACCGGGCCTTGTCCCGCTGCCCACCGCCAGCACCGAGGACATGCGCGAGCTGCTGCATGACAATCTCCATGTCGAGCCCGAGCGCCCCGAATTTCCGCGCCCGGCCCCGCGCGTGGAAGATGCCGAATCGGTGGCCCGGCGCATCGCCGCCAGCGAAATGCTGGAGCCCACCGGTGGCCCGGCGCGCGACCGTGAGGCCGAGCGCCAGCGCGCCGAACCCGACCCCGAGGAAAACCGCGCGGCCATGGTCGAGATCATGAACACGATGGCGCAGGAGGAAGACTGCACGTTCCAGTCCGCCACCACGCTGTTCCAGGATTTCACCATCCGCTGCCGGATGAAGGGCATTTCGGTGCGCGGGCTCGATGCGACGATGTTCCGCCGGGGCTTTGCCGCCGCCATCGCCGGAATCGATAACCCGGACGACGAACGCTGGTTCGATCTCCAGAACCTTGCCAAGCACGTGCCCGACGATGCGCTGGCGCCGTTCTACGTCATTGCCCGTGCGGCGATGGACGCAAAGCCCTGCCCGGACGACATCGAACTCGCCCGCATCTACGGCACCAGCAGCCCGCGCCGCGTGCAACGCCTGCTCGATTACCTCGAAAAGGATGGGCTGATCGTGGTGCGCACTGACTTTTCCGGCAAGCGCTCAGTCGGCCTTCCCGATCTTGGCGTGACAACCGCGGCAGTGGAAGCGTAAGAACGGCCATCATGGCCGAAATCGTCAACCTCCGCCTGGCCCGCAAGGCCAGAGCCCGCGGCGCCGGCAAGGCGCAGGCTGCCGAAAACCGTGCGCTGCATGGCCGGACCAAGGCCGAACGCAAGGCCGCCGAAGCCGACGCGGCCCGGATCATCCGCTCCGTGGAAGGCGCCAGGCGCGATCATACCGACAGCGAAGACTGATGCGCACGACCTATCTCGACGCGACGGTGCGGCTCTATCACCTCGACGGCGGCCCGGAGGGCGGCGCGGCCGAAACGCTGTTCTACGGCCCTCTGGCCCAAGCGATGGACGTCGCCGCGCGCCAGCCGGAGACAGTACAGGAAGGCCTGTTCCTGGCCACCGACAATGACGTGGTCGCCTATCTCGACCTGCTGAAAGGCTAGGACAGATGCGCCCAGGCCATCAAAGTGACCGGATCCTGACGTTCCCCAATCTGCTGACCTTCTACCGCATCGCCGCCGTGCCCGTGGCGGCGTGGATGGCCCTTGCCGGGCATCGCGACGCCTTCTTCATCCTGATCATCGCCAGCCTCGTCAGCGACCTGATCGACGGCCCCATCGCCCGGTGGTTCGGTCAGGAATCGGAGATCGGGGCGAAGCTTGACACCGTTGCCGATGGCGGCACGGTATGCGCCGCGCTGCTCGGGCTCTATCTGTTCGAAGGGGCAATCCTGCGCCCCGAGTTTTTCTGGTTCGGCCTGTTCCTGATCAGCTATGCTGCGGCTGCCGCCGCGTGCCTCGCCAGGTTCGGCGAGCTTCCCGCCTACCATCTCTATCTCTCGAAAGCCGCGGCCCTGTGTTCAGGCCTGTTCTTCATCTGGCTTTATGCGGTGGGTTACTCACGCCCGTTACTGCTCATGGTGTTCGGACTCGGAACGCTGGCGTATGGCGAATCGCTGCTGGCCTCGCTCCGGCTCAGGCTCGTCCGCGCCGACATCGGCAGCCTGTACCTCATCCGCACCGGAGAGCACCAGAGCGACGGCTGAGCCCGTCTCCCACCGCAGTACTGTGAAGAGAAAACGTCCGGCGCGGGCGGAGTGAGGGAGAGAGCTCCCGCGCCGGACGGGGACAGCCCTAGAAGAAGCCGAGCTTCTTCGGGCTGTAACTGACGAGCAGGTTCTTTGTCTGCTGATAGTGATCGAGCATCATCTTGTGCGTCTCGCGCCCGATGCCCGATCCCTTGTAGCCGCCGAAGGCCGCGTGGGCGGGATAGGCGTGATAGCAGTTAGTCCACACGCGCCCCGCCTCGATCGCGCGGCCGACGCGGTAGCAGGTGTTGGCATCGCGGCTCCACACCCCCGCGCCAAGGCCGAACATGGTATCGTTGGCGATCTCCAGCGCATCCTCAACGGTCTTGAACGTCGTTGTCGAGACGACCGGGCCGAAGATCTCCTCCTGGAAGATGCGCATCTTGTTGTGGCCCTTGAACACGGTCGGCTCGATGTAGAAACCGCCTGCGAGATCGCCTTCCAGCTTCGCCGCGCCGCCGCCGATCAGCACTTCGGCGCCTTCGCTGCGCCCGATATCCAGATAGTCCAGGATCTTCTTCTGCTGTTCCTCGCTGGCCTGCGCGCCGATCATGGTTTCCATGTCGAGCGGGCTGCCCTGACGGATCGCGGCGACGCGCTTCAGCGCCTTTTCCATGAACTTGTCATAGACCGATTCCTGGATCAGCGCGCGGCTGGGGCAGGTGCAGACCTCGCCCTGGTTGAGCGCGAACATCACGAAACCCTCGATCGCCTTGTCGAGGAAATCGTCATCCTCATTGCATACGTCGGCGAAGAAGATGTTGGGGCTCTTGCCGCCCAGTTCCAGCGTCACCGGGATCAGGTTCTCGCTGGCGTACTGCATGATCAGCTTGCCGGTGGTGGTCTCGCCGGTAAACGCGATCTTGGCGATGCGCTTCGATGAGGCGAGCGGCTTGCCCGCCTCCAGGCCGAAGCCGTTGACCACGTTGAGCACGCCGTCCGGCAGCAGATCGGCGATCAGTTCCATCAGCACCATGATCGAGGCCGGAGTCTGCTCGGCAGGCTTGAGCACCACGCAATTGCCTGCCGCCAGCGCGGGCGCGATCTTCCAGGCGGCCATCAGCAGCGGAAAGTTCCACGGAATGATCTGCCCGACCACGCCGAGCGGCTCATGGAAGTGATAGCCCACAGTATCGTTGTCGATCTGCGAGATCGAGCCTTCCTGCGAGCGGATGCAGCCCGCGAAATAGCGGAAGTGATCGATCGCGAGCGGGATGTCGGCCGCGGTAGTCTCTCGGATCGGCTTGCCGTTGTCCCAGGTCTCGGCCAGCGCCAGCTTGCCGAGGTTCTCTTCCATCCGGTCGGCGATGCGGGTGAGCACCAGCGAGCGCTCGGCCGGAGAAGCGCGGCCCCAGGCGCCCTTGGCGGCATGCGCGGCGTCGAGCGCCAGTTCGATATCGGCGGCGTCCGAGCGCGCGACCTGACAGACCGCCTTGCCGGTGATCGGCGAGACATTGTCGAAATAGCGGCCCGCGCTGGGCGCGACCCAGCGGCCGCCGATGAAATTGTCATAGGACTTGGCGAAGGGCGCCTGCAGAGTGCCGGCGCGTTCGGCTACCATCTGATCCATGGGGTGATCCTCTCACGTTCGGGGCAGGCCTCCTGCCCGCCATTCCGTGAGAATGGCATGCGCGATTTGGGGCGTCGGCGGGAGGGTGCCAGAGGATCGTGAAGCCTGAACTGTCTCAGAGACGAGACAGCAAGGTTATCTGCCTTTGGGAATGCACGATACATCCGATTCAGAGCGCCACGCGAAGGTTGGTCCCGCTCGCCCGCGAAAGGCCGCGATCCGCCACCTCCACGGCCGTTACAGACGAGTCTGCTGTTCACCGCCGGCCGATCCTTAACACTTGAAGAACAAGGCTGTCAGAAAGCGTTCAAGGCCAGGGATCTTAAAGGGGATCGCGGGGGTCAAAAGACACGTGTGAGGAATTTCTATGAGGATCAAAAAATTCGCGATCGCAGCCGCGGTTCTGGCTGGCATCGCCGGTCAGCCCCTACTGGCACAGGACACCGACGCACAAAATTCGAACGGGACGACATTCAGGGGCGTTCGCGTCGAAGGAAACATTGGCGCGGATCGTTTCCAGTCCGAAGGCAATCACAATGACAAACTCGGCTATGGCGGCACCGTCGGTTTCGACGGCACGATCCACGACAAGATCGTGATCGGCGCGGAAGGCAGCTTCTGGCGTCCGGGTGGCGGCAACGAGAACTGCACCGGCTTACCGGACGGCAACAACATCTGCCATAAGGCGTTCGAGGAATGGGGTGCCGCCGTTCGCGCCGGCTATCTCGTCAATCCCGACTTTCTGGTTTTCGCCAAGGCCGGCTATGTGAACCGCGAACAGCGCCGCCGTATCGACGATGCCTCGGGCAGTCAGCTCGTCTACGATCACTACCGCGCCGACGGCTATCAGGTCGGCGGCGGCGCTGAATACACCGTCACGCATGGAGCGCTGCCGGTCTATGTGAACGCACAGTATGTCTATTCCAACTATCATGGGCACTCGTCGGACCAGCGGCTCATGACCGGCATTGGCATTCGCTTCGTTCGGCCACCATCTAACCCCTTCCCGGTCGGGGCAGACCGCCTGCCCCGACCGGGAGAATGACATGCCCGATTCGTTAGAGGGCGGACGCATGCCAGCTTGCAGATTTCAGAAGAGCCATCGACGCCGTTTCGCGGGCAGGCGGCGGTGTTCTGACGGCAAGCACAGAGGCAGGCCCGTTCCTCTCGATCAAGTCCCAGGGTCGGGACCTTTCCGAAACAGAACGGCTCAATGTATCCCGCCAGCCATGCCCGCGCGGTCCATGCGGCGGTACATCGTCGCGCGGCCGATGCCGAGCAGGCGGGCGGCCGCAGCGACATTGCCGTTCGAGCGGGCCAGCGCCTGACGCAGCACCGCCCGCTCGCCATCCTCGAAACCGGTGCTACCCTGCCCCATGACGTCGACCAGCGGGGATGGTGCCAGTTCGGCATCGGTGCCGAGGCCGAACTGCTTTCTGGCCGCACGCGTGGCCCCGACAACGAGATCGTCGCGGTCCACCGCCAGCAGCGAGGGGCCGCTGCCGACCCCTTCGCCCGCCAGCACGATCCGCGCGCCGGAGAAGCGGCGGCAGAAATAGTCCCGTTCGATCGAACGCGCTGTGTCCTGCACCAGCGCGGCGATCATCGCCGCCATCGCCTCGCCATGTTCGGGCCGCGCGCTCGATACGTCGAGCGCGGCGACAAGGCGGCCTTCGGGATCGAAGATGGGGGCATCCAGGCAGGAAACCCCGATGTTTCGGCTGGCGAAATGCTCATCGCGCAGGATCGCGATCGGACGCCGCTCGACCAGACAGGTGCCGATGCCGTTGGTCCCTTCCACCGCCTCGCTCCAGAGAGCCCCGTTCACCAGACCGATGGCATCGTAAAGCCCCGCTTCCGAAGCACCGGAGCGCGCTTCGAGCACGACACCGTCGACATCGGAGAGAATCACGCAGGCGCCCGCGCGCCCGACCGAACCGAACAGATTGTCCAGCGCAGGGGCCGCCGCGGCGAGCAACTCGCCCTTTGCGGCCCGCAGCCGCGCGAGTTCGCTGTCATACAGCCGCTCCTTGCGCCGGGCACCCGAAGGATCGAGGCCGTGCCGCAAGGCCGAGCGGCACCATGATGCCGCCACCGCGGACACCGCCGCCGCCTTGCCCGACTGCACCGCATCGAGAACCCTGTCACTGTGACTGGACCATTTGCCCATTATCCGCTCCTCACCGCCTTACCGGCCTGACTTCGCCGGTCTGATCTCGCCGAGAGTCGCCGGTCTTGTAGGTCTCCGTCGATGCCCGCACCTTGACGCAGCGCAAGGAAGGATTTTGCCGGCTTGTCTGCCAGTGTCCCGAAATCGGGACATGAACCGGCACCGATTTTACCACACCGCAGTCCCCCGCACCAAGCGGTACGGCAAGCCACTGTGACCATCGGCCATTGTCTCGGCGCGCGCCATGCCATACCGGCTGCCGCAATGAACCGGCTCGATTCCCACCTTGCCGCCGCCCTCGCCCGGATCGAGAGTGCCGGGCAGCGGCGAACCCTTCGCGCGAGCGCGCTTGCACCGGGCGGGCGCGTGGTGCGCGCAGGGCGCCGGCTGATCGACTTTTCGAGCAATGATTACCTCGGCCTCGCCCGCCATCCGCTGCTGATCGAGCGGGCGCGCGAATGGACCACCGCGCAGGGCACAGGCTCCGGCGCCTCGCGGCTGGTGACAGGCACCGGCGAGGCGCATCTGGCATTGGAAGCGCGAATCGCCGCGTTCAAGGGCACCGAGGCGGCGCTGATCTTCGCCAGCGGCTGGCAGGCCAATGCCGCCGTGATCCCCGCGCTGCTCGCCGCGATGCCGGGCACGGCGGTGTTCACCGACCGGCTGGTCCACGCCAGCATGCACGCCGGGATCGCCATGGCCGGCGTGCGCCAGCACCGCTTCCGCCACAACGATCTCGACCACCTCGAAACGCTGCTGGCGGAAAAGGGCAAGGATGCCCCGGCACGCCTGATCCTCACCGAAAGCGTTTTCTCGATGGATGGCGACCGGGCGGACATGCACCGCCTTGCCGCCCTCGCCCAAGCCCACGATGCCGCGCTGTTCGTGGACGAAGCGCACGCGACCGGCGTGCTCGGCCCCGAAGGCCGGGGCCTCAGCGCCGCAGTTCCCGGCGCGATAGACCTGATCATGGGCACGTTCAGCAAGGCGCTGGGCGGTTTCGGCGCCTATATCGCGGGTTCGCAGATACTGATCGACTATCTGGTCAATGCCGCCAGCGGCTTCATTTTCACCACCGCGCCGCCGCCGGGGGTGCTGGGTGCCATTGATGCAGCGCTGGACCTCGTGCCGGGCCTGGAGGCCGAACGCGCGCATCTCTCCGCGCTGGGCACTCGCCTGCGCACCGGGCTGTCGGCACTGGGGCTGGATCATGGCGCGTCCTCCACCCAGATCGTGCCTGCTGTGATCGGAGCCGAAGCCGATGCCATAGCGCTTTCCGCCCGGCTGGAAGCCGCCGGTTTCCTGGCCTCCGCAATTCGGCCGCCAACCGTCCCGCCCGGCACCAGCCGCCTGCGCATCGCCCTGCGCGCAAGCCATTCCACCGCCGACATCGACGCGCTGCTGGCCGCGATCGGAGCGGCTTTGTGAAACTGCTCCTCGCCCACGGCTGGGGCTTCGACCGGCACTTCTGGGAACCGCTCGCCGCGCTGCTGCCCGAGTGGGAACATGTGATCGACGACCGGGGCTACTTCGGCACGCCGCTGGCCCCTGCCGTCGAGGGACCCTGCCTCGCGGTGACGCACAGCTTCGGCACCATGCGCGTACTCGCCGATCCGCCGCCAGGGCTGGTGGGGCTGGTGGCGATCAACGGCTTCGAACGCTTCACCGCGCTGCCCGGCAAGCCCGGCATTCCAGTGCGGGTAGTGGACCGGATGCTGCGCCGCTTCGAGGCGGACCCGCGCGGCGTGCTCGCCGAATTCCGCAAGACCTGCGGCTGCATGGAACCGTTCGGCGAAATCGATCCCGAACCGCTCCGCGCCGACCTGCTGCGCCTGCGCGATAGCCGGCCGTCCCTACTGCAGGTTCCCTTGCTCACCGTCCACGGCGGGCAGGACCCGCTGCTTCCGGCGGACATGCGCGAAGCCGGCTTTCCCGGCAAACACACCACTCGTCTGCATCAGGAAGCGGCCGGCCATCTCCTGCCTCTGGAACAACCGGCTCTCTGCGCCGAAGCGGTCAAAGGCTTCATCGAAATGACCGAGTGTCACTGCGGCCAGAAGCCCCCCGTTCCGCGCGGCTTCGGCCTCCGGTATGTTCGCCATTCCGACTTGCCGAAAGCGCCTGGGCTGGATCACGCACGCCGCGCCCATATCACAAAGGCCTTTGGCGCCGCGTCCGATTATGACCGTCATGCGCATATCCAGCGCAAAGCCGCCGAAGCGCTTGCCCACCGCATCGCCGCACTCGACCTGCCGGATAACCCGCGCATTCTGGAAATCGGCTGCGGCACCGGCTTTCTCACCGAAGCGCTGCAGGCGCGCGGGATCGGCGGCGAATGGCTGATCACCGACATCTCGCCCGCCATGATCGAACGCTGCCGCGCCCGCGTGGGCGAAAACCCCGGACGCCGTTTCGCCGTACTTGACGGCGAACACGGCACGGTTGAAGGCGACCCTTTCGACCTCATCTGTTCGAGCCTCGCCCTGCAGTGGTTCGACGATGCCCCTGCCGCGCTGCAACGGCTCTCCGGCTGGCTGGCGCCGGACGGACACTGCCTCGTCGCCACGCTCGGCCCCGGCAGCTTCCGCGAATGGCGCGCCGCGCACGAAGCGCGGGGCCTGACGGCGGGAACCCCCGCTTTCGTCCCCGTAGAGACCTTCACCGCCCTCGCCCCCAAGGCGCTGACCGTCGAGCACCTCATCGAACATCACGACGATGCCCGCTCCTTTCTCCATGCGGTAAAAGCGATCGGCGCGGGAACCGCACACCCCGCACACCGCCCGCTCTCCCGCCGCGAACTGCGCGCCGTGATGACCGCCTTCGAGCACGAGGGCTGCGAAGTGACATATGAGGTGGTGACCTGTCACTTGCACCGCGCTAGGTGACGGGGCCATGACAGCCCCCACAATCATCGTCACCGGTACCGACACCGGAATCGGCAAGACCGTTTTCGCCGCCGCGCTCGCAAGCGCTCTGAATGCCTGCTACTGGAAACCCATCCAGGCCGGGATTGAGGAGGACGGCACAGACGCGCAGCGCATCGCCCGGCTCGGCGGTCTGCCCTGCGAGCAGGTGCTGCCCGAAACCTACTGCCTCGCCACCCCCTGCTCCCCGCACCTTGCTGCCGAGATCGACGGCGTCGCCATCGATCCCGCCCGGCTTGCGCTGCCGCAGGTCGATGGAGCGCTGGTGGTGGAAGGCGCGGGCGGCGTGCTGGTGCCGATCAGCCGGAGCGAGACTTATGCCGACCAGTTCGCCCGCTGGGACAAGCCGGTGGTGCTGGCCGCGCGCACGCAGCTCGGCACGATCAACCACACGCTGCTGTCGATAGAAGCGCTGCGCTCGCGCGGGGTGCCGCTGCTGGGCGTCGCCTTCATCGGCGATCCGGTGGAAGATAGCGAGGCCACCATCTGCGCCATGGCCCATGTGCGCCGCCTCGGCCGGTTGCCCTGGCTCGATCCGCTGACGTCCGGGGCCTTGCGCGACGCCTTTGCCGCGAACTTCGATCTGGAGGACTTCACCCGGTGATATCGCCCGAAAACCCCTCCCCCATATGGCACCCCTTCACGCAGCACGGCCTGCACGAGCCGATCCCGCTGGTCGAGCGCGCCGAGGGCGCCCTGCTCCACACCGCCGGCGGGCAGACGATGATCGATGCGATCTCCTCGTGGTGGGTAACGACGCACGGGCACTGCCACCCGAAGATCATGGCCGCCATCGCCGAGCAGGCGCAGAAACTCGATCAGGTGATCTTCGCCGGCTGGACCCACCAGCCCGCCGAGGACACTGCCGCCGCCCTGCGCGCGATCATGCCCGAGAGCCTGACGCGGGTGTTCTTTTCCGATTCCGGCTCCACCTGCGTCGAAGTCGCGCTGAAGATGGCGCTCGGCTATTGGCACGCCCGCGGCGAGCCGCGCCACCGCGTGGTGGTGATGGAACACAGCTACCACGGCGACACCATCGGCACGATGTCGGTGGGCGAGCGCGGCGTGTTCAACCGGGCCTACGAGCCTCTGCTGTTCGACGTGGGCCGCATCCCCTATCCGGCGCCGGGCGCGGAGCAGGACACGCTCGATGCGCTGGAAGCGTTCTGCAAGGCGCCGGACACCGCCGCGCTGATCGTCGAACCGCTGGTTCTGGGCGCGGGCGGGATGCTGTTCTATTCCGCCGAAACGCTCGCCGCGATGCACGAAATCTGCGCACGCCACGGCGTGCTGTTCATTGCCGACGAAGTGATGACCGGCTGGGGCCGCACCGGCACCCTGCTCGCCTGCGAGCAGGCAGGCGTGGTGCCCGATATCCTGTGCCTGTCCAAAGGCCTGACCGGCGGCGCGATGCCGCTCGCCGTCACCATGGCGAGCGAACCGATCTTCGAGGCGCACTGGTCCACCGACCGCGCGAAGATGTTCTTCCACTCGTCCAGCTACACTGCCAACCCGCTCGCCTGCGCGGCCGCCGGCGCCAACCTCGCGATCTGGCGCGAGGAACCGGTGCAGGAGCGCATCGATGCCCTGTCCGCCAAGCAGGCCGAATGGCTGGAGAAACTCGCCCGGTTCTGCCACTTCGACGCCCCGCGCCAGCTTGGCACCATCGCCGCGCTGGACCTCAAGACCAGTGGCGCGGGCGGCTACCTCGACACCCTCGCCCCGCGCCTGATGGCCTTCTTCCGCGAACACGGCATACTGCTAAGGCCGCTGGGAAACACGGTCTATGCGATGCCGCCTTACTGCATCACGGATGGGCAGCTCGGGCAGGTGTGGGACGCGATTGGCGAGGCGGTGATTTCGTTTTGAGGGAGCCGCGCAAGGTCTGGTTTACGCCCCATTCTGGTCGGTCGACACGGATTGGCAAAACTCCTGAATCGGCCCTTTCCACGTTCCCGTCAGCAGCTGAGCGATGCTGGCCTTCGTGCAGGAAATCTGTCTGTTCACCAGCATAGCCACGCACAGGTCTCACCAGACCCTCGTGGAGACGGGCATGGACGGGCTGTCCGAGAAATACCTTTCGGTGCATCTGCCGGCCAGATTGCAGGATGTGGGAATGGTTGCCCGGGATAGTCTGGCGCAAACTTCATTGTCTTAAAAGGAGGTAAGCAACCGTGAAAGCCTACGTTGCGGCCTGATCCGATCTATTGCCGGACAGTGTCGGTCAGCCGCCCCATGATAGCAGCGACATATTCTTTCGTTTCGCGGATATTCGGCACCCCGCCTGCTTTCTCGACACGCAAGGGTCCTGCATTGTAGGCCGCCAGCGCTTTCTCGACATCGCCATCGAAGGCATCGAGCTGCATACGCAAATACCGGGCCCCGCCTTCGAGATTGGCCATGGGATCACCGGCATTGACGCCCAACTGCTGCGCCGTACCCGGCATCAACTGGGCAAGGCCCCGTGCCCCCGCGGGGGAAACGGCCCGTTCGTTCCAGCGGCTCTCCTGCCAGACAACGGCTTCCAGCAGGGCCGGACTGATATCGTACTTTGCCGCGAGTTGCGCCACCCGGGCTTTCCAGCGGGCCGGACCTGCCGCATCGGCCGCAACCGTCATGGATTGCGGATGAAGCGCGGTTTCGACGGCCAGCGGTGTGTCTTGCATAACGGCAGCAGAGGTGGCCGCGTCAGATTGACCTGCCGGAGGTCCCCCCGCGATCCATTCCGCACCCGATGCGCCGATCTGCAGGACGTCCGCCCTCGCCCCGGAGGGTAATGTCAGCCATGCGGCCACCATTGCCACGCCGATCGCGGCACGCACCCTCACAGTTTCGAATCCCACGCCATGGCCCGGCCTTTACCGCAATCCCGGCAGGACGCTCAAGCGACACTTCGACAAAGCGCTACTTTAGGCGCAGAGCCTCGCGAATCTCGCGCCAGGAGAGCAGCTTGAAGTTCTGCGCCTGCGGAGCATTGTCACCATCCTGCGCCACGAACAGCCCTTCCGGAAACTGAGGCCCGAAGTCGCCGATCACAGCCTCGATGCCATCCGTATCGCTGGTGCCGTCTATTGCACCGCCATTGATGCGAAAACGCCCGACGAACTTGCCGGTGCCGAGATCGAACAGCGCATAGGCATTGTCGCCCTGACTCGATGCGATGAGCCAGCCGCGACCATCGTTTTCGCGCGCAATCGCCAGCCCCTCGATGTCGTCGACAAGCCCATCGGCCGCACCGACATGAGCGACAGCCTCCCCCGCCAAAGCCGGAGCCTTCAGGGCCACGCGCCAGATAGCCACGTCCTCTTCGGCCACGTAGAGCGTATGCGTGACGTCATCGACCACGCAACCTTCGGACTGGGTGGCGAACTTCACATTGCGCAGATATTCGGGGACGATCGCGCCATTCCGCTCGACCAGCCGGCTTTCCGTCACCGTGCCGTCCTTCAGCACGACATAGGCCCGTGCCAGTTCGCCTTCGGCAAGCGGCGCGCCCATGCAGAAGCCATAGGCCTCCGCAGGGGCATGCCCGGCGGGAAGGAACGTATCCGATCCCAGTTCGGTCAGCTTCGCCCTGACGCCATCCAGGCTGAACAGGGCAATGCGCGGCTGAGCCTTGTCGGTACGGTCGCTGGCGCCCACCAGAATGCGCGAAGAGCCATCGGCCATGCGCACCGTGCGCAAGTCGGTGTTGTTGAGCGCGCCCGCCGCCACGAAATCGCGCACCTTGCCCTCCAGCCCGTAGACGTAGAGTCCGGCCTTCTTGTCGGTTGCTACGATCAGGCTGGCCGCCGGATCGGCAGCGTTGCGCCAGATTGCCGGATCGTCCGCGGCATCGGCATTTCCGGTGCCGACCGGAGCGGTCTCGGCCAGTGCCGGGACATCGATGGCGGGCAGATAGGGTTTCGGCGGTTTGGACGTGGTCACGCAACCGGCCAGCAGAACGGCCGGGAGCAATGCCCCCGGCCGGATCGAACGGATATCCACCAGGCGCATCAGAAGCTGGCTTTCACACCGAACTTGTAAGTCGGGCCGTACTTCTCGAACTGCAGCAGGCGCTGGGCACCGGCGTAGTTCTCATAGGCATAGTACTTGGCATTGTTGATGTTGATCACGTCCACCGTGAGCTTCACGCCGGGCATGACCTTGAGCTTGCCGGAGAAGTCGAGCTGGAAGTGGTTGTCCACCCAGCGGTCCGATTCCTGGCTGTCGCCCAGCTTATCCAGATACTTGCTGCGGTAGGACCCGGCCAGACGCAGGTCGAGCGGCCCCTTGTCGTAACCGAGCACGACATTGAAGGTATGGCGCGAGTTGTCCGGCAGCGAGATGCGGTAAGGCTTGTCGTCCCCGTCATACACCGTGCCCTTGGTGTAAGTGTAGGTGTAGTTCACCTGGGTCAGCAGCCCGTCGAACGGTTCGGGCAGCATGGTATAGGCCTGGCTGTAGCCGACCTCGAAACCGGCCACATCGGCCTTGTCGCCATTCTCGTGGGTCTCCAGCGTTTTGTACGTCACGCCCGTGATGCTCGAATAGGCAGCATCGCCGGCGAAGTAGCGCTTGACGATGAAGTCGTTCACCGACTTGTAGAAAGCGCCGAAGGTCAGCGCGCCGTTACCGTTGAAGTACCACTCGACGCCGAAATCGAAGTTCCAGGCCTTGTAGGGCTTGAGTTCGGGGTTGCCGAACTTGGCTTTGTTATCCTTGTTGTTCGAGAAGATCGGCGCCAGATCCTTCAGGTTCGGGCGCATCAGGCTCTTGTAGGCCGCGGCGCGCATGACGATGTTGTTCTCCGGCGCCAGGCGCACCGTCAGGCTCGGCAGCCAGTCGGTGTAGCTGCGGGTGAAGTGTCGCGGTGTGATCACCAGCGTATCCGCGTTGTAGAGATTGCCGTTCAGTTCGTTGTGCGTCCGCTCCATGCGGACGTTGTCCAGAACCGGGCCGAGGCTGATGCCATGGAGGCGATAGGTCTGCTCGCCGAGGTAGTCGGCCATGGTCAGGTTATCGTTATCGCCATAGTCGGTCTGGGTCTTGTTGTACGACTTCTTGCGCCAGCGCTGCTTTGCACCGGCCTGGATGGTGAAATCACCGCTGTTTGTCGCGAAAGTGCGGCCCAGGTCGGCCTTGAGCGCGTATTCACGATCCTGGCTGTCGGACAGCGTGGTAATCTCGATCTTGTCCAACGTGTAGTTTTTCGGATCGCTGACCAGATCGGCCCCGCTCGTCACCGTATAAGTCGGCACGCGCACGTCCGAATAATCCCAGTTGATGGCAACGCCGTCTTTATCAAACTTGCGGGTGAATCGGATCGGGTCGATTGAACCATGCTCTTCCTCGGACGACTTGGCGTAGCTGGCAAGCCACTTGAACGTCCAGGTGCCGGTGTCTGTATCGCCGCCCAGAGCCACGGTGCGAATGCGCTGACGTTCGAAACGGTCCTTGAGATCGCGCTTGATCTTGAAGGAAGCATCTGAGTCGTCAAAGCTGACCATATCTCCGTTCGAAGCGGACACTTGCTTGAACTTGCCGAAATCGAAAGTCGTGCGGCGGCGGTATTCGTGGTCGTCGAACTGGCTCCAGTTGCCGCGCAGATAGACCTTGGTGGTATCGCTCGCGCGCCAGTCGAACGAGAGACCGGCATTGATGCGCGTGCGCGTCACGTCATAATCGCGATATTCGATCACCGGGCTGTAGGCCACGCCGTTCTTGCCGGTCTTCCAGGGATCCGATTCGTTATTGTCGGTCTCGAACTTGCGCTTGTAGTAGCTGACCGAGCCCGCCACGCCGAAGTTGTCGCCCAGACGCTTGGAGAAGTCGAAGCTGCCCTTCGGCGTCACCTGGCCGTTATAGTCGTTGTAGCTGCCTTCGGCGCGGACGGAGTAGAAGTCCTTCTTGCGGTCGAACGCGCTGGTCGTCTTGATCTCGATCGAGGCACCGATGGCATCGGCGTCCATGTCCGGCGTCAGCGACTTCTTCACTTCGATCGATTCGATCGTGTCCGAGCTGACGACGTCGAGCGCCACTTCGCGCACGTCCGATTCAGGGGCCGGAACGCGCACGCCGTTGAGCGAGGTCGAGTTGAGATTCGGGGCCAGACCGCGCACCGAAACGAAGCGACCTTCGCCCTGGTCGTTCAGGATGTTGATGCCCGGCAGGCGGCGTAGCGATTCGGCCACGTTCTGGTCCGGGAATTCGCCCACCGCGTCGCGGGTCAGCACGTCTTCCACGCCATCCGCGGCGCGCTTGCGCGATAGCGAACTGGCCTGGTTGGCGGCCTGGCCGACCACCAGGATGTCGCCGCCGCCGATGCCGGCCAGCGCGAAGTTGCCCTGCACGCGACCGGTTTCGGGAACCGAGATCTTCTTCGTTTCAACGATGGCGCCGACATAGCGCACTTCCACTGTATATTCGCCCGCCGGAATATCGGCGAAGATGTAGCTGCCATCGCGGTTCGTCCGGGTCGCGCGGTCCAGTTCGACAATTTTTACAGTCGCCGACTGCAGAGGACGCGCACCGGTGGCGTCTGAAACGTCACCGTAAAGATCACCCGCATGAGCAATGGTTGCGAAAGACGCCGAGGCAAGCAGCCCCGCGGCGAGGCGGAGGTGGAATTTCATTGGAAGGGACCCCTGTTGCGAAGGAAGAATACGCTTGGCAGCGGGCCCTAGGCATACTTAATGACAGTCCCATGCCATTGCCAAGACGATTCAATGACACTTCGCAACTGCGGCATATCCGCCACGACACATGGCCACGCAGCAAGCAGGCGCCATTCTCATACAAGCAAGAGGGAGAAAAATGGTGCTGCTGGGGAGGATTGAACTCCCGACCTCACCCTTACCAAGGGTGCGCTCTACCACTGAGCTACAGCAGCGCCGTCATCCCGGTCTCGCCGGGGCAGGGGCGCGCTATTGTCCGCAGCGGCGCCAGTTGTCAAGCACAGCTTGCGCTTTCCTGACGCACACGGCATGGCCCGCCCATGGAAGAGACCCCGGACAAGCTTTCGCGCGAGGAGCGCCTGGCGGCCAAACTGCGCGAAAATCTGCACCGGCGCAAGGCGCAGGCGCGCGCAGTGTCCTCGCAGCAACGCAGCAAAGATACCGAAGCAGGCAGGCTTTCCAAATCGCCCCCGGAAAGCTAGGGGCTGCGGCCTGACCATCGCGAAGCGCGGCATGGAACGCGCCGCCGCAAGACAATAGGGAGCCTGCCTTGCCTCGCCTGATCCTTCTCCGCCACGGCCAGAGCCAGTGGAACCTCGAAAACCGCTTTACCGGCTGGTGGGACGTCGATGTGACCGAAAAGGGCGAAGCCGAGGCCCGCGCCGCCGGAGTGCTGTTCAAGGAAAAGGGCATGTTGCCCACGGTCGCCTTCACCTCGGTGCAGACTCGCGCGATCAAGACGCTGCACTTCGCGCTGGAAGCGGCGGGCATCCTCTGGATTCCGGAAACCAAGGACTGGCGCCTGAACGAGCGCCACTACGGGGGCCTCACCGGGCTCGACAAAGCCGAGACGGCGGCCAAGCATGGCGACGAGCAGGTCAAGATCTGGCGCCGCAGCTTCGACACCCCGCCGCCCGTGCTGGAGCGCGGCAGCGAATTCGATCTCTCTTCGGACCCGCGCTATGCCGGGATCGACGTGCCGCAGACCGAAAGTCTGAAGGACACCATCGCGCGCGTCCTGCCTTACTATGAAAGCTCGATCGTGCCGCATCTCAAGGCAGGCGCCACCGTGCTGGTCGCCGCCCACGGCAACAGCCTGCGCGCGCTGGTGAAGCATCTTTCAGGCATTTCGGACGACGAGATCACCGGGCTCGAAATCCCGACCGGCCAGCCGATCATCTACGATCTCGATGCGGATCTGACCGTGCTGGACCGCTACTATCTCTCGGAACGCTGAGTTGACGGTTCCTGTCGCCATCATCATGGGTAGCCAGTCCGACTGGCCGACCATGCAGCGTGCCGCCGAGATGCTCGACAAGCTGGGCGTGGCTTACGACGCGCGAATCGTCTCCGCCCACCGCACGCCCGACCGGCTGGTGAACTTCGCCAAGGGCGCGGCGGCCGAAGGGTTCAAGGTGGTGATCGCAGGCGCGGGCGGCGCCGCGCACCTGCCGGGCATGGTTGCCGCGATGACTCATCTGCCGGTGCTGGGCGTTCCCGTGCAATCGAAAGCGCTTTCGGGGCAGGACAGCCTGCTCTCGATCGTGCAGATGCCCGCGGGCATCCCTGTCGGCACGCTGGCGATCGGCGAGGCCGGCGCAGCCAATGCGGGCCTGTTCGCCGCTTCGATTCTCGCCACCAGCGACGAGGCGCTTGCCGAACGGCTCCAGACCTTCCGCGCCGAGCAGACCGCCAGCGTGGCCGAGCGGCCTTCCTGACACGCCCATGATCGCACCCGGCGAAACCATCGGTATCCTCGGCGGCGGCCAGCTTGGCCGGATGATTGCCATGGCCGCCGCGCAGCTCGGCTACCGCTGCCATATCTACGCACCCGAGGGCGATTCGATCGCGGCCGAAGTTTCCGCTGCGTTCACATGCGCAAGCTGGGATGACGGCAAGGCCATGGCCGCCTTCGCCGCCGATTGCGCGGTAGTGACCTACGAATTCGAGAACGTGCCCGTCGCGCCGCTCGCCGCGCTGGGCGAAGTTCCGCTGCTGCCGCATCCGCGCGCGCTGGAAACCGCGCAGGACCGGCTGACCGAAAAGCGCTTCGTCACCGGCCTGGGCGGTACGCCCGCACCATTCGCGCCTGTCGATTCGGCGGAGGATCTCGCGGCCGCCATCGCGGATATCGGCACGCCCGGCATCCTCAAGACCCGGCGCGACGGCTATGACGGCAAGGGCCAGTGGCGGGTCATGACGCCGGACGATGCAGCCAGTCTCAATCTGCCGGATCAACCCCTGATCTACGAAGGTTTCGTCACATTCTTCGCCGAATTCTCGGTGATCCTGTGCCGGGGGGCGGACGGGGACATCCGTTTCTTCGATTCGGCGCATAACGTTCACGAAGGCGGCATTCTTTCCGTCAGCACCGTGCCCGCGCCCGCCGCGCTGCGCGAGCAGGTGCCCGCCGCCCGCGAACTCGCGGCGAAAGTGGCCGGGGCGCTGGACTATGTCGGCGTGCTGACGCTGGAATTCTTCGCCACCGAAGCGGGCCCAGTGTTCAACGAGATGGCCCCGCGCGTCCACAACTCGGGCCACTGGAGTATCGAAGGCGCCGTCACCAGCCAGTTCGAAAACCACGTGCGCGCGATCTGCGGTTTGCCGCTGGGCGGCACCGGGCTCGCGGCGAGGGGCGTCGAAATGCGCAACCTGATCGGGGACGAAGCGCACGACTGGCCCGCGATCCTGGCCGATCCGGCCAACCACCTGCACCTTTACGGCAAGGCCGCCGCGCGCCCCGGGCGCAAGATGGGCCATGTCACCCGGCTGACGCTGGACTGAGGCGGGACGCGGCGTGGCACAGGAACTGTTCCTCATCTACGCGCGTGCGGCCAACGGCGTGATCGGGCGTGACGGCACCCTGCCCTGGCGCCTCTCCGCCGATCTCAAGCGGTTCAAGGCCATGACCATGGGCAAGCCGATGATCATGGGCCGCAAGACGTTCGAAAGCTTCCCCTCTCCCCTCCCCGGCCGTCGCCACATCGTGCTGACGTGCAATCGCAACTGGCAGGCCGAAGGCGCCGAAGTGGCGCATTCGGTGGACGAGGCGCTGGCTCTGGCAGGAGACGGCGAGATCGCGGTGATCGGCGGCGCGAAGATCTACGCACTGCTGCTGCCCCAGGCCCGCCGCGTCGAACTCACCGAAATCCATGCCGGCTACGAAGGCGATACCGTGATGCCGACGCCCGGCCCCGAATGGCGCGAAACCGTGCGCGAGGAACACGCGGCCGAAGGCGAAGCCCCCGCTTACGCTTTCGTGACGCTGATCCGCGACTTATAGGCTCTACCGACATGATTCGCCTCGACAACCGTCATCCCATTCCCGAATCGCTGCGCGGCGCCATTGTGGCGCTGGGCAATTTCGACGGGTTCCATCAGGGCCATCAGGCGGTCGTCGGCGAGGCGATTCGCTGGGCGCGGGCCGAAGGCCGCCCCGCCATCGTCGCCACGTTCGATCCGCATCCGGCACGCCTGTTCCAGCCCGATGCCGAACCGTTCCGCCTGACCACGCTGGACCAGCGCGAGGAACTGTTCGCCGCGGCAGGTGCCGATGCCATGCTGGTGCTCCATTTCGACCGCGCCATGGCCGCGATGAGCGCTCCTGGCTGGGTGGAAAAGGAACTGGCCGGGCACCTTGGTGCGGCGGGCGTCGTCACCGGCGAGGATTTCACCTTCGGCAAGGGCCGCTCGGGCAACCCGCAAGTGCTGCGCGAGGCCGGTGCGCGATTCGGGCTTTCGGGCCGGACGGTGGGCGCTGTCAGCGACGAAGACGGCGTGATTTCCTCCAGCCGCATCCGCGATGCCCTGAAAGCCGGGGATTGCGCCACCGCCGGGCGCCTGCTGACGCGGCCTTTCGCGGTTCGCAGCACCGTGCAGCACGGCGACAAGCTGGGCCGCGAAATGGGTTTTCCCACCGCCAACATTGCGCTCGCATCCTATCTGCGCCCGCATTACGGCGTCTATGCCGTGACCGGGCGGCTGCCGGACGGGCGCGTGCTGCCCGGTGCGGCGAATCTGGGCATCCGCCCGCAGTTCGAAGTGCCCAAGGAATTGCTGGAGCCGCATTTCTTCGATTTTTCGGAAGATCTCTACGATCAGGAGATCGAGGTTTCTTTCCACCACTTCATCCGCACGGAGGCCAAGTTCGCCTCTTTCGACGCGCTGATCGCGCAGATCGGCGCTGATTGCGCCAAGGCCCGCGAACTGCTGGCGGATATTCTCTGAACGCGATTTTGCTGCGCGCCCAAGTGGTTTGTACGCACTGCGGACTCTTCCAACGTTAAGGCATTTACGTTAACGCCCGCCGATCATGACCGAGCAGCGCGACTATCGTAACACCGTCTTCCTTCCGAAGACCAGTTTCCCCATGAAGGCCGGGCTTCCCCAGAAGGAGCCGGGTATTCTTGCGCGCTGGCAGGAACAGAACATTTACGAGACCATCCGCGAGCATCGCAGGGGCCGCGAAAAATTCGTCCTGCATGATGGCCCGCCTTACGCAAATGGCGATATGCATATCGGCCATGCGCTTAACCATATTCTCAAGGACATGGTTGTGCGCACGCAGACCTTGCTCGGCAAGGACGCGCCCTATGTGCCCGGCTGGGATTGCCACGGCCTGCCTATCGAATGGAAGGTCGAGGAAGAATATCGCAAGAAAAAGAAGAACAAGGACGAAATCCCGCCAGAGGAATTCCGCGCCGAGTGCCGCGCCTATGCCCAGCACTGGGTCAATGTGCAGCGCGAGCAGCTCAAGCGCCTGGGCATCGGCGGGGACTGGGACCATCCTTACCTGACGATGGATTTCGAGGCCGAGGCGACGATCGTTTCGGAACTGATGAAGTTCGCCGAAAGCGGCATGCTCTATCGCGGTGCCAAGCCGGTGATGTGGTCTCCGGTCGAAAAGACCGCGCTGGCCGATGCCGAAGTGGAATACGCGGACATTGTCTCCACGCAGATCGACGTCGGCTTCGAGATCGTCGAAGCGCCCGAGTGCCCCGAACTGGTCGGCACCACGGCAGTGATCTGGACCACCACACCCTGGACCATCCCGGTCAATCAGGCGCTCGCCTACGGCAAGCCGGTCGATTACCTGCAGATCACGGTCGCGGGGAAGAAGTACCTCATCGCCGAACCGCTGGTCGATACGTTCTGCAAGCGCCTCAACGAAGACGGCTACGATTTCGAGATGTACGTGAAGGGCCCGCTGCTGGAAGGCGCCAAAGCCCTGCACCCGATGCATCACCTCGGCGGCTTCTTCGCCGAGCCGCGCCCGTTCCTGCCCGGTGATTTCGTCACGACCGAGAGCGGCACCGGCCTCGTGCACATGGCGCCCGATCATGGCGAGGACGACTTCGACCTGTGCAAGGCCCATGGCATCGGCCCGAAGTTCGTGGTCGAAGGCGATGGCAAGTACCGCGCCGACTGGCCGTGGCTGGGCGGTGAAGGCTCGGTCATCAATGCCAAGTTCAACGCGCCCGACGGGCCCATCTGCACCGCGCTGCGCGAAGCGGGAGGGCTGCTGGCGGCCAGCGCGGACTACACGCATTCCTATCCGCACTCCTGGCGGTCCAAGGCCAAGGTGATTTTTCGCTGCACCCCGCAGTGGTTCGTGCCGATGGACAAGCCGCTCCCCCACAAGGGCCTGACCTTGCGCGAAACCGCGTGGGACGCGCTGGCCGATACGCGCTTCGTGCCGGCCAAGGGCCGCAACCGCATCAGCGCGATGGTCAACACCCGGCCCGACTGGGTGCTTTCGCGCCAGCGCGCCTGGGGCGTGCCGATCACGCTGTTCGTCCACCGCGAAACCGGCGAGTACCTTGCCGATCCGGAAGTGAACGCCCGGATCGTCGAAGCCATCCGGGAAGAGGGTGTCGATGCCTGGTCGGATGAGCGTGCGCAGGAATACCTCGGCAACGCCTACAAGGCCGAGGATTACGAGCGGATCGCCGACATTCTCGACGTCTGGTTCGATTCAGGCTCGACTCATGCGTTCGTGCTCGAATCGGGCAAAGGGCCCGACCTCATGCGCTCGGCGGACTACCACGGCCCGCCGGCAGACCTCTATCTGGAAGGCAGCGACCAGCATCGCGGCTGGTTCCAGTCCTCGCTGCTGGAATCCTGCGCTACGCGCGGCCATGCCCCTTACAAGGCGGTCCTGACCCATGGTTTTACCATGGATGCCAAGGGCCTCAAGATGTCGAAGTCGCTCGGCAATACCGTCAACCCGCTCAAGATGATGGAGCAGTACGGCGCCGACATCATCCGCCTCTGGGCACTCTCGGTCGACTTCACCGAGGACCACCGCATCGGCGACGAGATCCTGAAAGGCGTTGCGGATCAATATCGCAAGCTGCGCAACACCATGCGCTACCTGCTCGGCGCGCTGGCAGATTTCAGCGACGACGAACGCACGCCGGTGGACGAGATGCCGGAACTGGAATGCTATGTGCTGGCGCTGCTCGGCAAGCTCGACAAGACGCTGCGCCAGGCCGTCGCCGATTTCGACTTCAACACTTATGTCCGTGAACTGCTGGATTTCTGCAACGAAGACCTTTCGGCCTTCTTCTTCGATATCCGCAAGGACTGCCTCTACTGCGACAGCCCGGCCGATCCCAAGCGCCGCGCCTATCGCACCGTCCTCAACACGCTGTTCCACGCGCTGGTGCGCTGGTTCGCACCAGTGACCGTGTTCACCGCCGAGGAAGTCTGGCTCACGCGCTATCCCGAATCGGAAAGCGTCCACCTGCGGCGCTGGCCGAAGGTGCCCGAGGCCGAAGCCGACATGGACAAGTGGCAGCAGCTGCGCGCGCTGCGCGAAAAGGTCACCGAAGCGATCGAGCCACTGCGCCGCGACAAGGTGATCGGCTCCAGCCTCGCCGCCCATGTCACCGTGCCGCAGGACGCGCCCGAAGCCGATCTGGCCGAGCTGTTCATCACCGCGACAGTCTCGCGCGGCCAAGGCAGTGAGGTGACTGTCACTCCCTCCACCGACCACAAGTGCGGCCGCTGCTGGCGCCACCTTCCGGAAGTGTCCGAGGACGGCGCGCTGTGCGGCCGCTGCGAGGACGTGGTGGGCGCCATGGAGAACGCATGAACCGAACGGTTCGCAACCGCTTGATCGGCCTGCTGATCGCAGCGCTGGTGTTTCTTGTCGATCAGGCCCTGAAAAGCTGGCTGACCGGGCCGCTGCAGCTTGAACAGGTGCGCGTGATCGATCTGCTTCCGGTGTTCGATCTGCGCTTCACGCAGAATTTCGGCGTCTCGCTCGGCCTGTTCACCGCCGGTTCGCCGGAAGGGCGCTGGGCGCTGGTGGCGATGACCGGGGCGATCGCGCTGTTTGTTCTGGTGTGGTTGATGCGCGAGCGCAAGATGGGCGATATCGCGGCCCTGTCACTGGTGCTGGGCGGTGCTGCCGGGAATATCCGCGACCGCTTCCAGTTCGGCTACGTCATCGACTATGCCGATCTGCACTTCGGCGAATGGCGCCCGTTCCTGATTTTCAACCTGGCCGACGCCGCGATTACCATCGGCGTCCTGATTATCCTTGCCCGATCCTTGCTTTCGCGCGAAAAGCCGGACGCAAATACCGAACCCGCTCCGGAGAGTTGATTTGATACCCATGAAGAAAGCCGGTGCCCTGATTCTCGTCACGACCGGAGCTGTCCTGCTCTCGGCTTGCGGCAGCACCGGGCTGTTCAACCGCAACCGCCCTGACGAGTTCGCGGTGCAGCGTCAGTCTCCGCTGGTGGTTCCGCCCAATTTCTCGCTGAGCCCGCCCAAGCAGGGCCAGCCGCGCCCCACCGACGACAATATCCAGCAGAAGACCCTCGACGCGTTGTTCGGCGGGCCGCAGGCTCGCAGCGATATCGAGAAAAGGACGCTGGGCCTCGCGGGCTCCGCAGCCGCAGGCATCCGTTCCAGTGTGGGCGATCCCGGCACGTACACGGTCGCCAAGGGGCAGGTGACCCGCTCGATCCTCTCCGCGCCCGAAGGCGACGGCCGCGACGCGCAAACCTCTATCGGCGGCTAAGCGCTGCCGGCCACATGAATGCGAAGGGGCCGGACTTTCGTCCGGCCTTTTTCGTTTGGCCCTTTTCGTTTGGCTTTGCTGATGGCAATTTCATAGTCCCGAAGAATTCAGGCCGTCGTCCCAATGGATTCCCGCTTGCGCGGGAATGACGAGAAATCGAGCATGGATGATGGGAAACCGAAAAGCCTGCCGCAAGCGTGTAGCGACCGGTAGACGCTACTCCTCGCCACTTACGCCGTCACCGTATTCTTCCTCATCCAGACGCTGGACAAGAACCTTGTCGATTCTGAGGCCATCCATGTCGACAACCTCGAACCGCCAGCCCTGTTCCGAGAAGAACTCTCCCTCCTTCGGCACTTTCTTGAGCACGGCCAGCACATAGCCCGCAACAGTCGCGAACTCACGGTCCTCGGGCAGCGTCATCTCCAGCCGGTCCGCCAGCGCATCGGCAGGCATGGCACCCGAGACCAGCAGCGAGCCGTCCTCGCGCTCGGTCACCATCGGGGCATCGCCCTCATCCTGATGACTGATGAAAGTGCCCGCCAGCGCAGACAGCACGTCGGACGGTGTCACCAGCCCTTCGAGATGGCCATATTCGTCATGAACAACCGCCATGGCCACTTCGGCAGTCTGCAGCTTGCGCAAGGCATCCATGGCATCGAGCTGGTCCGGGATGACTTCCGCCTTGCGCATCATCACCCGGATATCCACCCTCTCTCCTGCGACAAGCGCAGCCAGCACTTCACGCACCTTGAGGATACCGACGACATTGTCAGGCGAATCCTCGTCCGCCACAGGCAGCAGCGAATGCGGCGAAGCATTGATTTTGGCGCGTAGCGCGACCTCGTCGGCATCGACATCGATCCAGTCGATCTGGTTGCGCGGGGTCATCAGTTCGCGCACCGGACGCTCCGCAAGGCGCATGACGCCCGCCATCATCGCCCGCTCCTCTTCCTCGATCACGCCCGAGCGGGTGGCTTCGGCGAAAATCATCTGCAGTTCCTCGGCCGTCAACTGCTCCTGCCCGCCGCCGCGGATTGAAAACAGACGCAGGATCACACCGGAAGACTTGTCGAGCAGCCACACGAACGGCGCCATAATCCGCGCCAGCCAGAGCATCGGCCGGGCCATCGCCAGCGCCACCGGCTCAGCCAGACGCAGCGCGAGTTGCTTGGGCACGAGTTCGCCGACCACCAGGCTGGCATAAGTCGTGGCGATGATCACCAGCGTGAAGCCCGCCTCGCCCGCCATGCTTTCCGGCACGCCCAGCCGCGCCAGCCGCTCGCCCACCGGCTCACCCAGGCTGGCACCCGAGTAAGCACCGGCGACGATCCCGATCAGCGTGATGCCGATCTGCACGGTCGAGAGGAACTTGCCGGGATCGGCGGCCAGATCCAGCGCCGTCTTGGCAGCACCACTGCCTTTCTCGGCCGAAACCTTGAGGCGCGCGGGACGAGCCGACACAATGGCCAGCTCCGACATGGAAAACAGGCCATTGAGCAGGATCAAGCCGGCTATGATGAGAAGGTCGGTCCAGGGAAAGGGCGTCACAATGGAAGCAGCGCTAGCAGAGAATATCGCGTTCGCGAAGTGCCGCCGGAACGGACCGACGCCGTCGGTTGCCGAAAGGCCCCATGGGAACACAGGTTTCCCTAACGCGTTGTGACTCCATCATCCATTTGCCATTCATGTACATTACCACACAGAGCGCTCGGCAAACGATTTTTGGAAGAAGGGGCATGACCATGTTGAAATCGCGTCTGATTGCATCGGCGGCAGCGGCAATCTCGCTTGTCCTGGTGTCCGGTTGCGTGACCGACCCTAATACCGGGGAAAAGAAAGTCTCACGCACCGCGATCGGCGGGATCGGCGGCGCCGGGCTGGGTTACCTGCTGGGCAGCGTCATCGGCGGCAAGACCGCCCGTATCGTCGGCGCGGGCATCGGCGGCGTGGCCGGCGGCGTCGTCGGCTACCAGATGGACAAGCAGATCAAGGAACTGAAGGAACAGACCGCCGGTTCGGGCGTCGATGTCACGCAGGAAGGCGACGGCATTCTCGTCAACCTGCCCGACGTGACCTTCGCCGTCGATTCGACCGCGATCAGTCCCTCGTTCCAGGCGACTCTCGACAAGGTCGCGCAGTCGATGAACCAGTATCCGAACAGCCTGATCGACGTCTACGGCCACACCGATTCGACCGGATCGGCCGCCTACAACATGGACCTGTCGAAGCGCCGCGCCGATTCGGTCGGCCGCTACCTGATCAGCCGGGGCGTCTCTTCCGCCCGCATCCAGACCCAGGGCATGGGCGAGGATTATCCGGTGGCCAGCAACGACACGCCGGAAGGCCGCGCGCTCAACCGCCGCGTCGAGATCAAGATTACACCGGTCACGACCGACGAGGCCAACGCCGCGCGTTAGGACGGACCGGCATTCAGAAGATGACGCGCCGAAAATAGTGATTTTCCGTGACCCGGAGCGCAGCGTACGGGATGTACGTGAGCACCGGACGCACGGGAAAGCGCCATTTGCAAGCCGTCAGGGCTGAATGCCAGTCCGTCCTGAAGTTCCGCTCCTGCGGGATTTATGGAAAGGGATCGGCATCCGAGTGCGCCGGTCCCTTTTTTATGCCCTCATGTCGAGAATCGCGCGGCCCGGTCCGCCAGCCGCTCCACCGCCTGCGCGTGGATGCCGTTGGAAGAGCACAGGACGCCAAAGGCGCGCGGATCGTGCTTGTTGTAATTGAGCGGGCGCCCGAAGGCATCGGTCACCGCCGCCCCCGCCTCCCGCGCGATCAGGCCCGCGGCGGCAATGTCCCATTCGAAACCCCAGCGCAGCGTCGCCAGCAGATCCGCGTCGTCCGCCGCCACCATTGCCATGCGCAGCGCGATCGAATTGGGTTGCTCGACCAGTTGCAGGTCCGCATCCTCGGGCGCCAGCTTGCAGGCCGGGACTCGCGAACCGGCGAGCGATTCGCGGCGGCTGGCGGTCAGCCGCTCCCCATTGCGCCAGGCCCCCATGCCCGCCTCGGCAGACCAGAATTCCCCTCCCTCCCCGCGCCGCCGCGCGGGTGCGTAGAGATAGCCGAACAGCGGGCGGCGCGTGTTGACCAGCGCCACCGATACCGCCCAGCCGGTCCGCCCGCGGATGAAATCGCGCGTGCCGTCCACCGGATCGACCAGCCAGACCATCGCATCGTTCAGCCGCGCGGGGGCATCCACCGTCTCTTCGGACAGCCAACCGGCCGCAGGCAGCAGCGCGTGCAACTCCTTCTTCAGAAACGAGTCCACTTCCAGATCGATCGCACTGACCGGGCTGCCAGGCGTCTTTTCCCAATGCTCGAGCGCATGGCCGTCCCCTGGCCAGCCGGCCAGTGCAATCCGGCCGGCTTCGCGGACAATGGCTTCAAGTTTCATGCGATCGATCATGGGGAGACGTCTTCTTCCGATTGTCTGGCGAACCTGCCGCATGAAATTGCGCAGGAAACGGGACTTTTCAAGCGTGCAGGGATGTGCTTATGCGGCGCTGCAAAATTCGGCACCCGCGCCTTCCCCGAGGAAACTCCAGCAGAAAGCGATTCAGCGATGAACATTCACGAATATCAGGCCAAGGAACTGCTTGCGAAATATGGCGTCGGCATCCCCGCCGGCATCCCCGCGCTCACCGTTGAAGAAGCCGTCGCGGCCGCCAAGCAGCTCCCCGGACCGCTTTATGTCGTGAAGGCCCAGATCCACGCCGGCGGGCGCGGCAAGGGCAAGTTCAAGGAACTCGGCCCCGATGCCAAGGGCGGCGTGCGCCTCGCCAAGTCGGTTGAGGAAGTCGAGGAATTCGCCAGGGAAATGCTCGGCAACACCCTCGTCACCGTGCAGACCGGCGAAGCCGGCAAGCAGGTGAACCGCCTCTACGTGACCGACGGCGTCGACATCGACAAGGAATACTACCTCTCGATGCTGGTTGACCGCGCGACCGGCCGCCTTGCCATGGTCGTCTCGACCGAAGGCGGCATGGACATCGAGGAAGTCGCGCACAGCACCCCCGAGAAGATCACCACCATCACCATCGACCCGGCCGAAGGCTTCAAGCCCCACCACGGCCGCGCCGTGGCCTTCGCGCTCAAGCTGACGGGCGAGCTCAACAAGCAGGCCCAGAAGCTGGCCGCACAGCTTTACGAAGCCTTCGTCGCGATGGATTGCGACATGCTGGAGATCAACCCGCTGGTCGAAAGCAAGGGCGGTGAACTGCTCGTGCTCGACACCAAGATGAGCTTCGATTCGAACGCGCTGGCCCGTCACCCCGACATCTTCGCCCTGCGCGACGAGACCGAGGAAGACCCGGCCGAAATCGAGGCCAGCAAGTACGACCTCGCCTACATCAAGCTTGATGGCGACATCGGCTGCATGGTGAACGGCGCCGGCCTTGCCATGGCGACGATGGACATCATCAAGCTGAACGGCATGTTCCCGGCCAACTTCCTTGACGTTGGCGGCGGCGCCAACAAGGAAAAGGTCACCGCGGCGTTCAAGATCATTCTTGCCGACCCCGCCGTGAAGGGCATCCTCGTGAACATCTTCGGCGGCATCATGAAGTGCGACGTCATTGCCGAAGGCATCGTGGCCGCGGCCAAGGACGTGAACCTCTCGGTTCCGCTGGTGGTCCGCCTCGAAGGCACCAACGTGGCACAGGGCAAGGAAATTCTCGCGAACTCCGGCCTCGCCATCGTTCCGGCCAACGATCTGGGCGACGCCGCCCAGAAGATCGTCGCCGAAGTGCAGAAGGTCGCC
>JARROF010000055.1:0-3709 GCA_037384205.1 Novosphingobium sp. | reverse complement strand
GGGAGTGGGCACGGGCTCCGGCAGTACCGGCGGCGTGCTGTCCATGTATGTCAGCCAGTCCTGCCAGATCCGATGCGTTCGCGCGTCCGTCATGGCAATCTGGCATGACAGCGCCATTGCGTCCCGGATCGTCCCCTCTTTCCAGTCTTCATAGACCGCATCGCAGTGTGCCGTGCGGTATGCGTCGAATGCCTTGTCGGCAGCACGGATCATCGCCTGCAACTCCGGGCGGTCCGCCTCTCGTGACAGCGCCTTTTCAAGATAGGCCTTGCGCCGCGCATCGGCCCGGCCCAGCAGGCCGCCAAGACAGGCATTGATATCCGGTGTGGTCATCGCATCGGGACAACGGCCCGGTCCCGCGGCCGTACCGGCCCGATGATAGCGAAATTCCAGCTCCTCCACGGAACCGTCCTTGCGGTGCATCCGCACCGCGCTGAGCAATCCATCCTTGCCATCGCGGCGAATGGTCAGCCCATCGAAATAGGCCGCGCCGTCCGCCATCGCGACGAGCGGGAAATCCTCGGTCCTGCCCTTCTCCTCCCAGCCGGTGAGATCGGGATTGAAATGCTTCACCTGCAGGACCAGCGAACCGTCCTGCTCCGCGATCTGGACGAATTCGGTAAAGCGGACGGCGCCTTTGCCGTCTTCCTGTACGAACATCCCTGTCATGATCCCGCCAGCCGGTGCAAACCAGCTTTCCCGGGCCGGAGCGCCGCCAATGCCGGTCCCTTCCCACTGGCCCGCCAGCCACCCCAACTGGCTGACGGCGGCACGCGGCGGGCTGTGACCTTCGGACGCGGTCCGCGTCTCCCGGGCCAGCCCCCCCTGCGCGGGCAGACAACTGAGACAAAGCAGCAATGGGAACCACTTGCCCACGATAAATCTCCTGTCAGCGATGGATTCTCTCTTGTGGCAAGAGCACTCTAGCATGGCCGCAGCGATGTCGTAAAAGCAGGGGTTGACGGCGGCTTCGCTGAACGCGATAGCGGCTGCGATTGATTTAATCGCGCGGTTAAATTATACCGCGCCGCCAGCGAGAGGACTGATCGCAATGAAAATCCTCGTCCCCGTTAAACGGGTGATCGACTATAACGTGAAGCCGCGTGTGAAGGCGGATGGCACGGGCGTTGACCTTGCCAACGTCAAGATGAGCATGAACCCGTTCGACGAGATTGCCGTCGAGGAAGCTATCCGCATCAAGGAAGCGGGCAAGGCGGAAGAGATCGTGGCTGTGTCCGTCGGCCCGGCCAAGGCGCAGGAAACGCTGCGCACGGCGCTCGCCATGGGCGCCGACCGCGCGATCCTCGTCCAGACCGACGATGAAGTCGAGCCGCTGGCCGTCGCCAAGATCCTCAAGGCCATCGTGGCCGAGGAAAACCCCGGCCTTGTGGTTCTGGGCAAGCAGGCGATCGACGACGATTCGAATCAGACCGGCCAGATGCTGGCCGCGCTGCTCGGCCGTCCGCAGGGCACTTTCGCCAGCAAGGTCGAAATCGATGGCGACAGTGTTGTCGTCACCCGCGAGGTCGATGGCGGCCTCGAAACCGTGAAGCTGGCCATGCCCGCGGTCGTCACCACCGACCTGCGCCTCAACGAGCCGCGCTACGCTTCGCTGCCCAACATCATGAAGGCCAAGAAAAAGCCGCTCGATACCAAAGCGCCTGCCGACTACGGCGTCGACACCGCGCCGCGCCTCAAGACCCTCAAGGTCGCCGAGCCGCCGGTGCGCAGCGCGGGCATCAAGGTGCCCGATGTCGACACGCTGGTCGCCAAGCTCAAGGAAATGGGAGTCGCCTGATGAAGACGCTTGTTTGGGTCGAACACGACAACGCGTCGCTCAAGGATGCGACGCTCGCCGCGGTTACGGCCGCATCGAAACTGGGTGAGGTTCACCTGCTGGTTGCAGGCTCGGGCTGCCGCGCCGTTGCTGAACAGGCCGCACAGATCGCGGGCGTGGGCAAGGTCCACCTCGCCGACAACGCCGCCTACGAGAACGGCCTTGCCGAGAACGTGGCGCCGCTGGTCGCGGAGCTGATGGGTGATCACGACGCCGTTCTCTTCCCGGCCACCACCACCGGCAAGAACGTGGCGCCGCGCGTCGCCGCGCTGCTCGACGTGATGCAGATCTCGGACATCCTGTCGGTCGAGGGCGAGAAGACCTTCACCCGCCCGATCTATGCCGGCAATGCCATCGCCACGGTCGAGAGCACCGATGCCAGGCTGGTGATCACCGTACGCGGCACCGCCTTCGACAAGGCCGCCGCAACCGGCGGCTCGGCGGCGATCGAGGATGTGGCCGGAGCCGGTGACGCGGGTCTGTCGAGCTTCGTGGGCGCCGAAGTCGCCAAGTCGGAGCGCCCGGAACTGACGAGCGCGAAGATCATCGTCTCGGGCGGCCGCGCGCTGAAGGATGGCCCGACGTTCGAGGAATACATCATGCCGCTCGCCGACAAGCTCGGCGCGGCCGTGGGCGCCAGCCGCGCCGCGGTCGACGCGGGCTATGTGCCCAACGACTATCAGGTCGGCCAGACCGGCAAGATCGTGGCACCGGAAGTCTACATCGCCGTGGGCATCTCGGGCGCGATCCAGCACCTGGCGGGCATGAAGGACTCCAAGACCATCATCGCCATCAACAAGGACGAGGACGCCCCGATCTTCCAGGTCGCCGACCTTGGCCTCGTGGCGGACCTGTTCAACGCCGTGCCGGAGCTGACCAGCAAGCTTTGAACTTCGATTAATTTACTGAAATAATGGAACCCTCGAAGGCGACTTCGGGGGTTTCTTGTTATTGCGCCAGTTCGTGGGCGTACTCTGGGGACGTCATGCTTCTAGCAAGGGATCCGATCCGTTGACTGCCAGACTTCTAGCCATGTGCCTTGCCGTGCTCGCCTCCTGCATTCAGGCGACCTCCGCTGAGGCCTCCAATCTGGATGTTACTCTGCGTCCGCTGACCCCTTGGATACTGAAGCAGGAAGACAACTTTTGCGCACTGCAGCGCGAATTTGGCACAGAGGGCGATCCTTTCGTCCTGAGCATGAACAGCTATACGCCTAGCTATAATTTCGAGTTCCTGCTCGGAGGAAAGGCGCTTCGCCCCTTTCGATCTCATTTGCTGACGATCGCGTTCGGCGGGCTGGCTCCGACAAAAATCGTGAGACCCCAGGCGGGGACAAGCAAGCAATACACACACATCTTACTGTTCTCTAAGGACGTACGGGCTGCCGCTGAACGAGAGGAGAGCCTCGCGAGCCCCGCTGATCCAACATTCGACCACAAGATCGATCGGATAACGATCGCGGACATGAGCCGGAATCTTGTGATCGACACCGGAGACATGCACGAAGCGTTGACCGCGGTACGCAAGTGCATGAACAATCTGCTGGTAACGTGGGGACTCGATCCGGACGTGCAGGCTCGGCTCAGGCAGAGTGCAAAGCCCACGTCCATGAGAGCTCTGGCAAGGAGTGTTCAGGCCTACTATCCGGCCGGGCAAGCCTCGCTTGGTCATCAGGCCAGATTGAACGTACTCGTTCTGGTCGACAGCAAAGGCAGGGTGAACGACTGTAAAGTTGCCCAATCCTACAACGATCCTGCATTCAACCGCGCTGCCTGCGAGAACATTCGCAGGGCAACGTTCAAGCCGGCCCTGGATGCCAATGGCGCTCCCGTCGATTCCTATTGGAACACGACCATCTCGTATTCCCTACTG
>JARROF010000054.1:2707-33537 GCA_037384205.1 Novosphingobium sp. | reverse complement strand
CATACCTTGCCAGTTAATCAGATAGCCTGAGCAATAGCCCCACTCCATGTCGAACTGCCGGCGATAAGGAGGCGTTCGTCGCCAGGCCGCGTAGACCATTCGGCGCGCTGGATCGAAAGGCAGTCCGACGCATCTCCATGCTTGGGTAGCCTCTGGGATCGGGGCCTGTTGGCTTCCGCTTCCTCATATGTGATGCCGGGCTCAGTCGGCCGGTCGTGCGGATGTTCCGTCAACAGGGGGAAGGGCCGGAACGATGGTTCGGGGCTGGTCGCCGGTGAGCGTTTGGAGAAACGCCGAGATGTCGGACACGTCCTGCTTCGCCAGTGTCAGTCCGAGCTGGCTTTTTGCCATGACGGTTACGGCTTCATCGAGGCTCCAGACTTTGCCTGTGTGGAAATAGGGCGCGGTAAGCGCGATGTTGCGCAAGGTGGGAACCTTGTAGGAATAGCGATCCGCTTCGTCCCTGGTGACAGTGAAGCGTCCGAGGTCGTCGGCGGGCAACAAGTCCGCCGGCGGCGGTGAGACGACGCCGAACTTGGCATACATCGAACCGCCCATGTTGACGCCGTTGTGGCAGGTCGAACAGCCGTTATCCATGAAAGCCTTGAGGCCTCGGCGCTGGGCGGCGTTCAAGGCCCCGGCATCGCCTTTCAAAAAGCGGTCGAAAGGGGCGTTGGGGGTCACCAGTGTCGCTTCGTAAACGGCGATTGCGGTCTGGACGTTTGCGATCCGGAGCGGTTCCTTGTCTCCGGGGAAGGCCTTGGCGAACATATCGGTATAGCCGGGAATGCTCCTGAGCGTAGGGATCGCCTGATCGGCAGGCATTGCCATTTCGACCGGATTCGTGACGGGGCCACCGGCCTGCTCGGCCAGGTCTTTCGCCCTCCCGTCCCAGAACTGCGCGATGTTGTAAGTGGCGTTGAGCACGGTCGGTGCGTTGCGGCTGCCGTGCTGCCAGCGATGGCCCAGCGAAGTCGGCCGTGCATCCGCGCCGCCCAGTCCCATGTTGTGGCACCCCGCGCATGAAAGCGAATGGCTCGCCGATAGCCGTGGATCGAAATAGAGCGCCGTGCCCAGAGTAACCAGAGCGGGCGTTGCCTTGACGCCAGCGACATCGCCAGGCCCGTCCGGCAGCGGCTGGAACTGTTCGCGCGCGGACAGGATCAGCGGATCGCTGGTCGCGGTCTGGGCATCTTCCTTCTGCTTGGGGGTGGAAGAATGGCAGCCGGCAAGCGAGAGGGCTGCCATGGATACGAAGATTGCGGCAAGCTTGGTCATCGCACTTCCCTCTGGTTGTAAGCGGCAGTTTAGTCTCCGTTGCTGACGAGTTCCTGACGAAAGGCGGGCCGTTTCGCCGCAGATAGGCAGAGTGAACAAGAGTTAACGATTCGGCGTGTCGCGGTTGCCTTGTCGCGGATCGTTGCTATCGGCGTAGTGTGCGCGATTCATCTCCCACGCTTCGCCCCTGGCGAATTAACGGCCTTGCCGCGCTCTTCTTCATGCTGTGCACCGCCGGCTGCACGCCTGTTGCGACCGACGCGAAAATCGGATCGGCGCTGCCGTCGCCCATAGACACCGCTTCAGGCAATGTACGGGGGTACTGGTGGCGAGAAACGGGAGATCGGGTTCTTGCCGATCTGGTGGACGCAGGCCTGGCCCGGGATCGGCAAATGACGTGCGAGGTGCTCGCGCTCGACAGGGAGACGACACGGGCCGCAGCGCGTGCCAAACGTCTTGATGTCCGGATCGGGCGGCTGTTCGGTGCCCGGGACGGCGCGGCGGAGAGGGCGGTGCGCCGTGCCCATGCCTATCGCCATGCCGCGCATCGTGCGCGGCTCGCTGCCCGGATCGCGCAAGGCTATCTCGAGGTGAGGCGTCTGCAGGAAGTCCTGGCATTGCGCGAGGCGCTGCAGACCCAGTTTGCCGATAACGGGGAAATCGCCGCGTTTCGCCGCGAAGCCGGGCTGGTCTCCGGGATCGATACCGGTCTGGCAGGTTCGCTCCTTGCCGTAAGCGCAACCGAACGGGATACAACCCGCACGCGTTACGTGCAGGCGCTGGCGAGGCTGGCCGGCCTGACGCATACCGATACGGCTGCGCTGGAACGGATGCTGGGGCAGGAGGGCAAGGTTCCGGATATCGGGACGGAGCCCGGCGGGGCTGGCAAGGCGGATCTGGTCCGCCGTCCGGATCTGCTCGCCTTGCGGCTGAAGCTGACAGCGCAGCTTATCCGCAAAGGGCTCGCGCCGGACGTGCTCGATGCGAGCGGCGGGGGCGATGACGGGGGCGACGAGGCGTTTGCCGATGCGGTGCGCGCTTCCTATCGCAAGGCACAGGAACGCGCGCGGATGGAGATTTCCCGCGCGAACGATGCGGTGGCCGTGGCCGGCAAGCATGAAGCTGATCTGGCGCGGGAGGGTCTGCAGGCCCGTCGCACGGTTGAGGATGCCCGCCTTGGCTATCGCCTTGGAACCGAAGACTTTGCCACGCTTTTTGTAGCCGAAGCCGCCGCGCTTGCCGTGGAAGAGGCCCGTGTGACGGCGCGTGCCGATCTGGCCGAGGCGACGATCCGGATGTGGACCGGGCTCGGCGGCGGGTGGGAGGACGAGGATCTCGCGCCGCAGGTGCTGGCGCAGGACACCAGCGAGGTGCCTGTGTGTGAGTGAAAACAGCGGCTACGGCCACTCGACGCTCGATGCCTTTTTGGGGACGGCCCCGAGGCGCGGACGCCGCCATTTCGTCGGGATTTTCCTTCTGGTTGTCGTGATCGTCGCTGCCCTTTTTCTGGCGGTGCGGTTTTTCGCGGGCAGTCAGCGGCCCTACTATTTCGCGTCGGCCGAAGTGGGCGATCTGGCGCCGCAAGTCTCGGAACAGGGCATTGTCCGGGGGATGCACGATCATGCGATCCGGTCTCGCATGAACGGTATCGTCGCGCGACTGGCGGTGACGGCCAGCGGACCGGTTAAACGCGGGCAGGAACTGGCGCGTATCGACGCAGGGCCGCTCGAGCAGTTGCTGGAAGCGGACAAGGCCGGTCTCGATGGCGCCAGCGCCGAACTCCGGGCGGCGCAGACGATCGCTGCCGAGAAATCCGAACGCTTCGTCCGCTTCGAACGGGTCTGGAAAGAGTCCGCAGGCCGTGTGCCTTCTCGCAACGATATGGCTGCGGCCCGGGCCGCAGCCGCACAGGCCCGGCAGAATCAGGCGGCTGCCGAGGCGAGGCTGCGGGCAGCCCGGCTGGTTGTCGAGGCGAGGAGCAGGCAGATCGATGCAACCGTGGTTCGCGCGCCTTTCACGGGCTTTCTGGATGTGCAAGGCCTTCGGGTCGGGCAGCATGTGCGGGCGGGCTCGATCCTTTTCCGGTTTACGCCTGATAATGATGCCCTCACAGTTTCGATCCCATGGAAGGAAGGGGGGGCGGTCAAGCCGAAACCTGGCGCCCGGGCCGCAGTGCGGTTCGATGACCGGCCTGAAATCACTTCATCAGCCACATTCGTGGAGATCGACAACGAGGGGAGAGCGGTATTTGCGCTGGAGAAATCCGCCCCTGATATTTTACCCGGCATGAAGGTCACGCTCAATGTCGCCTTGCCCGAACGCCATAATGCCTTGCTGGTCCCCAACGCCGCGCTTGCATTCGCGCCCGATGCTTCGGCTGACCGCGCGCGTGCCCAGGTCTATCTTCTCGGAGAGGATGAACTTCCAAGGCGCGAATATGTGACGGCGGGCGGAACTGACGGCAAGCGGACCGAGATTTTCTCAAGCGCGGTCCAGCCCGGTGCGCAGATTATCATAGGCTTGCGCGATGCGCCGGATTGAGCGGCTCGCCTGGAACCGTTGGCAATTCTGTGCGTCTGATCCTGACAGATTGCATTTCGGAGGATGACAGCGATTACGCATTCCTTTGCACTGTCCGAAACCGACAGGTCCGGCCATTCGCCCCATTCCCCGTCCGGCTCGGCGGAGAGGCTCACGCGCAGGGCGGCCAGCGCCCTTCTGGCAACGGCACTGGGCCTCGCAGTCCTGCCCGCGCCGATCAGGGCCGCGGCACGTGGCCGTTTCGAGGCGCCCCGGGCGTTTTCGTGGAGAGGCCTCGCGGAACGGGCTCGCCGCCTTGCCGCGGCCGCATATGTCGCGCCGGAACCGGCACCGCATCCGGCGCCCGACTTCGATTCGTTCGGCAAGCTTGCCTATGGTCCGGCCGAGGCGCTGGATGGTACGATTCGCCTGTTTCCGGCCGGACGCAATATTGCTGAACACGTGGTTGCGATCCATCTTCTGGAAGACGGCCATGCGCGCAGGCTGATCGACACGCAGGGGCTGTTCGCTGGGGGCATGGCGGCCGATCCGGCGGGTTTCCGCATTATGGACCAGAGCGGTGCGAGCGACTGGCTGGCGTTTTTGGGCGCCTCCTATTTCCGCACTGCCGGTTCACGCGATCAATACGGCCTGTCTGCGCGCGGTGTGGCGATCGATACGGGCACCGGAGGGCCGGAGGAGTTCCCTGCTTTCACGGCGTTCTGGCTCGAACCGCTAGGGCCTGACCGTATCCGCATTTATGCCCTGCTCGACGGGCCGAGCCTGACCGGCGCTTATGCCTTCGATTGCCGGCGCGGCGCGGATGGCGTGTATCAGGACGTGCGGGCGAGGCTGTATTTCCGCCGCGATATAGCGCGGCTCGGCATCGCGCCTGCCTCCAGCATGTATTGGTATGATCAGCACGACGTCCGCGCGGACTGGCGGCCGGAAATTCACGATTCCGATGGTCTGGCGATCTGGTCCGGCACTGGAGAGCGCATCTGGCGTCCTCTCGAAAATGCGCCGGGCGCGCGCGTGAATGTGTTCCGGGCCGATCATCCGAAGGGTTTCGGCCTGATGCAGCGTGATCAGACGTTCGATCACTATCAGGACGACGGCGCCTTTTACGACCGGCGTCCGTCATTGTGGGTGGAACCCTCGGGAGACTGGGGAACGGGCAGCGTGATGCTTTATGAGATGCCCACCGGAGGCGAGACGCAGGACAATATTGCCGCCTTCTGGATCAGCGACACCCCGGTCCGGCGCGGCGAGCGCCGCGATGTGGCCTATCGGCTGCACTGGACATCCCGCGATCCCTCGAAAGGTGAAAACGCGCGTTGCGTCGATATGTTCGAAGGACCGGCGGGCCGTCCCGGAGAGCAGCAGGTTGCCGGCGCACGCAAATATGTCTTCGACTTTGCCGGGCCCGTGCTGGCAGGCCTGGGGCGCGGCGCCGGCATCGTTGCGGCTACGGACTTGCCTGCAGGGGCGGTGATCGCATCGGCTGCATATCCCGTGGCGGGTATGGACGCGCGCTGGCGGGTCATGCTTGACGTGCGCAGGCAGGCGCCGTCGCAGCATGAGTTCCGCCTTTATCTCAGGCGCGGAAACGCCGCGCTCAGCGAAACCGTTATCAAGGCGATCTAGCTATGAGCCGAACCATGATCGAAAGACCGCGCCTGCTTCCTGAGGAAGCCCCTCTGGAAATGCCGGTCCAGCGTCTTCACGGCAGCGCGCCCGCCTCGATCGAGGTCGTCACGCAGCCCCATGGCATATTGGTCCGGCGGCTGTTGCTGATTGCCCTGACCGCCGTGCTCGGGCTTGCCGCGTCGAGCGAGCTGCGTTTCACGTTTTCCCGGGACGGGCTCGATGCTTTCGAGGTTGTCCTGCTGCTGTTTTTCGTGCCGTTGTTCAGCTGGATCGCGTTCGGCTTCGTGAATGCGGCGATCGGATTTCTCAAGCTTATCAGCGGGGAGCATCCCGGTTTTTCGGCGATCCCCAGCCCGGGATCGGCATTGCGCCACCGCACCGCCATGTTGATGCCGGTGTACAATGAGAGCGTGGAAGCCACTTTCGGCCGGGTGCGCGCGATGGCGCGGTCGATCCACGAGGCGGGCGGCGGCGAGTGGATCGATTTCTTCGTTCTCAGCGATTCCAATGAATTGCAAGGCAAGCGCGAACTGGCCGCCTGGCGCTGCGTTGCCGAAGAAGCGCCGATCCCGGTCTATTACCGGCGGCGCGAGAAGAACGTCGCGCGCAAGCCGGGAAACATCGCCGAATGGGTCCGCCGCTTCGGCGGCGCCTACGAGTGTATGCTGGTGCTCGATGCGGATTCGATGATGAGCGGCGATGCTGTTGTCGGTATGGCCGCGATCATGGAGGAACGCCCCTCGATCGGGTTGCTGCAGACCGTCCCGATGATCGTCAACGCGCGCACCCTGTTCCAGCGCTGGATGCGCTTCGCAAGCGAGGCCTACGGTCCGATTGCTTCGGCAGGCCTTCTGTGGTGGTCTGGCTCGGAAGCGAATTTCTGGGGACACAATGCTATCGTGCGCACGCGGGCTTTCGCCGAGAGCTGCGGCCTTCCCGAGCTTCCCGGCGAAGGTCCTTTCGCCGGCCATATCCTGAGCCATGACATGCTCGAAGCCGCTTTGCTGCGCCGGCGTGGGTGGGCCGTTCACATGGTGATGATCGGGGGCAGTTATGAGGAATATCCGCCCACCGTGGTCGATCACGCCATTCGCGACCGGCGCTGGATGCAGGGCAACCTGCAGCACCTGCGTCTGCTCGGCGTGTCGGGCTTGCACTGGACAAGCCGCCTGCATCTGCTGATCGGTGCTTCGGCTTATCTCACTTCGCCGGGCTGGCTGCTCCTGCTCACGGTCGCCATTATCCAGGCGGCAAAGGGGGCGGACGAGGGCATGGCCGGGGCCGTTCCGCCCAGTGTGCTATGGCTTACCGTGCTGCTGCTGTTCGGACCCAAGCTGATGGGGCTGGCCTGGGTGCTGGCCAATGGCGCGCGCCGCCGCGCTTTTGGCGGTGTGGGGGCGATCCTTCGCTCGGTCGCGGTCGATGTGCCGATGGCGATCCTCTTCGCGCCCGTTGCCATGGTGACGCAGACCAAGGCGCTGCTGGGAATGCTTCTGGGCATTTCGGCCGGGTGGCACACGCAGGACCGGGAAGCGCGTCGTATCCCGCTGCGCAAGGTCATTCCCGATCTGCTTTTGCCGCTCACGGTGGGGCTGCTCCTCTCCCCCTGGTTCGTCAGTATCACCGCAGCCGTTCCGCAAGACGGCGGAGAGGGAGGCCTGCGGCTGTTTGCTGTTCCGGAACCCGACATCGCGTTGCCGTCAGCCCTTGCTGTCGAGGCACAAGGGGCAGGAAGCGGCATCGCTTCCCCTGCTGCTTGTCACCAGGCGTAGTTCCGGCAAGGCAAGCTGCCGGGATGTCTGATGCTCCAAATTTCGGCCGACATCAGGATTGTTGTTTACAATAGCAATATGTTCGCTATCTAGCAGGGCAAATGCAAAGAGAGGTTTGCTGTGCAAGACAAGGCTGAACAGGATACCGTTTCCTATACCGTCGAAAACCGCATCGCCTGGGTTTCCTTCAATCGCCCGGACAAGCGCAACTGCATGAGCCCCCGGCTCAACCGGCGCATGATGGAAGTTCTCAACGAACTGGAATTCCGCGAGGATGTGGGCGTACTGGTGCTTACCGGCGAAGGCACGGCCTGGTCGGCGGGCATGGACCTCAAGGAATACTTCCGCGAGAACGAGGAAAAGGGCCTGTGGGCCACGCGCAAGGCGCAGCGTGAGGCCTACGGCTGGTGGGATCGCCTGCGCTGGTACGAAAAGCCGACGATCGCCATGGTCAACGGCTGGTGCTTCGGCGGCGCCTATGGCCCGTTGTTCGGCTGCGACCTCGCAGTTACGGCGGAGGATGCGCAGTTCGGCCTTTCCGAAATCAATTGGGGCATCCTGCCCGGCGGCGGCGCCAGCAAGATCATCGTTGAGCTGACGGGTTTCCGCAACGCGATGTACCATGCCATGATGGGCGAGAACGTCGATGGCAAGAAGGCCGCCGAATGGGGGCTGGTCAACGAAGCGGTGCCCGCGGACCGGCTCAAGGCGCGAGTCACCGAAATCGCGGAAGTTCTGCTCGGCAAGAACCCGACCGCACTGCGCGCCACCAAGTGGGCAATCCGCCGCGTGCGCGAAATGACCTTCGACAATTCGATGGACTATCTTGTCCGCACGCAGGAAGCGGCGAACTTCTTTGACGGCGAGGGGCGCAAGGAAGCCACGCGTCAGTTCATCGACGAGAAGACCTTCAAGCCAGGGCTCGGGGCTTACGACCGCAGCAAGACGCGTTGATCCCCGGTATCGGGAAAGGCATAATTCTATGGTGGAGCGAAACCTTTCGAGGCAGGCGGTATCGCGCCTGTTGTGCCCGCGCTCGGTCGCGGTAGTCGGTGCCAGTGACAAGCCGGGTGCGCTCGGTGCGTCGGTTCTGAGCAATCTTGATCGCAACGGCTTTGCGGGAGAGGTCTATCCGATCAATCCGAAGCGCGATGTGATCGGCTCGCGCGCCTGTCTCGCTTCTGTCGACGACCTTCCCGAGGGTGTTGATGTGGCGGTTCTGGCCATCCCGCAAGCTGGCGTGCTTGATGCCGTGCGCGGCCTTGCGGCCCGCAAGGCCGGCGGCGCGATCATCTTTTCGGCGGGCTTTGCCGAAGGCGGCGAGGAGGGCAAGGCCCAGCAGGCGGAGATCGGCCGGATCGCCGCGGAACACGGCATGGTCATCGAGGGCCCCAATTGCCTTGGCCTTGTGAACTATATTGACGGCATCCCGCTGACATTTGTCGAAACGCAGGCCACGGCCCCCGGCGAACGCAGCGCCGTAGGCGTCGTTTCGCAGTCCGGCGCCATGGCGGCGGTCCTGTGCACGACAATCCAGTCGCGCGAACTGGCGATCAGTTATTCCGTGTCGACCGGGAATGAGGCCGCCAGCGGCGTGGAAGACTACGTCGACTGGATGATCGACGATGCGGCGACCCGCGTCATCGCGATGATCGTCGAGCAGTTCCGGCGCCCGGCGCGTTTTCTCGAGGCGGCCCGCCGGGCCCGTCAGGCAGGCAAGCAGATCGTCCTGCTGCACCCCGGCAAGTCCAGCGCTGCGCGCGAATCCGCGGCGACCCATACCGGCGCGATGGCCGGGGACTACAAACTGATGCGCCGGAAGGTCGAGCGGGAAGGCGTGATTTTTGCCGAGACGCTTGAGGAGCTGGGGGACATCACCGAGATCCTGCTGCGCAGCCCGCGCATGACCCGGCCCGAACTGGCCGTTCTGGGGGAATCGGGCGCGTTCAAGGCGCTGACACTGGATCTGGCCGAGGAACTGGGCATTCCACTGGCCGCGCTTGACGATGATAACGCGCCGGCCCTGCGCACTGCATTGCCGCCGTTCGTACCTGTCAGCAACCCGCTCGACATCACGGCGCAGGGGCTCAGCCAGCCGGAGATCTACACCAATACGCTGGGCTCTCTACTCGAGGATCAGCGTGTGGGGGCCGTTGTCGCGGGCGTGATCCAGACCGATCCGGTGACCTGCAAGATCAAGATCCCTGCCATCCTTGCGGCTCTGAACGGGCGTGAGGTGACGAAGCCGTTGGTGTTCGCGGGGCTGGACGAAGGTGCGCCGATACCGGCCGAATACGTCGCGGATATGCGCAAGTGCGGGATCGCCTGGTTTCCTAGCACGGAAAGGGTGTTTCGTGCGCTCGCACGCCTTGGCGGTCTTGCCGGAGCCGATCTGGAAAGGGCGGAGCGCCCGCCGCTTCCGGCGCCGGGGCTCGATGCCTTCGACGGTGTGGTTGCCGAATATCAGGCCAAGGCGCTGCTGCGCCCACTGGGCTTCGCCTTTCCCCGGGGTAGCTTCGCAGATAGCGCGGCTGCGGCGGTCGCGGCTGCTGACGCGGTGGGCTATCCCGTGGTCATGAAGGCGCAGGCGGCTGCTCTCGGGCACAAGAGCGATGCGGGTGGGGTATTGCTGAACCTTGCCGATGCCGGTGCCGTGCGGGCCGCGTGGGAAACGATCCACGCCAATGTCTCCGCTTACAGCGCGGCGATCGTTCTCGATGGCGTGCTGATCGAGAAGATGGGCGCGCGCGGCATGGAAATGATCGTGGGCGGCCGCAACGATCCCGAGTGGGGGCCGGTGGTTCTGGCGGGCTTCGGCGGCGTTACCGCTGAGATACTGCAGGACGTGTGCCTGTTCACGCCTGACATGACGGAAGCGCAGATTGCCGAGGACCTGATGGGCCTCAAGAGCGGGGCGCTTCTGGCCGGTTACCGGGGATCGCCCACGCTGGACGTACCTGCGCTGGCGGCGCTGGTCGCCGAAGTGGGGGCGTTGCTGTCGGCCGAGCCGGGTATTGCGGAAATCGATCTCAATCCCGTTATTCTCTATCCCATGGGTGAAGGCGCGGTCGCGCTCGATGCGCTCATGCTGGTACAGTCGGCGGGTTGAGACTGGAATGGATTTTTCCGGTGGCCTATTTGCGCAAAGCCAGTCGCCACCAAGGGATTTCCATGCCCTAGGGTCAGTGCGTTAAACTCTGTTCATGTTCGCGCGGGCATCTGCTGGCTTGAACAGTGGAACGAACCGCCGCCCGCCAGCACGGCATCGGCGAGAATGCCTACCGTCTCCCGATCCGGGAACAGCTGCGCGATGGCGGCCACGCCGTCCGCATCGTGCGCAGTGCCGTACGTCGGCACCACCACCAGCTTCGAGGTGATCGCGAAGTTCATGTAGCTGGCCGGTTCGATCCGTCCGTCTCCACCCGTCCGGGGGAGGGGACTTCGCGCACGGTTACGCCCATCGCCTCGGCGCGCGCCCTTGCATCGGCATAGATCGCGGCATTGGGATCGTTCGCCCCGGTGGCGCGCGGCAGGGCCATCACGTTCGGCGCGACGAAACGGGCGAGGTTGTCCACATGGCCGTCGGTGTGGTCGTTGATCAGGCCCTCGCCCAGCCACAGCACGCGGGTATAGCCGAGATCGCGCCGAAGGCGCATTTCAAGGTCGGCGCGCGAAAGGTGCGGGTTGCGGTTGGGGTTGAGCAGGCACTGCTCGGTGGTAGCGACAAGGCCGGTGCCGTCCCCGTCGAGCGCGCCGCCTTCGAGTATCCAGTCCGCCGTTTCGACCGGCAGAGAAGCGCTTTCGGCGAGCCTGGCGCCGATCTCCTGATCGCCGTCCATCAGATACTTGCCACCCCAGCCGTTGAAGCCGAAACGCATGGCCTTGCGGTTGCTGCCCTCGTCCATGACCACCAGCGGCCCGGTGTCGCGCAGCCACACGTCGCCGTAACGGCGCGTTTCGAGCGTGACCTTTTCCGAAACGAGCGAGGCCGCCCGCGCGCGGTTCGCCTCGTCGCGCACGATCAGGCGCACTTCCTGCCCGGATTCGGCCACCGCGCTGGCGAATTGCGCCATCTGCACCTGGGCGGTTTCCAGAAAGCCCGGCCATTCGGCGGGGTCATGCGGGAAGCCGATCCAGATCCAGTCCTGCGCGTGCCATTCGGGCGGCAGGGTATAGGTCACTTGTGGCAGCCTCCTGTTGCCGCGGCGCAGGCCTTGTCGCGCACGGCGCGGAATTCGTCACCCTTGTGCCAGTTCGGCCAGAAGTCCGAATCGGCGAGCGTGCGGCCGAGCGCGTAGTAGAGGTCGACGTCCTCGACAATCCCGGCCCAGTTCCACTTGTCCGAATATTCGTCGCTGGGGGCGTGATAGTGGTGGGCGGTGTAGTCCTCGCTGATCCTGTCGCCCGCGGCCTTGCCGCCCTCGAACAGGTCGGTGCTGCGCGAAACGTCGAACATCGGCACGCCGCGCTTGGCGAAGCTGAAGTGGTCGGAGCGGTAGTAATAGCCGCGCTCGCTGTGATCCTCGGGCACTTCGGACAGGCCTTCGTCCGCCAGCGTATCGCGGAAGATCGAAGTGAGGTCGGACTTGTCGCCCCCGGTCATCGCGTAGGAGCGCGCGCGCGGGCTGGGCAGCAGCGCGTCCATGTTCACCCCGCCCACGGTATGATCGAGCGGATAGATGGGGTTGGCGGCATAGTATTCGGAGCCGAGCAGGCCCGATTCCTCCAGCGTCACCGCCAGGAACACCTGGCTGCGCGCCGCCGCGCCGGCCTCGGCATTGGCCTTGGCGATGGCGGTGAGCGCGGCGACGCCGGTGGCATTGTCCACCGCGCCGTTGCAGATACCGTCGCCGGTGGCATCGGGCGTGCAGTGCCCCAGATGGTCCCAGTGCGCCGAATAGAGCACGTATTCGTCCGGGCGGACTTTGCCGGGCAGCACGCCCACGACATTGTTGGATGTCGATTTGCGGATGCCGTTGTCGAAGGCGAAGCTGGCCTTGAGGCCCAGCGGCACCGGCTTGAAGCCCTTGTGCTTCGCCGCTTCGCTCAGCGCGGCAAGATCCTTGCCTGCGGCTTTCAGGATCGCTTCGGCAACGGGTTTCTGCACCCAGCCGTTGGCGGCGGTCTGGTCGGCACCGTCATCGCTCGTCTGCACGTGGTACTGCGCGCCGGTCCAGCTCGAATTGACGACGTTCCAGCCGTAGGCCGCGGGGAAAGTATCGTGGATGATGAGCGCGGCACTGGCGCCCTGCCGTGCGGCTTCCTCGAACTTGTAGGTCCAGCGGCCGTAATAAGTCATGCGGCGGCCCTTGAAGAGGCCGTCCCCGGTCTTGCTGGCATAGTCGGGATCGTTGACGAGGATCACCGCCGTCTTTCCGTGCATGTCGATCCCGGCATAGTCGTTCCAGCCCAGCTCGGGCGCATCGATGCCATAGCCGACGAAGACCAGCTCGCTGTCCTTCACTTGCGTATGCGGCACGACGCGGTAGCTGGTGGCGACGTAACCGTCGCCGAAGCTGAACGACATCGGCTTTCCGCCGCCCGTCACGGTGAGCGGCGAGAAATCCTTGCCGGTGATTTCCACCGTGGGCACCGGCTGCAGCCATTTGCCGTGATTGCCCGGTTGCAGGCCCGCTGCCTTGAACTGCGCGATGATGTAGTCGAGCACTTTGGGCTCGACCGCGGTGCTGGGGGCCCGGCCTTCGAAATCGTCGGCGGAGAGGCGCTTGGTCACTTGCTTCATCAGATCGACCGAGATGTGCGGCGCCTTGGCGGCGTCACTTTCCACTGGCGGGGGCAGCGCAGTGCCCTTGGGCATTTTCGGGCCCGCATAGGGTGAGGAGCAGGCGCCCAGGGCGAGGACGGCAAGAACAAGCGCGGAATGTTTCAAGGGCGGCGCCTTATGTGTGAAGTTGGGGGATGCGGCACAGGTGCCAGAGCCTGCCGCGAGATACAAGCCGAGCCCTCTTGCCCCAACGCCGCGCAAGGGGCAGGGATGGCGCATGAGTGCCGACTGGACCGGAGCGATCGCGCGCGCCAGCGCCCATGCGCCTTATCTTGCAGGCGCGCTGGAGCGTCTGCCCGAACTGGCCGCACTTCTGGCGTCCGGCGATGGCGAGGCCGCGCTCGCCCATGCCCGCGCGGCGGGGCAAGGCGCGAGCGACGTGGGCGCGGCGCTGCGGCGGGAGAAGCAGGCGCTGTCGCTGGCCTTGGCGATCGGCGATCTGGCCGGGGCCTTCCCGCTGCTCAAGGTGACGGGCGAACTCTCCACTTTTGCCGACCGCGCGCTCGATGCCGCGATTGCCGAAGGCATCCGCCGCCGCGCGCCCGACAGCGAACCGGCGGGTTTCCTTGCCCTCGCGCTTGGCAAGCACGGCGCGGGCGAGCTGAACTACAGCTCCGACATCGATCCGATCCTGCTGTTCGATCCCGAACTGCTCCCCCGGCGGGAGCGCGACGAGCCGGGCGAGGCGGCGCAGCGCGTGGCGCGCGCGGTGGTGGAAACGCTCTCGCGCGTGACCGATCAGGGCTATGTCTTCCGTGTCGATCTGCGGCTGCGGCCCGCCTCGGAAGTGAGCCCGCTGGCGATCTCGATCGATGCCGCGCTCACGCATTACGAATCCTCCGCGCTCGCGTGGGAACGCGCCGCCTTCATCCGCGCCCGCGCCTGTGCCGGGGACGTGGCGGCAGGCGAGGCCTTCCTCGCCGCGATCCGTCCTTTCGTGTGGCGCAAGAGCCTCGATTTCGGGGCGATTGCGGAGATCGGGCGCCTCACCGCGCAGATCCGCGCCAGCGCCCGGGCCAAGATATCTGGCAGCGCTACGGTCGGGCCGGGCTTCGATCTCAAGAAAGGGCGCGGCGGCATTCGCGAGATCGAATTCTATGCCCAGACCCACCAGCTCATCCATGGCGGCCGCAATCCCGCCCTGCGCCTGCGCGGCACCCGCGCGACGCTCGATGCGCTGGCCGATGCCGGGCTGATCGCGGTGGAAGAGGCGCGTCTGCTGGGCGACAGCTATGACCGGTTGCGCACCATCGAGCACCGCCTGCAGATGTTTCAGGACCAGCAGACGCACAGTCTGCCGGTCAATCCCGATGCGCTTGACGAGGTGGCGCGGCTGGACGGGCTGGCGGGCGGGCAGGCGCTGCTCGCGGAACTCACCGCGATCACCGATGCGGTGGGCGAACGCTACGATGCGCTGATCATGGCCAATACGCCCGCCACCCCCGGCGCCCCGGTGCCGATGCCGGATCAGGCCTCGCTGCTCGAAGACATCGAAGGGCTGGGTTTTGCCGATCCGGAGGCACTGGCGGCGCGGATCGAGGGTTGGCAGTCCGGCCGGATGCGTGCGCTGCGATCGGACGCAGCGCGCCATGCCTTCGAGGCGATCCGGCGCGATCTGCTCGCCGCACTGGCCTCCGCGCCCGAGCCCGAACGTGCGCTGTCGCGCTGGGAGCAATTGCTCAACAACCTGCCCAGCGCGATCAACCTGTTCCACCTGCTCGAAGCGCGCCCGGGGTTGCTGGACCTGCTCGCGCGCATCCTCAGCCTCGCCCCGCCGCTGGCCGATGCACTGGCGCGGCGTGCGGACCTGCTCGATCCGCTGATCGATGCCAGCGCTTTCGATCTGCCGGGGAGCGTGGACGAGTTGACCGCAGCTTTCGCCCGTTTCGAACCGGGCGACGATTATGAGCGCAAACTCGATTCGGTGCGCCGCAAGGTGGGCGAGCTGCGCTTCAAGCTGGGCGTGCAATTGATCGAGGGCGTCAACGATCCGCTGGACGTGGGCCATGCCCTCGCCCGTGTGGCCGAAGCCGCGCTGGCGGTGCTGACCGATGCCACTGCGGAGGAATTCCGCGGCAACCACGGTGCGATTCCCGGCAGCGAAATGCTGGTGCTGGGGCTTGGCCGGATGGGGGGCGGGGTGCTCACCCATGCCTCGGACCTCGATCTGATCTATCTGTTTACCGGCAATTTCCAGGCCGAATCCGATGGCCGCCGCCCGCTGGGGGGCACGCATTACTACAACCGCCTGTCGCAGCGCGCGATCTCCGCGCTTTCGGTGCCGACCGCCGAAGGGGCGCTCTACGAAGTCGATACGCGGCTGCGCCCCTCGGGCACGCAAGGGCCGCCTGCGGCCAGCCTTGACAGCTTCGAACGCTATCAGCGCGAACAGGCCTGGGCCTGGGAACACATGGCGCTGTGCCGCGCCCGCCCGCTCTACGGTTCGCCGGAAGCACGCGAGGCGCTGTGCGGAGTGATCCGGTCGGTGCTGCAAACGCCGCGCGATCCGGAAAAGCTGCGCGCCGATGTGCTGGCAATGCGCGAAACCATGGCGCGGCACAAGGCACCCAAGGGGCCGCTCGACGTGAAGCTGGCGCGCGGCGGGCTCGTCGATCTCGAATTCATCGTCCACTATACGCAGTTGCGCGAGGGGCGGGGTTTCCGGCCCGGCCTTGCCGATGCGATTCGCGAACTCGGCCTGCCGCTGGGGGCGGCGCACGATGTGCTCACCCGCTGCCTTGTTGCCGCGCGGCTGCTTGCACCCGATTCGCAGGTGCCTTGCGCCGCGGCATGCATGGCGCTCGTGCGCGCCTGCGGCTATGGCGGCTGGGACAACCTTGAAGCCGGGCTCCGGGCCGCGCGCGCGCAAGTCGCCGCCGCGTGGCAGGAGGCCTTCGGCGAAACACTGGAGATAGCATGATGAACAAGCCGGGCATCGGTGACGCATTCCCCGATATCGCGATGGAAACGCCCGACGGCGGCAGCGTGAAAGCGTCCGACTTCGCGGGGCAGAAACTGGTCGTGTTCTTCTATCCCAAGGACAACACCCCCGGCTGCACCACCGAGAACATCGACTTTTCCGTGCGAACTTCATCGCCAAGCATGACCTCAAGGCCCCGCTCGCCACCGATGCCGAGGAAAACGGCCTGTCGGACGCACTCGGCATCTGGACCGAGAAGAAGAACTACGGCCGCACCTACATGGGCATGGTGCGCACTACCTACCTGATCGGCCCGGACGGCAAGATCGCGCAAGTCTGGGACAAGGTGAAGGTGAAGGAACACGCCGCCGCCGTGCTGGAGGCCGCAAAGGCGCTCTGAATGCCGCAGACCGTTTCCGCCGCGATTCGTTCGGCGCTTCTCACAAGCGATCCGCACGCCAAAGTGATGGCCGCCCGCAAGGTGGCGCGCGACTGGCGGCTGGGGCGGCTGCCGTTCGTCTTCGATGCCGCGATGCCTGAGCAGCCAGGATGGCCTGATGCACCCGAACTGTTGCCGCCCAGGGACATGCCCAAGCGCCGCAAGGCCGGTTCGGAGCGCGGACGGATCGCGCTGTGGCATGCGATCGGGCATATCGAATTCGTTGCCATCGATCTGGCGCTCGACATGGCAGGCCGGTTCGGCGCGGAGATGGGGGAGGCCTTCGTTGGCGATTTCCTCTCCGTCGCGGCGGACGAGGCGATGCACTTCGCGCTGATCGAGCGGCATTTGCACACACTGGGCAGTCACTACGGCGCATTGCCTGCCCATGCCGGGCTGTGGGAAGCGGCACACGAGACCCGTCACGATGTCGCGGCGCGGCTGGCGGTGGTGCCGATGGTGCTGGAAGCGCGCGGGCTGGATGTGACGCCGGGTACGCTCGAACGGGTGCGCGCGGCGGGCGACGAACGCGGCGCGCGAATCCTGCAACGAATCCTTGACGACGAGATTCGGCACGTCCGTTTCGGCGCAAATCACTTCGCCGACGTCGCCAAACGTCTCGGCGAAGTGAACGGGGAACTGTGGAAAGTACTGGTTTCCCGCTACTTTCGGGGCACCCTGAAGCCACCGTTCAACGACTCAGCGCGCCTTGCAGCCGGTTTATCGCGGGATCTTTACCATGGGGTTGCATGAACGAAACATGACGGCCTAAGCCATAACTCGCGAGACGGCGGGGGGGTCCGACCATCTCCAATAAAGACACCGGGCGGCCTTTTCGAAGGGCGTATCCAGGCAACAAAGCGTCGTACCTGTTGCGGGTTTCGACGGATAACAAGGTATTGCGAGTGGTCGTAACGAAATCTTTCGCCAAGTTCCGCGCAGTGGCCAGTGCATTCGTCGCTGCCGGTCTCACCATCGCCGCTCATCCCGCGATGGCCAACAGCAGCGCCGCTGCCGCCGATATCTCCGCCCCGTTGCGCGCCGCCCAGGCTGCGAACCAGTCGGTTTCCGGCGGCGAGGACGAGCAGTTTCGCAATCTCTTCAGCTCCTGGCAGAATTTCGAGGAAACGGGCCTCGCCGCATCGAAGGCCAAGCCTGCCGTTGGGGGTATCGCCTCGGTTTCGATCCCCTCACGCAATCCGCTGGATCACGACGTGATGACCAGCGGCTTCGGTGAGCGTGAGCATCCCATTCTCGGCCGCCGCCGCATGCACAAGGGCGTCGATCTGGCTGCGCCGGTGGGCACGCCGGTCTATGCGCCGGCCGACGGTGTGGTGAGCCGCGCCTCCTGGTTCAGCAGCTACGGCCTGTTCATTTCGCTCGAACACGGCGGCGAGATGGAAACCCGCTACGGCCACCTTTCGCGCCTCAACGTGGCGGAAGGGCAGCGGGTCCACAAAGGCGATGTGATCGGCTTTGTCGGCACCACCGGCCGCTCGACCGGTCCGCACCTGCATTACGAAGTGCGTGTCGATGGCAAGGCGGTCAATCCGGTGTCTTACATGCAGTCGACCGCCGGTATGGCCGTGGCTGAAGCGAACGAAGCCAAGGGCGGCTGAGCCGAGGGTTTTCAAACGCCGGTGAAGGATCCCGCGTTCAGACGGGGCCCACCTGCAAGGTTTGGAGAGGGGGAAGAGGCGGTCCGCAAGGGCCGCCTTTTCTATTGAAAACTATATACCTGGCTAGCCCGCAAAGGATGGACCGCGCCGCTTTCGTGATAGGTTTTCGTCCAGAAGTAAGCCCATCTGCGTTCCCTTCTTGGGGAAGGCGCGATCAGGCATGGTCTTGAACTGCATCAACCCGCGGCTGGCCGTGGCTTTTGGGGAAATACGGCGGCAGCCGAGCCATCTGCTCATCGCTCAGCCCTTGCAGGCCATGCATGATCTGTCGCCTTGCGGAGCCTGGCAACTATCAGCGCCTCATTGATGTCTATGTCGCAGGCGAGCCGGAGGGCAAGCGGAGGGCGGCAAACCGCAAGCTGGGCGGGAATTTCGACGGACCGATCCTCGACCTCGAAATTCAGCGAATGGTCATATAATCGTTCCGGTTGTGGAAGGGGGTGCTTTTCACCCCCTTCGTTTTGCTCTAACGGGGCCCCTTGAGTCGCCCCTTTGGCGTTGGTATCCTGTAATTTATGTCCACTTGTGACCTTTGCGTTGTCCGGAACCGGGCGATATGTGCCTCGCTTGATGTACAGGAGCTTGAGGCTCTCAATTCGATCGGGCGGACGCGCAAGATTACATCGGGCGAATCGCTGATCTGGGAGGGCGAGGATTCGGTCCTTGTCGCCAACGTGATCGAGGGCGTGCTGAAGCTTTCGACCAATACCGAAGACGGGCGCGAGCAGATCGTTGGCGTAGTCTATCCGTCTGATTTTATCGGGCGGCCTTTCGGCGGCAAGTCCGGCCACGGCGTGACGGCGCTGACCGACGCCAAGGTTTGTGTGTTCTCGCGCCGCGATTTTGATGCCTTCGCCCGTGATCATCCGAAGCTGGAGCACAAGCTGCTCGAGCGTACGCTGGGGGAGCTTGATCGCACCCGGCGATGGATGTTGTTGCTTGGCCGCAAGTCCGCATCGGAAAAAATGGCGAGTTTCCTGATCGAAATGTCGGAACGCCTGACCGGTTCGGGCTGCAAGGTCGATTTCGACAAGTCCAACGAGCGGCATATCTTGTTGCCGTTCTCACGTCAGCAGATCGCCGATGTGCTGGGGCTGACGATCGAGACCGTGAGCCGCCAGTTCACGCGCCTGAAGAATGAAGGTGTGATCGATCTGCCGTCACGCCGCGACGTTACCATTCTCGATTTCGAAGCGCTGCTCGCCGAAGCCGGCTGATCGTTCAGGGTCTCCGCAGGGCGGAGTGCTTCTGAAGCTCTGTTCTCGTGAATGCGTCAGGCTTTGAGTGTCAAGCGAGCGCTTCGCGTGTGCCTTGTGTCACAGGGTCGACTTCCCGTTTTGCAGCCTGCGTGTGAAGATCGAATGCGCTGGCATAGCGTTCGAAACGGCCGCGAACGGCCCTGTGATCGAGGCCGAAGCCGGAAAGATCGTAGCGGTGGTGCCGCCAGCGATGCCGGCTCTCGGCTTTGTCGACATAGCGGCACATGCCCGGCAAGGCGGCATCCATATCGCGATAGAGGGCGTCGATCCGCTGCGGTTCCGGGACGCGGCGGCGTGCGGCTGCATTTCTGTCGTTCGGGTTGTGTGCTGTGCAGGTCATTGATGGCGCAACGTGGCGGATTCTTCGGGAATGAGAGTGGGAAAAAAGAAAAGGGAGCCTTGTGGCTCCCTTCTCCTGCGACCCCGCGGGCATTGAAGGACCTTCAGAACCGGTAGGATACACCTGCGCTAAGGACCCAGGGATCCAGGTTGTGCTTGGTTTCCAGAACCTTGGTGCCCGAAGCGTAGAATTTCGCGGTCGGCTTGACGAAGTATTTCTTGGCGTCGAGCGAAAGGCCGAAGCCGTTGTCACCGAGCGCGATGTCGACACCGCCCTGAAGGGCCACGCCGACCGAGTTCGACATCTTCACCCTGTCGACACCCAGCGCCTTCGCTGTCACGCCGGGCTTTTCGTCGAGCACGAAAAAGATCGACGGACCAGCGCCGATGTAGGGTTTGATCGGACCGCCCATGTCCAGATGGTACTTGGCCGTGACGGTGGCGGGCACGATTAGAACATGGTTAACCAGGTTGGTTCCCGCCAGATCGGCCGCACCATTGACGTGGTGCTGGGTCATGCAGCAAATGGTTTCGACCGATATGTTCTTGGTGAAGAAATATTCGATCGCGATCGTTGGCACGACGTTGTCGTTGGCCTTGGTGTCAATATTGCTGACACCCATGCCACTCAGAGTGGTTGCGAGGCCGGGATCGACGTACTTGATCTTGTCGATCCCGCCGTCAGGAAGGACGGCCGTGCCCAGCACCTTGACCTGGATCTTGCCGTCGGGGCTCCCGGCCATAGCCGGAGTGGCGATCGCGGTAGCCGCACCAACCGCAGCGAGCATCATGATCTTGCGCATAGTATTGTCTTCCATTGCCGCCGGGGCCGCACCACGCGATCCCCCCTCTTGGGCGGCTGCGATTATAGCCTTTCCTCCAGAGCCTTCGAATATGAATTGATCCGGCGCAAATTCATTGAATTTAGCAACTTTTTAATGGGATGGACCTTTTTGATCGTTATCAATGCGACAGTTCGTGTTACTCTCCAAGGCGGCAACAGGTTCAGCAACAATCTCGAAAGAGAAGGCATATGGTAACGGTCCTTGCGCGGGCAGGCTTGTGGCTTGCAGTGCTTTTCCTTGCCGTCATCGGGGTCGCGCTTGCGGCGGATGGGGGTTTCGCCATTCACATGGGCATTGTCGCGCTGGCAGCGCTGCTTGCCGTGTGGTTCACGATCAGCGGGGCAGACTACTCGGCCATTGCGCGCGGCATTCTCAAGATGCCCGATCAGAGCAAATACGATGATGATCCGGTCCGCTGGGGCGTGATCGCAACGGTGTTCTGGGGCATGGCCGGTTTCGCTGCGGGCTTGCTCATCGCGCTGCAGCTCACCTGGCCGGTGCTCGATCTGGCCCCTTACCTGAATTTCGGGCGGCTGCGCCCGCTGCACACTTCGGCGGTGATCTTCGCGTTCGGCGGCAATGCCCTGATCGCGTCGAGCTTCTATGTCGTGCAGCGTACCTGCCGTGCGCGCCTTGCCTTTCCCGGTCTCGCGCGGTTTGTGTTCTGGGGGTACCAGCTCTTCATCGTGCTGGCCGCGACCGGTTACCTGCTGGGCATTACCCAGTCCAAGGAATATGCCGAACCCGAATGGTACGTGGACTGGTGGCTGACGCTTGTCTGGGTCTGCTATCTGCTGGTTTTCGTGGGCACGATCGTCAAGCGTTCCGAACCGCATATCTATGTCGCCAACTGGTTCTACCTGGCGTTCATTATCACGATCGCCATGCTGCACGTGGTCAACAATCTTGATGTTCCGGTGAGCTTTGTCGGTTCGAAGAGCTATCCGCTGTTCGCGGGCGTGCAGGGCGCGCTGGTGCAGTGGTGGTACGGCCACAACGCGGTGGGATTCTTCCTGACCGCCGGCTTCCTCGCCATGATGTACTACTTCGTGCCGAAGCAGGCCGAACGTCCGATCTACAGCTATCGCCTGTCGATCATCCACTTCTGGGCGCTGATCTTCCTCTACATCTGGGCGGGTCCGCACCACTTGCACTACACCGCGCTGCCCGACTGGGCGCAGACGCTGGGCATGGTCTTCTCGATCATGCTGTGGATGCCGAGCTGGGGCGGCATGATCAACGGGTTGATGACGCTTAACGGCGCCTGGGACAAGGTCCGCACCGATCCGATCATCCGCATGATGATCATGTCGGTCGCCTTCTACGGCATGAGCACTTTCGAAGGCCCGATGATGTCGATCAAGAGCGTCAACTCGCTTTCGCACTACACCAACTGGACCATCGGCCACGTGCACTCCGGCGCGCTGGGCTGGAACGGCATGATCACGTTCGGTGCCATCTACTACCTGACGCCGCGCTTGTGGGCCCGTGAACGCCTCTACTCGCTGCGTATGGTCAACTGGCACTTCTGGCTCGCGACGATCGGCATCGTCTTCTACGCCGCCAGCATGTGGGTCGCCGGTATCACCCAGGGTCTGATGTGGCGTGAATACGGGCCGGACGGCTACCTGGTGAACTCGTTCGCCGATACGGTCGCCGCGATGCACCCGATGTACGCGCTGCGCGCCTTCGGTGGCCTGCTTTACCTGTCCGGTGCCGTACTGATGGTGATCAATGTCTGGCAGACGATCGCCGGCAAGCTTCGTACCGAAGCGCCGATGCACGATGCCGCCTACGATCCCGCCGCCGACCGGCCGATCCTGGCTGCTGCCGAATAAGCGCGACGAAAGGGAATAGAACCATGACTTCCATCGTTGAGCGCCACAAGACGCTTGAGAAGAACGTCACGCTGCTCGGGGTCGCCGCGCTTGTCACGGTTGCCATCGGCGGTATCGTCGAGATCGCACCGCTGTTCTGGATCGATAACACGATCGAGAAGGTGGACGGGATGCGTCCCTACACGCCGCTGGAACAGGCGGGCCGCGACATCTACGTGCGCGAAGGGTGCTATGTCTGCCATAGCCAGATGATCCGGCCCTTCCGCGACGAGACGGAGCGCTACGGGCACTACAGTCTCGCTGCGGAATCGATGTACGATCACCCGTTCCAGTGGGGGTCCGAGCGTACCGGACCCGATCTGGCGCGCGTGGGCCAGCGCTACTCCGACGAGTGGCACGTGCAGCACCTTGAAAACCCGCAGTCGGTGGTCCCCGAAAGCGTGATGCCCAAGTATGCCTTCCTGGCGGATACGGATCTCAAGGTCCCGGATATCGCGGCCAATCTCAAGGCCTTGCGCGATGTGGGTGTGCCCTATACCGACAAGGACGTCGAGATGGCGGTGGCCGACCTCAAGGCCCAGGCCAATCCCGAAGCCGACGCCGGAGATCTCGAAACGCGCTATCCCAAGGCGCAGATCCGTGACTTCGACGGCAATCCCTCGCGCCTGACCGAGATGGACGCGCTTGTCGCCTATCTGCAGATGCTGGGCACGCTGGTCGACGTCAACGGTCCTGCCGCACAGGAAGAACTCGCATCGGAGCATGGGCGATGATCACGATCGAGCACTCCCTGTATGAGACGCTGCGGCAGATTGCCGACAGCTGGGCACTGGTTGCGATGGGGGTGGCCTTTCTCGTGCTCGTGGCCTGGCCGTTCCGGCCGGGCATGCGCGAGAAGAGCAATGAGGCCGCCAACATGATCTTCAAGGACGAGAACGATGGCTAACGCTCATGGAACGCCGGCAGGGGCCGGCAGGCGCATCGATGAAGCCACCAACACCGAAACCGTTGGCCACGAGTGGGACGGGATCGAGGAACTCAACACCCCTTTGCCGCGCTGGTGGCTCTGGTCTTTCTATGCGTCGATTGTCTTCGCGATCGGCTATGTGATTGCCTATCCGGCGCTGCCGGGCCTGCACTCGGCAACACCGGGCCTGCTCGGCTGGACCAGCCGGGGGCAGCTTGACAAGGAGCTGAAGACCGCGGCTGCGGACCGGGCCAAGACCGTCGCGGCGCTCAAGGACATGCCGATCGAGCAGTTGCCCGAGCATCCCGATCTGATGCGCGCGGCCGTGGCTGGCGGTGCGGCGGCGTTCAAGGTCAACTGCGTCCAGTGCCACGGTGCCGGTGCGGCGGGCTCGAACGGCTTCCCCAACCTCAACGACGACGACTGGCTCTGGGGCGGCGATCTCAAGGCTATCCAGCAGACGCTGCTCCACGGTATCCGTCAGCCGGGGGATGATCAGACACGGATGAGCCTGATGCCCGCCTTTGGCCGGGACGGGCTGCTCACGCCAGCGCAGATCCAGGATACGACGAGCTTCGTCCTGTCCTTGTCCGGCAAGGAAAAACCCAGCGCCGCTTCGCAGCGGGGCAAGGCCGTGTTCGAGGCCAACTGTGCCGTCTGCCACGGACCGGAAGGCAAGGGTGACCGCCAGTTCGGCGCGCCGAACCTGTCGGATGCGATCTGGCTCTATGCGGGTAATCGCGATGCGGTCACCGCGCAGATCACTAACCCGCGCCACGGCGTGATGCCGGCCTGGGGCACGCGCCTCGATCCGGTGACGATCAAGATGCTGGCGGCTTACGTACACTCGCTGGGCGGTGGTGAGGAATTCACCGCGGCGCCGGCGGAAGCACAACCGGCGGCTGAAGCGGCCGCGACCCAGTAGGGTCGCGGTTATCTATTCCCGGGGCGGGTCGCACATGCCCCGGGCCGCTCAGCCCCCCATAATCACACGGGCGGATGAAGGACATGAACAAGCCTGAAACCCTGAAGCCGGAAGACCAGCCGCTGGGCCTCTATGCCAAGCGCGAACCGGTTTTCAACCGCCGCATTGACGGCAAGTTCCGGCGGGTCAAATGGGCGATCATGGTGATTTGCCTGGCGATCTACTGGATCACGCCGTGGATCCGGTGGGACCGCGGGCCCTATGCGCCGAATCAGGCTGTTCTTGTCGATCTCGCGCACCGGCGCTTTTACATGTTCAGCATCGAGATCTGGCCGCAGGAGTTCTACTTCGTGGCCGGCCTGCTGATCATGGCCGGTATCGGCCTGTTCCTGGTGACTAGCGCTGTCGGCCGGGCCTGGTGCGGCTATGCCTGTCCGCAGACGGTCTGGACCGATGTTTTCCAGCACGTCGACCGCTTCTTCGATGGCGATCGCAACGCCCGCTTCCGCCTTTACAAGGCGCCGTGGGGCCCGGCCAAGATCGCCCGGCGCCTTGCCAAGTGGACGGTCTATCTCGTGATCAGTTTCGCCACGGGCGGTGCATGGATTTTCTACTTTGCCGATGCGCCGACGCTGCAACATGCATTCTGGACGGGCACGGCCCCGGCCGTTGCCTACGGGACCACGTTTGTCCTCACCATGACAACGTTCGTGCTCGGCGGCTTCATGCGCGAGCAGGTGTGCATCTACATGTGCCCCTGGCCGCGCATCCAGACGGCGATGCTCGATGAAAAGAGCCTGATCGTCACGTACAAGGACTGGCGCGGCGAGCCGCGCGGCAGTGTCAAGAAAGCGGAGAAGAATCCAGGCCAGTTCGGCGATTGTATCGACTGCAACCAGTGCGTTGCGGTCTGCCCGACCGGGGTCGATATCCGCAAGGGGCCAACGATCGGCTGTATCACTTGCGCACTATGCATCGACGCCTGTGACCGGGTGATGAAGGAAACCGGCCGTCCGCGCGGTCTGATCGATTATGCCACGCTGGAAGACGCCGAACGCGAAAAGGCGGGAGAGCCGCCGACGCGCCATCTCAAGCTGATCTGGCGCCCGCGTACGATCCTCTATTTCTGCGTCTGGTCGGGTATCGGCCTTGCCCTGTTGTTCATGCTCGGCACGCGCATCCATACCCAGCTCAATGTCGCAAAGGACCGCAATCCGCCCTATATCCTGATGAGCGACGGATCGGTTCGCAATGCCTATGCCCTGCGCCTGCGCAATATGGAAGGCCGCCCGCGCCGGATGGAAATCGCCATCGAAGGCTTGAAGGGCGGCATGATGTGGACCGAGGACATGGCCCGCGAGGATGCGAGCCGGACCTTGACCCGCATGGTGCCCGCGGATGAGACGCAAAGCGTGCGGGTCTATGTCGTCGCCCCGTCCGATACTGCCTCGCAGGAGTTCGAGTTCAAGCTCCAGGCGTTAGGAGACGCCCGCGAGAAGGACGAAGCCGAAGTGAAGTTCGACGCACCGGAAGGACAGTGATGAGCCGCCAGCAAGCCTCCAGCCACAAGCCGTTCACCGGAAAGCACATGACCCTGATTCTGGTCGGGGGCTTCGGAGTCGTGTTCGCCGTGAACTTCCTGATGGCGAGTCTGGCCACATCGACGTTCAGCGGCGTCGTGGTGGAGAATTCCTATGTCGCCAGTCAGCACTTCAACCGCTGGCTGGACGAAGCGGCGAAGGAAAAGGCCATGGGCTGGAAAGTCGATGTGGAACGGCGCGCCGATGGTCGCCTTGCCGCCGCGCTTTCCGGTGTGCCGGCCTATCCCACAGTAAAGGCGGAGGCACGCCATCCGCTGGGCCGCAAACCCGATGTCGCCCTCACCTTCCTGAAGGATGCGAGTGGCGCTTACGTGAGCGACAAGCCGCTGCCGGAAGGCCGCTGGATTTTGCGCTTCGATATCGAGGCGGACGGCAAGATCTGGCGCGGTGAGGATCAGGTCGAGGGGCTGGAGGTGATGGGGCAGCCGGTTCCATGAATGCGCCCATGCCCGACCTGACGCCTGCCGATGCCTGCATCGACAGCCGCTTTACCGTCCCCGGCATGCGCTGCGCAGGGTGCATCGGCAAGGTCGAACGCGGCCTTTCGGCGGTCCCGGGCGTGGCGGCCGCGCGCGTCAATTTCTCGGCCAAGCGGGTGGCGGTCAGCCATGTGCCCTCGCTGACCGAGGACGGCATTATCGAGGAACTGCGCAAGCTCGGCTTCGAGGCCGAGCGCGCCGCCGACAATCCGCTGGGCCGCGACGATGCGGAGACCAGGCGGCTGCTGCGTGCGCTGGCCGTTGCAGGCTTCGGCATGATGAACATCATGCTGCTTTCGGTGAGCGTCTGGGCCGGGGCCGACGCGGTCACGCGCGAGATGTTCCACCTGATCAGCGCGCTGATCGCGATTCCGGTGATTGCCTATGCCGGGCGGCCGTTCTTCTCCTCCGCGCTGATGGCGCTGCGCTATCGCCGCACCAACATGGACGTGCCGATTTCGATCGGTGTGCTGCTGGCCACCGGGCTCAGTCTCTATGAGACCGTAATCAACGGGCCGCATGCCTATTTCGATGGCGCGGTCATGCTGTTGTTCTTCCTGCTGGCGGGGCGCGTGCTCGATGCGATGATGCGCAGCCGTGCACGCTCGGGGATCGCCTCGTTGCTCGGCCGGATGGGCCGGGGTGCGCATGTAGTGCAGCCGGATGGGTCCACGCTCTATACCGAGGCCGAAAGGCTGGCCCCGGGCATGGTCATGCTGGTTGCCGCCGGAGAGGCGCTGGCGGCGGACGGCGAAGTGCTGGAAGGGCGCACCACTGTCGATTCCTCGATGCTGACCGGGGAGAGCGACCCGCGCCCTGCCGGGCCGGGGGATACGATCCATGCCGGGATGATCAATCTCGGCAATCCGGTACAGGTGAAAGTCACCGCCGCCGCGCAGGACACCGCTCTGGCGGATATCGCACGGCTTATGGACGAGGCCGGCCAGTCGCGCTCGCGCTATGTGCGCATCGCCGACAAGGCGTCGCGCATCTACGCGCCTGCCGTGCACAGTCTTGCCTTCTTCAGCTTCTGCGGCTGGATGCTCGCCGGGGCGGACGTCTATCATGCGCTGACGATTGCAGTCGCGGTGCTGATCATCACATGTCCCTGCGCGCTCGGGCTGGCGGTTCCGGCGGCACAGGTTGTGGCTGCCGGGGCGCTGATGAAGCGCGGGCTGTTGATCAAGGACGGCTCCGCGCTCGAACGGCTGGCCGAAGTCGACGAGGCTCTGTTCGACAAGACTGGCACGTTGACGCTGGGAGAGCCGCGCCCGGCGGACCTCGGCGTGCTCGATCCGCAGGCCCGTTCGCTCGCACTGGCGCTGGCGCAGGGCAGCCGCCATCCGCTCAGCCGGGGGCTGGCGCAGGCGCTGCGCGATGCCGGAACCGGCCCCGCCTCGCTTGACGATCTGACGGAGACCGCAGGTATGGGCATGACCGCGCGGTTCCAGGGGCATGATGTGGCCCTGATGCGGCCGGAAGCCGAGACGGCAGGGCTTTCGGTCGACCTGCTCGTCGATGGCGCCCGCACGCGCATCGCCTTTGCCGATCCGCTGCGCCCCGATGTGCGCGAGACGATTGCCGCGCTGGCGGCGCAAGGCGTCGGTTCGGGTATCGTCTCGGGTGACCGCGTGGAAACGGTAGCGGCGGTGGGCACGCAGCTGGGCATTCCCGCCACCGGCGGCATGATCCCGTCGGACAAGCTGGACCTGCTGGTCGAGCGCGCCGCAGCCGGACACAAGGTGCTGATGGTTGGAGACGGGCTCAACGACGGGCCAGCGCTGGCCGGGGCCCATGTCTCGATCGCGCCGGGCGGGGCCAGCGATGTCAGCCAGCAGGCGGCAGATGCGGTGTTCGTGGGCGAACGCTTCATGCCGGTGGCGCTGGCCGTGAAGGTTGCGCGTGCGACCATGGGCATCGTGCGGCAGAACTTCGTGCTGGCCGCGCTCTACAACATGCTGGCGGTGCCGCTCGCCATTTTCGGCTTCGTCACGCCGTTGATCGCGGCGGTTGCGATGTCGGCCAGTTCGCTGCTGGTCGTGAGCAATTCGCTGCGGCTGGCGCGCGTGGCGGGGCGGGAAGACGCGGCATGAGCATTCTGGGCTTCCTGATCCCGCTGGCGCTGCTGATGGGCCTGGCAGGCCTTGGCGCGTTCTTCTGGGCGATGAGAAGCGGGCAGTTCGAGGATCTCGACGGCGCCGCCAACCGCATCCTCATCGACGAAGAGGACGAGGACAGGTGACGCGCGATCTTGCTCTTCTGGGCACGCTGGCGCTGCTTCCGGCGATGATCGGCCCGCTGGAGGCGGAGGCGCGCGGCATCATCGTGCCGCTGTGCGGCGGCGGCGTGGTGACGATTCCCGGTGCCCCTGCGGAAGGCCCTCCGGGACCGGTTCAGGGCCCCTGCTGTGCCAAGGGCTGCCACACCGGTTCCTCGCGCAAGCGGCTTGATCGATCGCAATGATCTTCCCTGTCGCTTAAGCGATTACGCTCAGCATGTGGACGTATCACCCCGATCTGCTGGCCGTTCCCGTGCCGCGCTATACAAGCTTCCCGACAGCGGCGGAGTTTGCGGAAGGCGTGGGCGAAAAGGAGCTGTCCGCCGCGCTGGCGGGGGAGAACGGCGATGTCTCGCTCTACGTGCACATCCCGTTTTGCGAGAAGATCTGCTGGTATTGCGGCTGCAACACCAGCGTTGCCAACCGCACGGACCGCGTCACCAGCTATCTCGATGCGCTCCATCAGGAGATCGCGCTGGTGGCAGAGCGTCTGCCCAGGGCGGCCAGAATCACGCGCATCGCGTTCGGCGGCGGCAGCCCCAACGGGATTTCGCCCATCGATTTCGTGCGCGTGGTCGATGCGCTGACGCTGGAATTCGGCATCCAGACCGAGGGCGAGCGCCCGGCTTTTTCCATCGAGCTCGATCCGCGCACGCTGGGGCCGGAATGGGCGTCGGTGCTCAGCTTCGTGGGGATATCGCGCGCGAGCCTGGGCGTGCAGACGTTCGAGCCCGCGCTGCAGGAGGCGATCGGGCGGGTGCAGCCTGCCCGGATGATCGAGAATGCCACTGCCATGCTGCGCAGCAGCGGCGTGCGCTCGCTCAATTTCGATCTGATGTACGGGCTGCCCGGGCAGACGATGGCCCACTTGCGCGATTCGCTGGAACAGACCGTGGCACTCGGCGCGGACCGGGTGGCGCTGTTCGGCTATGCCCATGTGCCGCACCTGATCGCGCGGCAGAAGAAGATCGACGGCAGCGCGCTGCCCGATGCCGAAATGCGCTTTCGCATGGCGGCGTTCGGGCACGATTATCTGGTCGATCAGGGCTATGTCCCGGTCGGTTTCGATCACTTTGCCCTGCCCGGAGACATGCTGGCGCAGGCAGTGCTGAACGGCACGCTGCAGCGCAATTTTCAGGGCTTTACAGAGGATCAGGCGCAAGTGCTGATCGGTCTTGGCTCTTCCGCGATCAGCAGCTTTCCCGGTCTGCTCGTCCAGAACGAGAAGAACACCGGCCGCTATCGCATGATGCTTTCACAAGGCCACCTTACTGCGGATCGCGGAATCGTGCGCAAGCTGGAAGACCAGCGGCGCGGCGCCGTGATCGAGGCGCTGCTGTGCAAGGGCCGCGCCCGGATCGCGCCCGATCTGCAGGGCGAGGCTCTGCCCATGCTGCAGGGCTATCTCGATGCGGGCCTGTGCGAGATGGACGGGGCGGATCTGGTGATCCATCCGGGCGGCCTGCCCTATGCGCGCTCCATCGCGGCGCGGTTCGATCCCTATCGCAAGGATTCGCTGCGGCGCTTCAGTTCGGCGGTATAAGGATTACCCGCGGGTGTCGAATTCGACGCCGAACAGGTTGCCTTCGGTCCAGCGCACCAGCCCCCAGACCTCGCGCCCGTCTTCCAGATGTGCGCGCACCACTTCGTTGATCGCGGGGGCCTCGCCCAGCGCGGCGGCGCTGAGACCCTTGGACGAGATGTCGCGGACCATGACTTCGATGGCCTCCCCGCGCGCATTGGTCAGTGCAAAGCGCGCGCACTGGTTGCGGCGGCGCTCACGCGGGATCGGGGTGGGTTTGAAACGGGACTTGTCCATCCGTCCGTAGGACGGTGGCGCAGGGCGGGATTTAATCCTCCCCCTTCCCGTTCTTGGGGAGGATTGGCGGTTCTGTCGCAAACTTTCCGCCGGTTGGCTATGGAGTGGGGTTTGATCCGGGGAAGCGGGTTCAAGATGTTCAAAGGTCGCCATTTTCATGGCGAGCTGATCCTGCTGTGCGTGCGCTGGTATCCGGCGTACGGCCTGAGCCTTCGCGACCTGGAGGAAATGATCGCCGAACGCATCGCATCGACTGCGCGCTGGCCTCTTCTTCCTGTAGCCATTTTCGAGCCTCCTGCAGGTGCTTTCCAGCAATCACCGAAGCGGAAAAAGCCGCCAAGAGACTGGCTGCAGCGTCTGCACCGACACGAGCATGCGCTCGGCCATGAGCCGCTGCGGCAGTCCGCTGGCAGCTCTGGAAGCACGTGGCATGGCAC
>JARROF010000054.1:0-2673 GCA_037384205.1 Novosphingobium sp. | reverse complement strand
TACACATGATATGTCATGCATATCGAGGCAATCGGAGTGCCTCTAGAATGGCAGATGTCGCCCAAGGCGCCAAGCTGCGCTCATCGAAGCCTGCGCCCTCTCTCCAACCGCCTCTTGATCTGATAAACCCATCCGAGTCAGCTCTGAGCGCTGTCGATAGCAGCGAGCACATCGACAAGTTGCGCGCGCAGTCCGGACAGCCCCACAGCGAGAACGAGATCACGCCGGTCGGCGAGCTCGAGCACTGTGCGCAATATCTGGTCCGAATGGCGCATCAGGACAACCAGATTGTCAGCGCTCGGGCTGTTCTTGCCGTCGAACCAGTTGCGAACAGCTCGCTCATTCGAATTCGTCAGCCTCGCAACGGTTTTCACCGATGACGCAAGGGCACTAAACTCCGTCTTCAAGGCGAGTGCGAGCGCCGCACTCAATGACGACGGCGACAATTCAGGAAAACTATTTCCGGGTTTCGACCGAAGTTTTCGGTCTTTCTCGGTGAACGACATACGCCTGATCTCCCCATAAGACTTTCGAGAGTCAGAGGGTGTCATTTCCCGGTGACATGAAGGCATTGGATCGATGCGGCCGAGTGAAGAACGGACCGAAGCAGAGCATGACGGCCCTCTGATCCGGGCGGCGCAATACGTGCGCATGTCGACGGAGCACCAGAAGTATTCCACTGAGAATCAGGCGGAGATCATCGCGCAATACGCGGCGCGACGCGGTTTCGAGATCGTGAAAACTTACGAGGACTCGGGCAAGAGCGGCCTGAAGCTCGAAGGCCGCCTCGCCCTACAGCAACTGATAAACGATGTCAGAGGCGGCAAAGCCGATTTCGAGGCTGTGCTCGTCTACGACGTAAGTCGCTGGGGCCGGTTCCAGGATGCTGACGAGAGCGCCTACTACGAGTTCATCTGCCGCGAGGGCGGCATCACCGTCCACTATTGCGCGGAGCAGTTCGAGAATGATGGAAGCCTGAGCGCGACGATCATCAAGAGTATGAAGCGCGCAATGGCTGGCGAATATAGCCGCGAACTTTCGGCCAGGGTCTTCACCGGTCAGTGCCGCCTGATCCGGCTCGGCTACCGGCAGGGTGGGCCAGCGGGCTATGGCCTGCGGCGCATGCTGGTAGACGAGCATGGTGTGGTGAAGGCCGAACTGGCGCGAGGTGAGCAAAAGAGCCTTCAGACCGACAGGGTCATCCTGCAACCTGGGCCGCCCGAGGAAATCGAGACGGTCCGCCGCCTCTACCGCATGTTCGTGGTCCAGCAGCGGTCAGAAAGCGAAATCGCCGAGGCTCTCAACGCGGAAGGGCTGAAGACCGATCTCGGTCGAAACTGGACGCGCGGAACGGTCCACCAGATTCTGACCAACGAGAAATATATCGGCAACAATGTCTACAACCGCATCTCCTACAAACTGAAAGCGAAGCGCGTCGCCAATCCGCCCGATATGTGGGTTCGGCAGGATGGCGCTTTCGAACCGATCGTCGAACGCGATTTCTTCGACGCCGCCCAGCGCATCATCCAGGCCCGTTCGCGGCGTTTCACCGACCAGGAATTGCTCGACCGGCTCTCCAGCCTCCTCGCCGATAAGGGCTGGCTTTCGGGCATGGTCATCGACGAGCTTGAGGACATGCCGTCGAGTTCGACCTTCCGGCATCGCTTCGGAAGCCTGACCCGTGCCTATGAGCTTGCCGGCTACACGCCTTCGCGCGACTACAGCTATATCGAGATCAACCGCGCCCTGCGCGCCATGCATCCCGATATCGTCACCTCCGTCATCGGCGATATCGAGGCACAGGGCGGCGCGGTGGAGCGCGATCCCCTGTCCGACCTGCTACGCATCAATAACGAGTTCACGGTCGCGCTTGTGATCGCCCGCTGCCACATTTCTCCGGCAGGCGGATTGCGCTGGAAGGTCCGGTTCGACAGCGGCCTGCGCCCCGACCTCACCATCGCCGTCCGGATGGAAGACGACAACCGGACAATCCGGGACTATTATCTCTTCCCCTGGCTCGACCTCAGCCAAACGCCGAAACTCCGGCTGGCGCCTGACAACGGCATTCTGCTTGATGCCTTCCGCTATGACAGCCTCGATGCCTTCGTCGAACTGACCCGCCGGTCCTCGCTGAGGAAGGCGGCATGAGCGCCGAGCCCCCCGAAATCCGGCAGGTGCCGATCGATCTTATCACCGTTCTCAATCCCCGTGCGCGCAACAAGCGCGTCTTTCAGGAACTGGTGGACTCGATCGCAGCACTGGGCCTCAAGAAGCCGATCACCGTCAGCCAGCGCCCAGGCAAGAACCGCTACGACCTCGTCTGCGGCCAGGGGCGGCTCGAAGCGTTCATCGCTCTGGGCGCCGCGGAAATCCCCGCGATCATCGTCGAAGCGAGCGAGGAGGATTGCTTCGTCATGAGCCTGGTCGAAAACCTCGCTCGCCGTCAGCACAGTCCCCTGGAACTCGTTCACGGTATCGGCGCGCTCGCCGAACGCGGCTACTCCCATGCAGAGATAGCCGAAAAGGTCGGCTTCTCGGCCGATTATATCGCCGCCATCTGCGTACTCCTCGAGCGAGGAGAAGAGAAACTCATCAACGCCGTCGAACGCGGCACCATTCCGCACTCGATTGCAATGGAAATTGCCAGAGCAAAGGAGGGTGAAGTCCAGAACG
>JARROF010000053.1:0-26235 GCA_037384205.1 Novosphingobium sp. | reverse complement strand
GTTCGATTCCACCCCCAGGTCCTGGCCCTAGAGGCTGTTATGGACTTGTGAGTCCGAATGGCTTCAAAGGTCTGGATGGAGAACTGTCGCAAGCCTGACCCATCTGACGTATCCGATGAAGAATGGTTGCTGATCGTGCCGTATCTGACGCTCCGGCGGGCAGAGTCGAACGCGTGCTATCGTCATGCAGCGGAAAACAGGTCGGCCTGTTCAGTTCGAACTGCTCCCGGACGCTCGGGCCAGCCTGCTCGCTTGGCTAGAGCGGCGGGGCGGCACGGTGGGCGACTACGTTTTCCCAGCCGAGTTGATCATAACGGGCATCTCAGCACCCGACAGTATGCCGGGCTTGTCGATGAATGGGTAACCGGAGTCGGTCTGATGCGAAGCGAGTATGGCATGCACTCCCTTCGCCGAACGAAGGCATCGATCATCTACAGGGCGACCGGCAACCTTCGTGCCGTTCAGATCCTGCTCGACCATAGTAAAATCGAGAACACGGTGCGCTATCTCGGGATCGACGTAGAAGATGCACTTGCCCTTGCCGAAAACACCGAAATTTGACCTAACGGCTCCTCGTCGCTTGGCGAGGAGCCTCCGACTCAGTCTGGGACATACTTGCCATCTGTAGCGGCCTCGTCGAACGGCGGGTTCAGCCGAGAGCTGCGGTTCGCGAGTGTCCCACAAACGATCGAATTTTGGGACCCGATCAGACGGGTTTAGAGAGGTGATCGAATAGCGCCTTGGCGGGGGGTGTAAGGCCGGCTTCATCGCGGACGCACAAAGACAGGCGGCGGTTTGCCCATTCATCGCGTAGCCGGATGATCGCGATCCGCGTCGATCGCTGGCACCGTTTCGCAGCGGATTCAGGAATGATCCCGACGCCTACACCCACGCCTGCCATCCGGCAGATGCCTTGGAAGCTACGGAGACGAACACGCATTTTCATCTTAGTACCCAAGCGGGATGCCTGGCCTTCAATATGATCCTGCAAGGCACCGCCCGCCATGCCGATGAACTGATCGCCGAGAAGGTCGGCGAAACGCACCTGACCGTTTCCTGCCAGCGGATGCTCCCTGGATACTACGCAAACAAGGCGGTCGATCGCGAAGGGCCGCAGGATCAGATTATCCGTCTCGACCGCGCTCGACAGCACGCCGATCTCAGCAAAGCCCGCGCCGACGCTTCTGGCAATTTCGCCGCTCTCACGCTCTTTCAGGTCGACGTCGATCTGAGGGTGTGCAGCCATCCACGACCGCAACCCCTTCGCAAATTGCCCAATGTCGCCTTGCATCTTCGTCATTTGGTGCAGGATCATGCGGGCATGGTGTGCCAGCATCTCCCCGGCTTCGGTCGGCGCGATACCACGACGCCCCCGGATAAGAAGGATCACTTCCCCGGTCGCTTCCATATCGCGAAGGCGTTCGCTGGCAGCCGGAAGCGACAAGCCGACTTCGGCCGCGCCGTGGGTGATGCTTCCGGCATCGACCACCGCCAGGAACAGCCGAAGGTCTGTCAGATCGAACCGCATCAGGGCAACCTAGTGCATCCTGTGACTTCGGTACAGCCGAAGCCAGCGCTCGGACCTTCCGCATTGTGGGCGCGGGTGTGACGGTTAGGTCTGCGGTATGTTCGATTATTCGCTCCCCCTCATCGCCGCGATCGTCGCCACCTTCTTTGCGGCCGGCGTCGTAAAGGGCGTAACGGGCATGGGCCTGCCCACGGTGGCGATGGGCGTGCTGGGATCGCTACTGTCGCCGCTTGCTGCCGCTGCGCTCCTGCTGGTGCCGTCATTTGTGACCAACGTCTGGCAGCTTCTGGCCGGGCCGCGGTTCGGAATGCTGGTCCGCCGCCTTTGGCCAATGATGTTGACGATCGTGCTCGGTACCGTTTTCGGCTCCATGCTGCTGACCGGCGGACGCACCGAACTTACGACGGTCGCCCTTGGTGTCGCCCTCGTCGTCTATGCGGCATACACGCTGCTCGCCAAACCGCTTCATGTCTCATGGCGATGGGAACCGTGGCTGTCGCCGGTGACCGGCCTCGTCACCGGACTGGTGACGGGCGCAACAGGCGTATTCGTCATCCCCGCCGTGCCGTACATCCAGTCGCTCGACTTGGAGCGGGACGATCTGGTGCAGGCGCTGGGCCTATCCTTCACCGTGTCGACGATCGCGCTCGCGATAGGCTTGTTCTGGCACGGCGCAGCCCCGGTCGGAAATCTCCTGACCTCAACGCTGGCCGTCATTCCCGCGCTTCTCGGCATGGCAGCCGGACAGGTGATCCGCACACGGATCAGCCTCCAACTGTTCCGGCGGCTGTTCCTCCTTTTCCTGCTGCTGCTCGGTCTGGAGATGGCCCTGCATGGACTGCTCTGAAACAGGGGAGCGAAAACATGGCGACGGCGCTCAAGAATGTTGGTGTTCTATCGATTCTACTGTGCTTCGACCTGCTGTGTCTGTCGGTTGCCGTTGGCGATCTTGGCATCACGGCAGACACCAAGGAGTGTTCGATGTGCGAAAGCATCGACGCAGTCCGCATCCCACCTTTAAGTGCGCAAACGGCCATGCTCGACGACATGAAACTGCACGATTGATCTCGCAGCGGCGCGACCCGACTGCGACACGCCAAGTTTTCCCGATTGGGAACCTATGGTGGGACGGCGGGAAAGGCCAGCCTTGCGTCGCGTATCGCAATGGGGCTTTCCCAAAACCTGTTCCCGAATGTGTTGTCTCGAAACTGCCGGTTGAAGACGGAGAAACGGGACTGCTGCACGATATGGAAAGGCCGGTTCTAACAGCGTGCCGGGATCCGCTGTATGCCGGACTTGGTCGTTTGCTGTCCGGCAGCTTCTGTCCGATCCGGACCTTCGCGACTCATTTGGCGAACCGCAACACCTGGTCGGCACCTGCCGTGCCCATCGAGACGCAAAACACATGTTTGTCGTGCCGCAGAATCCCGCGAGTACACGGCTCAGGGGTGGGCGAAATCGGCATGCGAAAAAACCTGTTGGATTGCCAAATGGTACGAGAACCTTGAGTTCGAGATTTTCCGACAAGTGTCTTGTTGATGCCATGGGGACTCGGAATTCGTCACTTGCTGGCCCATGCCCAACCTTCGTTCGCCAGTGCTTGCTCGATCCAAAGTGCAAGGCGGCCCGGCGGGCCCGGGCAGTGCCAGTCCAGATAGTTTCCCTCTTCTCGTATCCATGCGATCATTTCGCCAGCACCACGCAGAGCCGAACGTTTCCAGCGCGCGATACCGCCCACTCATCATTCTGCTTCAGCATCAGGGCGCCAACGAGGCGAACGACGGCGGCATCGTTGGGGAAGATGCCGATGGACATCGGCACGACGCTTGATCTCCTTGTTCACCCTTTCCAGCGGGTTGGTCGAAGCGATCTGAGCCCAGTGATCCTTCGGGAAGGCCATGTAGGCGAGCACGTCCTCGCGCGAAGCGTCCATCATGTCGGCCAGCTTGGGGAACTTCTCGCGCAGCTTTACCGAAACGCGCTGGATCACGGTGGAAATGCAGCCCGGACTTTCGCAAGCTTGTCCTGTCCGGCGCCGGTGAGGACGATGCCTGGGAGTTGCCGTCGATTGGTACGCGGCCAGTCCGTTCCGCGGACTCCGGGCAATTGAGCAGGCAGGCCATGTTAGCGCGTTGAATGCCGAGTTCGGCCATCATCAGGTTCGCCCCGCGCCGCAGGGCAAACCCGGGGAGAGTGGAGGCGGGGCCGGGTCAGGCAATCAGATTTCCCTTTATTGATATTGACTATAGCAATATCCTCATTAAGGACAACAACAGTTAGCAATGAGGTATGCCATGCAGGACCGTGCAGAACATGATACCGTCTCGTTTACCGATGAAAACCGCATGGCCTGAGCCCCAAGCTCAACCGGCGCATGCTGGAAGTGCTTGAGGAGCTGGAATATCGCTACGATGTCGGTGTGCTGGTCCTGACCGGCGAGGGTACGGCCTAGCCGGCGGGCATGGACCTCGAGGAATACTTCCGGGAAAACGAAGGGAAGGGCCTTGGCCACATCCGCAAGGCGCAGCGCGAGGCCTATGGCTGGGCGGCTTTCCGGTTATTGCGGTTCGCCCGCGCTCGCGGAGCTCGTCGCCAGGGTAGGCGCGCTTCTCACGGCCGAACCGACGCTTGCCGAGATCGACCTCAATCCCGTCATCGTCCATCGCGACGGCGAGGGCATCGTTGCGCTGGATGCGCTGATGCAGAAATGTCCGTTCGACATGGGTTGAGAACGCCACCGACGCCCCGGCATGAGCAGAATGTGCAAGGCGCCGTCCGGGTATTACTGGGAGAAGGACATGGAAGGGTTACAAGCTGCTCCGGTCGATCCGCGGGCTGTTGTCGCAAGCGGATCGATGCGGGTGAGGCAGGTTCTGGCAGTGGCCGTCTGCGTGCTGCTCAATGCCCTGGACGGCTTTGATGTCCTGTCGATCAGCTTCGCCTCGCCCGGCATAGCGGCGGAATGGGGCATAGACCGCGCGGCGCTCGGCGTGGTTCTCTCGATGGAACTGTTCGGCATGGCCGGCGGCTCCCTGCTCCTCGGACCGCTTGCCGATCGCATCGGCCGCCGACCGACGGCGTTCCTGTGCCTTGCAGTTATGGCACTCGGCATGCTTGGCGCGGCGCACGTGGGTTCGGTCAGTGAACTGGCCGTGCTGCGTTTCGTCACGGGTATCGGCATCGGCGGGATGCTGGCCTGCACCAATGCCATGGTCGCTGAATACGCCAATGACAAATGGCGCGGCGCCTGCGTCGCGGTCATGGCCGCTGGCTATCCGCTGGGCGCGATTGCTGGCGGAACGATTGCCAGCGCGCTTCTGGTTGCGGGCACCTGGCGCGAAGTTTTCGTTTTCGGTTCGATCGCCAGCGCGGCGATGCTGCCGGTCCTGTTCTTTCTGGCACCCGAGAGCGTGGGCTTTCTGGCGCGACAGCACCGGCGCGATGCGCTCCCGCGCATCAACCGGGCGCTCAGAGCCCTGGGGCACGGGCCGATCGAGGCGTTGGCGGTCCCCGACAGACCCGCCGTGAGCAAGGTGTCGCTCGGACGACTGTTCAAACCGGACCTGCGGTCGACGACCCTGCTGTTGACGCTGGCCTATTTCTGTCACGTCATGACATTCTACTTCATCCTCAAATGGGTTCCCAAAATCGTCGTCGACATGGGTTTCGCGCCGTCCTCGGCCGGTGGAGTTCTGGTCTTTGCCAATGTGGGGGGGCTCATCGGGTCCTTGATGGTGGCGCTGCTTACCCTGCGGGTTGGCCTGCGCCATATCATGCTTGGCGTGATGGCGCTTTCGGCGATCATGATTGTCTGGTTCGGGCATGGCCAGGCTGATCTGTTCCAGCTTTCATTGGCCGCTGCTTTTGCGGGATGTTTCACAAATGCCGGCATGGTCGGCTTCTATGCGCTCATCGCAGCGTCGTTTCCCACCGAAGTCCGCGCCGGCGGGACAGGGTTCGTGATCGGAATCGGCCGAGGCGGGGCGGCCCTGGGGCCGGTGATCGCGGGCGTCCTGTTCGTGGCCGGACTGGGCTTGCAGAATGTTGCAATCGTCATGGGGTTGGGCTCCGCCCTCGCAGCCGGCGCCATCTTCTTCCTGCCCGAAATGAAGAAAGTGATCGCTCGATAAAGGCCGGTGTTCCTGATTGCGCTTACCGGAGTTACCGACCTGCTAACGGTATGGCGCTTCGTCACCGTCCAGTCGGCGCAGGCGCGGCTTGATGCATACATCGCGGAAAGCCGGCGCATCGGCCGGGACATTACCCGCAAACACGTCCGGCGCGGCGTTCACCCTTCCGTGGCCCAGCTCGACGCCGATATCCCTGCCGTTTCAATCTCAATCAGGCCGACTCTAAAACGGGTAGCGCTGAACTCCTGTCAAGTTCCGTTCGTGTCGGGCGGTGTCGAGATACCCCTGGCCAGGGGGCTATCGTGTCTCCTCATCTTCGCTCGACACGAACGGTGCCTTCTCAGGCCTGGTGGAAGCGTCTCTAAAGCGCCAGCATCAGGGCGCCGGGCATGACGGCGGCGGCGCTGGCCGCCAGCGGCAGCGCGCCGTGCTTGCCCTTGCCCCATCCGCCGACACTGGCCGAGACGAAGGCCTTGAACAGCGTATTGAGCGTTACCGATAATGCCAGCACCAGCGCAGCGCTGGTATGGGGCAGGGTGCCTGGCGGCAGATTGACCATGGTGATGATCGTTGAATCGACATCGACGGTGCCGGACACGGCCAGAACCACGGCCAGTTCGCGGTCGCCGAAATGATCGAGCACCCAGCGCGCGGCCACGGTCAGTGCCATGACCAGCGCCGTCAGCACGAAGGCCGGGCCGAGATCGAAAGGATTGCGCATTTCCATTGTGGCGTGCGGCTCGGTCGCGCTGCCTTTGGGCACTTTGCGCAAGTACCAGGCGGTAATGGCCAGACTGACCAGAAGGCCCGGAATAATGAGTTCTATCAGCGAGACGAGCGCGAAGGGGGCAAGGGATGCGGACAGGACCACCACGCGCAAATACATTACGACCGAAGCGGCCGATATGCCGGCGGCAAGGATCGGTGTCCCTTCCGTACCCGCCTTCATGCGTGTCGCCAGCGAGGCCGTGACGGCGGTCGAGGAAACGAGCGACCCCGCCGCGGCCGTCGCGATGACCGCGCGTGTCGGGCCGAGCATCCGCGCGGCGAAGTAACCGGCGAAGGAAAAGCCGGAGACGAGCACGACCACCATCCACAGCTTGCGCGGGTTCCACGCTTCGTAGGGGCCATAAGGATGGTCCGGCAGCAGCGGCAGAACGACCAGCGCGATCAGCGCGAAGCGCGCGATCGACAGCACTTCCTTTTCGTTGAGATGCCGCACCCAGCGGTGAAGCTGCTCGCGCATCGCCAGCACCAGCACCATCACGACGGCGACGGCCGTTCCGGTCAGCCGTTCACCGCTGCCGACGAGAAAGCCGCTGGCCAGGGTCAGCAGGGCGACCACGCCCGAAGTGCCGTCGATCCGCCCGCTGGCATGCGCCGTGCGTTCGTAGCCGAGCAGGACCAGCACCATGACGGCGGCTAGCAGGGCCGTGGCGGGGCCCCGTGCGCCGTCATAGAGCACGCCGGCAATGCCGCCTGCGAGGCCCATCAGCGCAAAAGTGCGAATACCCGCGAAGCGCGATCCCGCAGGCTGCTCGCGCAGTGCCCATCCGCGCTGGAGACCCACAAGCATGCCGAGCGCGAGGCCCATGGCGATGTTGATCAGATGGGAGTAACCGGAAAGCGCGTTCATCGGGATGCTACTGCGTGGCTGATTTCAGGCTCTTCGGGCAAGGCGGACATGTCTGCAAGGTTCTATCGCCATTCCTCCGCAGGAGATCGCCTTATGATGGTCTTTCCGGGCGGACATTTATGTGCTCCATCACGGCCATGGCATCGCATTTCAAACCCGCGTGCAGGCCGCGCCGATGAGGGGCAGGGCCGGCATCCCTCCCGAAATCGCGGCATGGTTCGATGCACGTGGCTGGCGGGTGCGGCGCCATCAGGCAGAGATGCTGGCGGCGGCCGATGCCGGGCGGCACGCGCTGCTGGTGGCGGATACCGGCGCGGGCAAGACATTGGCGGGCTTCCTGCCAACGCTGGCGGCGTTCAGCCCTTCACGGCTGGGTGACACGGGTCCGCCGGAAGGGCTGCACACACTCTACGTCTCCCCGCTCAAGGCGCTGGCGCATGACGTGCAGCGCAATCTGATCGCGCCGGTGGAGGAGATCGGCCTGCCGATCCGGATCGAGACGCGCAGCGGGGATACGCCTTCGGACCGCAAGGCCCGGCAGCGGGCCAGGCCGCCGCATGTCCTGCTGACGACGCCCGAATCGCTGTCCCTGCTGCTCAGTTACCCCGAAGCGCCCGCGCTGTTTGCCGGTCTCAGGCGCGTGGTGATCGACGAGGTCCATGCTTTCGCGACCGGGAAGCGGGGCGATCTGCTGGCCTTGTCGCTGGCGCGGCTGCAGGCGCTCAGCCCCGGCCTGCAGCGCGTGGCCCTCTCCGCTACACTGGCCGATCCCGATGCCTATCGCGGCTGGCTCGCGCCCGGGGGGGATATAGACCGCGTCGCGCTGGTCGAAGGGGAGGCCGGTGCCGATCCGCACGTGGAGATTCTGCTGCCGCAGGAAAAGAGCATTCCCTGGAGCGGCCATGCCGCGACCTGGGCCATTCCGCAACTGATCGGGCAGATCACAGCGCACCGCACTACTCTGGTTTTCACCAATACGCGGTTTCTGGCCGAATATATCTTCCAGGAATTATGGTCCGCGAATGAGGCGAACCTGCCGATCGGCATTCACCACGGCTCACTGTCCAAAGAGGCGCGGCGCAAGGTGGAAGGGGCGATGGCGCGCGGTGAATTGCGCGCGCTGGTCTGCACCGCCAGCCTCGATCTCGGCATCGACTGGGGCGATATCGATCTGGTGGTGCAGATGGGGGCGCCGAAGGGCTCCTCGCGGCTGCTGCAGCGGATCGGGCGCGCCAATCACCGGCTCGACTGCCCGAGCGAGGCGCTGCTGGTGCCGGGCAACCGCTTTGAATTCCTGGAAGCCTTCGCCGCGCAGCAGGCCGTGCGTGAGGGGCAGCGCGATGGCGAAGCGTTCCGGCGTGGCGGGCTGGATGTGCTGGCGCAGCACGTAATGGCGATGGCCTGCGCCGGGCCGTTTCGCGAAGAGGCGCTGTTGTCGGAAATCCGTTCGTCTCAGGCTTATGCCTGGGTGGACGAGGCGGCGTTTGCCCGCGTGCTCGCCTTCGTGGCGACGGGCGGCTATGCGCTGCGCTCCTATGATCGTTTCCGCCGCATCGTGCGGGAGAGGGACGGAACCTGGCGCTTGACTCATCCGGAACATGCCGCGCGGCACCGGCTCAATGCGGGGATCATCGTCGATGCCGAGATGCTCGACGTGCGCTTCCGCAATGGTCGCTCGCTGGGCAAGGTAGAGGAAGGGTTCGGTGCCAGTCTGGAGCCGGGCGATACCTTCCGTTTCGCCGGGATGGATCTGGAAGTGGAATCCTTGAAAGACCTCGATCTGGTCGTGCGTGCGGCCAGGCGGTCGGCGACGATTCCCAGCTATATGGGCCAGCGCATGCCGATTTCCACGCATCTGGCCGGGCGCGTGCGCGAAATGTTGTCCGACCGTGCGGGCTGGGCCCGGTTCCCCGACGATGTGCGCGAGTGGTTGGAAGTACAGGACTGGCGCTCGTACCTGCCTGCGCCCGGCAGGCTGCTCGTCGAGAGTTTTCCGCATCAGGGCCTTGCCTATACCAGCTATTTCACGTTCGAGGGCTGGAACGCCAACCAGTCGCTGGGCATGCTCATCACGCGGCGGATGGAGGACCGGGGGCTGGGGCCGCTGGGCTTCGTGGCGACGGACTATACGCTGGTGATCTGGGGGCTGCGCGCGGTTGAGGACCCGGCAGCCTTGCTGTCGCCCGATATTCTTACCCACGAATTCGTCGACTGGGTGCAGCAAAGCTACCTGTTGCGGCGTGCCTTTCGCGAAGTGGCGGTGATTTCGGGCCTCGTGGAGCGGCAGCATCCGGGCAAGCGCAAGTCCGGACGGCAAGTGACGTTTTCGACCGATCTCATCTACGACGTGTTGCAGAAGTATGAGCCTGATCATTTGCTGATCGAAGCGGCCTGGGCCGATGCGCGGGCGCGGATGACTGATGTCGCGCGCGTGGCCGATGTGCTCGATCGGGCGGCGCGCGAGATCAATCATGTGCGGTTGGACCGGATCAGCCCGCTCGCGGTTCCGGCGCTTTCGATGATCGGGCGCGAAAGCCTGCCCACGGGCGCGGCGGATGAGGAATTGCTGGTTGAGGCGGAAAGCCTTGCCGCCATGGCGATGCGCGTGGATGTGCAGCGCCATGGCGGCGAGAGAGGCTGACTGCCGGGCCTGCTTGCGGCCGAACTGGCGGTGGCGTTCGTTGCCGAAGAAGCCCGAAGCGGGACACTCCCGAGGCCTTGATCGCGCTGACCACGCGCGTAAGCGCGCGAACATAACGGGCATCGGCGGCGGGCTGCCTGACGCGTTTCCGGACAACAAAAAAGGGGCGGATTGCTCCGCCCCTTCATGGGGTCCCGAAAGGACCCGGTTCGGTTTCGGCCTACTTGCCGAATTCCGCGAACTGCTCGTTCCCGACGAACCCGAACTTGGTCACCGCCGAAGCCTTGATGATCTGCAGCACCTGGGCCGACAGGTCATAGCTGGCATTGGGCTCGGGCTGGAACTGCAGTTCCGGCTCCGGGTCCATGCGGGTGGTGGCCTGGAGCGTGGTCAGCAGACGCCGGCCATCGATCTGGGTGCCGTTCCACATGATCTCGTTGTTGACCGTGAGGACCACCTTGTTCTTGACCGGATCGATCGGAGGAGGTGTGTCCGTCGGAGGGGTCGCAACCGGCAGGTCGATATCGATCGAGTGGGTCGCAACCGGGATGGACATGATGAACATGATGAGGAGGCAGAGCATGACGTCGATCAACGGCGTCGTGTTCATCTCCATCATCGGCGAGCCATCGTCGCTGCCGCCTGACATTGCCATGGAAAGTTACTCCTGTTCCTGCCGTAACGTCACGCGTTCGGGTCGATCGGGTTGGTGATGAAGCCAACCGTCGGGTAGCCCGAAATCTGGACGTTGTAGATCGCGCCGGCAATGCACCGCCAGGGTGCGTTGACGTCACCACGGATGTGAACCTGCGGGATCTGGTCCGGATTTTCCATGAGGGCCTGCGGACCGCCCGCGCGCTTCACGATTGCGTCGAGGCGTTTGAAGGCCTTGTCGCGCAGCTCTTTCGAAGTGACCGGCGTGATGTTGTTGAGGTAGATGCGGCATTCGCCGTTGCGCGACGCGCCCTGGTAGCCGGGTTCGCCCGCGCTGCGACCGGCAGCGTCGGTAGTCGAGACGGTGAGAAGAAGGTTTTCAACCTTGTCCTTCGATTCGACGGCCACGATGACCGGGATGCGAAGCTTTTCGATCGTCTGGATCGCGACCGGGACCGCGATGAGGAAGATGATCAGCAGCACCAGCATGACGTCGACGAGCGGCGTCGTGTTGATGTCGGACATCGGTGCGTCTGCACCGCCTCCGCCCGTGGATATCGCCATAGTCTTATCCTAATCCTTGCGTTGCCTGGGGGAGAGCGGCGGATTGCGCATGCAACATGCCGCCGCCTGTCCCCTGCGGGAAGCGGAACCGGACGGCCCGGCTCCGCACACCCGTGCTCCTTACGACTTGGCCGGAGCGGCAGCCGGCTTGGCAGGAGCGGCCTTGGCAGGAGCAGCGGCCATAGCCGGCTTGACGGCGCCGCCCGAGGCGATGTTGGCCAGAACGTCGGTCGAGAAGCCGGTCAGCAGCTCTGCAATGCGCTTGTTGCGGGCCTGCAGGTAGTTGTAGGCGAGCACGGCCGGAACGGCGACGAGCAGACCGAGCGCGGTCATGATCAGCGCTTCACCGACCGGACCGGCGACCTTGTCGATCGAGGCCGAACCGGCGAGGCCGATGGCGATCAGGGCGCGGTAGATGCCGACGACGGTACCGAACAGACCGATGAACGGTGCGGTCGCGCCGACAGTGGCGAGGAAGGGCAGGCCGCCGGCGAGGCGGGCGTTGATGGTGGCTTCCGAACGGGCCAGCGAACCGTGCAGCCAGTCGTGCGATTCGGTCGGGTCCTTCAGCTTGGAAGCTTCTTCCTCAGCCTTCACGCCGTCGTCGACGATCTGGCGCCATGCGCTGTTCTTTTCGAGCTTGGTGGCGCCTTCCTTCAGGGTCGGAGCCTTCCAGAAGGAAGTGCGGACAGCGTTGAACTGACGCATGATCTTCGACTGTTCGAACCACTTGGTGAACAGGATGTAGAACGAGCCGAAGGACATGGTGCCCAGAATGATCACAGTGGCATAGGCGATGAAGCCGCCCTGTTCCAGTGCCTGAACGAAGCCGAATTTGTTCTGCGGAGCAGCTTCGCTGGCTGCGGCAAGGATATCAACGATAAGCATGCGATTTACCTCTCAAGAAGAATGCAGGATAGGGCCGGGAGCAGCAGCCCGGCCGGGCCGTCAATTAGTTAAGCCTGTAAACGATCGCGGTCGCGTACGTCCCCGAAGTCGGGTTGCCGGCCGCGTCCAGGGCCGGGTTGAAGCGAGCGTAACGGGTCATGCCCTCGCACGCTGCTTCATCGAGATCCGGGCTGCCGCTCGAGCTCGTGACCGAGCAGGAGCTCACGCGCCCTTTGATGTCGATCGTAACCCGCACGCCGACACGGCCTTCACGTTCCTCACGCGCTGCGCGGGTCGGGTAGTTTGCCTGGATGCGTGCGGCCCACCTGTTCTGGCCCTTGGGCGATGCGCCACGAGCCTGGGATGGAGCCGGGGGCGGCGGAGGCGGCGGGGCTGCCGTCTGGATCACTACCGGCGGCGGTGGCGGCGGCGTGATCACCGTCTGCACCACCGGCGGGGCCGGGGCGATGTTGATCGGAGGCGGCGGCGCCACGATCGGCGGCGGCGGCGTATCTTCCTTCTTAGGAGGCGGCGGTGGTGGCTCTTCCTCCTTCGGTTTCTCTTCCTTGATGTCTACCGTCGTTACCTTGCTGATCACCTTCTTCGCCGCCTCATAGGCAAGACCCGTGACGAGGGCGTAGCCGACGAAGACATGGATCAGCGCGACAATGACAAGCGCGGCAATCTTGTTGCCGCTCATTTGCTGGTCAGCGTAAGCCATTCAGACCCTTCACTCCATTACCAAGCCCCGGAACCTGCCCACTAGCAGACAAGTCCAAAGGCGCCCACGGCCTCCCCCCGGAAGCGGAGCCCATGACGAAACTCTAAATTACCCACCCTGACGGCTGACAATCCGCCACCCGAACATGAGCGACAGGCAAGCGGACCGCGGAGCATTTTTGTATTTTCGCCCCGTTTCGCGAGTTTCCTTAGCGGCGATGCCCCCCCTGCGCAACGCCTTATCGGCAGTTCAAGGGTTAACGCGCAATTCATGGCGGGTCATGCCAAACTCCGCTCGCGCGATTTTGCGCCCGTTTCGCCAGATGTTTATAATATGTGGGTTTCTCTAGGAGATTGTTATCGATGCCAGCAAAATCGAATCACCTTTTGACAGCTCTGGGCGGGGCGATTCTGGCAATTTCCGCAATTCCGGCCCAGGCGCAGGTGCCCGGTCCGGAGGCACCTGAACCCACGTTCGCGGATATCGCGGGGCTTGCCGATTCGGCCGGTCTGGTCGTGCTGGTGGCGGTCACGAAAATGATACGTGTGGAAAACGAGCGGGCGCCGGGGCTGAAACCGGGCTATGGACGCTTCTACATGGAGGCCAGGACCCAGGCGCTGCTCACCGGCAAGGCGCCGCTGGGCGAATCGGTCAGATATCTGGTGGACCTGCCGCTCGATGCGCGGGGCAAGCCGCCCAAGCTCAAGAAGCAGTCCGTTCTGCTGTTCGCTCATGCTGTTCCGGGCCGGCCCGGTGAGCTCCGGCTCGTTTCCCCGACGGCGCAATGGGTGCGGACCGCCGCGATCGAGGCGCGGCTGCGCGCTGTCCTGAAATCTCTGGTCTCGCCCGATGCCCCGGCAAAAGTGACGGGCGTGCGCGAACTGTTCTACGCGCCGGGAAATCTGGCCGGACAGGGGGAAACGCAGATATTCCTGAAAACGGAGGATGGTTCGGCTGCGTCGATCACTGTGCGCCACAGCGGCAACGGGCCGCCGGTCTGGGGTGTTTCGTTTTCCGAACTGCTCGCCGATCTGGGGCACCCCCCGCTGCCCGATACGCTGGCCTGGTATCGCCTGGCCTGCTTCCTGCCGGACGTGCCGCCGCCCGGCGCCAACGTCTCGGAAGGTTTCGCGGCGAAACGGCAGGCGGAAAGCGACTATCGCATGGTGCTCGGCGATCTCGGCGTCTGCCGCCGCAATCTGCCCTGACTCTCGGCGGGATGCGCCGGAGCCGAAGATACTGGAAATTCGGTGGCGCCTGCCCTAGGGCGCGCTCCCGGAAGGGAGCACAATGGCTGAACCGCTCAAAATCGCACTTGCAGGTCTGGGAACTGTCGGCACCGGGGTTGTCCGTCTTATCGAGACGAACGCGGGGCTGATCGCGCGGCGCGCGGGACGTCCCATTCGCATTACCGCGGTGAGCGCGCGTGATCGCTCCAAGGATCGTGGCGTCGACTTGTCTGCCTATGACTGGGAAGATGATCCGGCGGCGATGGCATCGCGCGACGATGTCGATGTCGTGGTGGAACTGGTCGGTGGTTCCGATGGCCCGGCACTGACTCTGGCGCGCGGTGCGATCAGGCACGGCAAGGGGCTTGTTACCGCGAACAAGGCGATGATCGCGCATCATGGGCTGGAGCTGGCCGCCGGTGCCGAGCAGGCAGCGGTTCCGCTGAAGTTCGAAGCGGCGGTGGCCGGTGGTATCCCGGTTATCAAGGGGCTCAGCGAAGGCGCGGCTGCCAATGCGATCGACCGGGTCTATGGCATCCTCAACGGCACCTGCAATTACATCCTCTCGACCATGGAGGACACCGGCGCGGACTTCGGCGACGTGCTCGCCGATGCGCAGCGGCTGGGGTACGCCGAAGCGGACCCGACCTTCGATATCGAAGGTGTCGATGCCGCGCACAAACTGGCGATTCTGGCGTCCATCGCTTTCGGCGTGCGGCTGCGTTTCGACGCTGTCGAGACGATGGGCGTTTCGCAGGTCAAGGCGGCCGATATCGAGCAGGCGCGGGCCCTGGGCTATGTTATCCGCCTGATCGGCACGGCGGAGATCGACGGCAGCACGGGCGCGCCGCGGCTGTTTCAGCGCGTACGGCCGCATCTGGTACCGTTCGACCATCCGCTGGCCCACGTCGACGGGGCGACCAATGCCGTCGTTGCCGAGGGGAATTTCATGGGGCGCCTGCTGTTTCAGGGCGCCGGCGCCGGTGACGGCCCGACCGCGAGCGCCGTGGTTGCCGACATCATCGACATTGCCCGCGGCGAAAAAGGCGCGGCGTTCTCGATGCCCTCGCACGATCTGGAGGCCATGGAACCGGCGCCGACCGGGCACCGCCTCGGCCGTTCCTACATTCGTTTCACCGTGCCTGACCGACCCGGTGTGCTGGCCGATATCACTGCCGCCATGCGCGATGCCGATGTCTCGATCGAAAGCCTGATCCAGAAGGGCGATCCGGACGAGGATGGCGAGGTGATTCTCGCGATCGTTACGCATGAGGGCCCGGAAAGTGCTGTGAGCGAGGCTTTGCGCATTCTCGACGGGTCCGACAGCCTGACGGCACAGCCGCTGGTGATGCAGATTATCGGCGACTGACAACGGGCCTTGCCCGGGTCAGCGCGCGCGCATTTCGCCTTTCGCGATCTTGTCGGCATCGGAACCTGCCGGAGCTTCGGGGATCGAGGACAAGTCGATCATGTAGACCGGAGGCGGCACGCTGCCTATGCCGATGCAGCCGTTCCTGCTGCCCGGGCTGCAGTTGGGCAATCCGCTCACGTCCGGTGCATGCAGCCGGCCATCGTCGAGCGCTTCGGCGGAGTAGGGATTCAGTTCCGCTGTCGATTGGACGCGAAACTCTTCCTCGTCCGGGGCGCAAACGGTGATTTCGCCCTGCTTGATCGTCCGCAGGCAATGGTTGCGCGATGTGTCCGGCGTGATCCGGTCGCCGGTGCCCAGCATCCTCTCGGCGATGGCGCGGTCCTCCTCGCTGACTTTCCCTCCAGCCGGAGGGGCGGTCTGGGCCATCGCCGGGGCGGCACCCATTGCCGCAATAGCGAAAAGAACCTTCCAGCTTCTCGACAATTCCAATTCCCCTGTCTAAGCGGGCTAAACCTTTCCTCCCAGGATTAATCCGGAGTGAACATGTCTGAAAATTCGACTCCCGCAAGTAAAGTCCTTGATCGTGTTCTTGTTCTCGAAATGGTTCGGGTTACTGAGGCAGCCAGGATCGATATTGCGCTCGATCCGCTGGAAGGCACCACGATCATGGCCAAGGCCGGCCCGAATGCGCTGGCCGTGCTGGCAGCAGCCGAAGAGGGCGGCCTGCTCAACGCGCCCGATGTCTATATGGACAAGATCGCGGTCGGTCCCGGTTATCCCGAGGATGTGATTGACCTCGACAAGACCCCGACGGAGAATGTCAACGCCGTGGCAGCGGCCAAGGGCGTCAAGCCGGAAGACATCATCGTATGCGTGCTCGATCGTCCGCGCCACGAAGCGCTGATCGCCGAATTGCGCGATCTGGGCTGCGGCGTGGTCCTGATCGGTGACGGTGATGTTGCCGGCGTGATCGCGGTGACGGACGAGAACACGACCATCGACATGTACATGGGCTCGGGCGGCGCACCGGAAGGCGTGCTGGCCGCAGCGGCGCTGCGCTGCGTGGGCGGCCAGTTCAATGGCCGTCTGTTGTTCCGCAACGATGATGAGCGTGCCCGGGCCCGCAAGTGGGGCATCACTGATCTCAACAAGATCTACAAGCTCGAGGAACTGGCGAAGGGCGACTGTATTTTCGCGGCGACCGGCGTGACCAGCGGCTCGCTGCTCGATGGCGTCAAGCGCCTGAAAGGCGGCAAGATGACTACGGAAAGTGTCGTCATGCGCGCCAGCTCCGGAACCGTGCGCTGGATCAAGGGCGAGCACCGTATCGCCTGAACGATCGCATTCATTCGCAGATCGGCAAAGGTCGGGTCCGGATCATCCGAACCCGGCCTTTGCTATGTTCGATGCCGGTGAAAACGGCGCGTGCTCTATTGCATTCGCATGACGCATGGCTAGAGGCGGGCGCGACCAGCCAACACCTCCGGCCGTTTGTTTGAGGGATTCGCCATGAAGATCATGTCCGGCAACAGCAACCTTCCGCTCGCGCGTGCGATCGCGGGATATCTGGAACTGCCGCTCACCGATGCAAGCGTGCGCCGCTTCGCCGACGAGGAGATCTTCGTCGAGATCCACGAGAACGTGCGCGGCGAGGATGTCTTCGTGGTGCAGCCCACCAGCTACCCGGCGAACGACAACCTGATGGAGCTGCTGATCTGCGTTGACGCGCTGCGCCGGGCTTCGGCCAAGCGCATCACCGCGGTGGTGCCCTATTTCGGATATGCCCGTCAGGACCGCAAGCCGGGGCCGCGCACGCCGATTTCGGCCAAGCTGGTGGCCAACCTGATTACCGAGGCCGGGGCAGACCGCGTGCTGTCGGTCGATCTTCACGCCGGGCAGATCCAGGGCTTCTTCGATATCCCGACCGACAACCTGTTCGCGGCGCCGGTCATGGCGGCCGACATCCAGGCGCGTTATGGCGATCAGGCGCTGATGGTGGTCTCGCCCGACGTCGGCGGCGTGGTGCGCGCCCGCGCGCTCGCCAAGCGCCTCGACAATGCGCCGCTGGCCATCGTCGACAAGCGCCGCGACCGTCCGGGCCAGTCGGAAGTCATGAACATCATCGGCGACGTGAAGGGCCGGGCCTGCATCCTGATCGACGATATCATCGATTCGGGCGGCACCCTGTGCAACGCGGCGCAGGCGCTCCTTGATGAGGGCGCGGCCAGCGTCACGGCCTATATCACCCACGGTGTCCTGTCCGGTGCCGCGGTTTCGCGCGTCAGCAATTCGGCGCTCAAGGAACTGGTGATCACCGATTCGATCCAGACCACCGAGGTTGCCCAGCAATCTGATCGTATCCGCGTGCTCACGATTGCGCCGCTGATCGGGGAAGCGATTCGCCGTATCGCCGATGAAAGCTCGGTTTCCAGCCTGTTCGATTAAGCGGGCTGCCGGTTCGTCACAGGCAGCGCTGGTCCGGTTTATTCCCAGGGCCGGGTTTCGCCCGGCGCGATCCGATTGAGGGCTTCGAGCCTTCGGGCTTGGCGTGATTCCAGCGCAAGCGTGAGAATCGGCTGCGGTGTCTGCACGAACTGGCGCGGAGACATGCCGAACAGCGCGGTGAATTCGTGGATCAGATGGCTTTCGTCATAGTAGCGAAGCGCCATTTCCTCACCCTCTTCCGAATCGGCGACGCCGCGCAGATGGCTGGCCATATCGAGCGCGCGGGCGCGGCGCAGGACCTGCTTGGGGGGCATGCCGAAATCGCGATTCGCCACGCGCTCCAGCTTGCGGCGCTCGACCCCGCAGAGCTGCGCGGCCTCGCTGACGGTCATCCCCGGGTTGCTGAAAGTGATTTCCTCGAAGCGGGAAGCGACCGGATCGGGCAGGGCGCCGTCCATGTGTTCGATGTGTTTGCGGACCTGGGCCTCGAGCGTATGCAACCAGTCTTCGGGTTCGGCATCCGGCGCTAACATGGCAAGGATCTTGTCCGAAGCCATGGCAACCGCTGTCGTCGGGACCAGCCGGTCCAGGAAGTCGCTGAGCTTCGGTCCGCACAGTGCCGTGCAGGCACCCGGCCGCAGAACAATTCCAACGCTGATGAAACTGCCTGTGACAGTGACGGGCATCAGCTTTGTCTGCGGTCCGAAGAACAGGGCCGCACGGCCGAATTCTTCGTGCCCGGTGGCCGTTTCGGCCGTCCAGGCGCCGGCGAGCTGGATGCGTATGCAAGCTGCGTCGTTAAACAGGCCGCATGACAGCGTGTATCTGTCCGGCGCCGCGACCTTGGTGACGTAAAGGCGCGCTATCCATGGCGCGATATCCGGCGCCGGTGCGCGATTGTATGACAGAGGTTGTCCGTCTTTCGTGACCCCCTGTTCCGGCGCGATCGCAGGATCGACCGCCGGTCGTTTGTTGTGGTTCATGCCCCCCACTCTTAATCCGCGACCCCTTGTGAGCTATTGCATTACGTCTCGTGAAACAGGCGTGCAACGTGGGAAAACACACATAGGAATGTTGTTCCCTACCATTTTGTTACAGGTCTATCGAACGGGGCACAGCACCTTGACCGGAGTGCCGCCTCATGCGCACAGGGCAACCCATGAAGATCGAACAGGACATCGCTCTTGCCGTCAGGCTCGCCGAAGCGGCCGGCAATGCCATCCGCCCCCACTTCCGCAGCGGCCTTGATGCCGAGCGCAAGGCGGATGCCTCGCCCGTGACGATTGCCGATCGCGCCGCCGAGGAAGCCATGCGCGATATCCTGCAGGCCGAAGTGCCGCGGGACACGGTCATCGGGGAGGAGTTCGGCACGAGCGAAGGCTCGTCGAACCGGACCTGGGTGCTCGATCCTATCGATGGCACGGTGTCCTTCATGGCCGGGCGGCCGATCTTCGGCACGCTGATCTCGCTGCTGGTCGATGGCTGGCCGGTGCTGGGCATCATCGATCAGCCGGTTCTGGGCGAACGCTGGATCGGCGCCAGCGGGCAGCCAACGACCTTTAACGGCAAGCCCGTGCGCACCCGTGCGTGCCGCGAGCTGTCAGGTGCTATGCTGGCCACCACCGGGCCGCACTATTTCGACGATCATCAGGGTGAGCACTTCATGGCGCTGGCCGCGCGTACCGATCACCGCCGGATGATGATGGGCGGCGATTGCTATAACTATGGCCTGCTGGCGAGCGGGCAGATCGACGTAGTGTGCGAGGCGGGCCTCAAGCTGCACGACTGGGCGGCGCTGGTGCCCGTCGTGGAAGGCGCGGGCGGCACTATGTGTGACTGGAACGGCGATCCGCTCCATGCCGCGTCCGAAGGGCATGTGCTGGCCATCGGCGATCCGGCACGGCTGGAGGACGTGGTGGAAGCGCTGGCCTGCCGGCATTGAGCCGCCTTTCGCGCCTTTTCGTCTACGGCACGCTGCAGCCGCAGGCGGGAACGCGCATGGCCCGCTGGATCAAGGCGCGGCTGGTGCGGAGCGAGGCGGCCTGTGTGCCCGGCCGTCTCTTCGCCATTCGGGGCGGCAACGGCTGGTTCCCGGCGCTGGTGCCTGCGAAGTCCGGCGCACGGGTGCAGGGCACGCTGTGCGAACTCACTCTGGCGGCGGGCGATCTGTCGCTGCTGGATCGTTACGAAGGGCCGGAGTACCGTCGTGTCTGCCTGCCCGTGCGAACGGGCGGCGCGGGTGCTGCCCCGGCGCAAATTTACCTGTGGCGCATTGGCCTGCCGCCGGGGGCTCCGGCGATTGCCCGGGGCGATTTTGCGGACTGGCTGCGGCGCACGCGGCGCCAGCCGTTCTCTACCTTGCGCAACGGGGCGTGAGCCGGGGGCTTTGCGCTCTTGCCTTTCGTCTCTTCCCGCACTAAAGGCCCGCCCTTCAATCGACACGACTTGAGTCTTTCGCAAAAGAGATTCGCGGGTCGGCCTGGCGAAAAGGGCTGCCAGGGCCGGCGGGACGTGTCCCTGACAAGGAGACGAAAATGCCCAAGTTGAAGACCAAGAGCGGTGTGAAGAAACGCTTCAAGATCACCGCCACCGGCAAGGTGAAGCACGGCGTCGCCGGCAAGCGCCACCGCCTGATCAGCCATAACGGCAAGTACATCCGCCAGAATCGCGGCACCGAAGTCATTTCCGACGCCGATGCCAGGACGATCAAGAAGTGGGCGCCCTACGGGCTCAACTGAGGAGTACTGACCGATGAGCCGTATCAAGAGGGGTGTCACCACCCGTGCCAAGCACAAGCGTATTCTGGACCAGGCCAAGGGCTACCGCGGCCGCCGCAAGAATACGATCCGCGTTGCCCGTCAGGCCGTCGAAAAGGCCGGCCAGTACGCTTACCGCGACCGCAAGGTCAAGAAGCGCAGCTTCCGCGCCCTGTGGATCCAGCGCATCAACGCTGCCGTCCGCAACGAAGGCCTCACCTACTCGCAGTTCATGCACGGCGTTAAGCTTGCCGGCATCGAGCTCGACCGCAAGGCGATGGCCGATCTGGCGATGAACGAAGGCGCGATCTTTACCGCCGTCATCGCGCAGGCGAAGGCAGCGCTGCCGGCGTAACCGCCGACACGAAGGCTTCGTTTTACAGCGCGATCCGAAAGGGCGTGGCCGGCAAGTGCGGGCCGCGCCCTTTTCGCATGGAGTCATCCGCTTCCCAATCCTCGTCATTCCCGCGCAAGCGGGAAGCCATCTCCAGGCAGTGCAGATGCGCGATACGTTTCAACCGGAATTGTACCTTACGGCCTCGCACAGGCCGGGAACGCTCTATGTCGGTGTAACGTCCAACATGTCGCAACGCTTGCACCAGCACTGGCAAGGCTTGATCGAGGGTTTCACAAAGGACTACGGCGTCCGGCGTCTGGTCTGCTCTGAACAGCATGCGGCGATGGAACATGCCATCACGCGCGAGAAGCGGATCGGGAAATGGAATCGTGCCTGGAAGGTTGCCCTGATCGAAAAGGACAATCCCGATTGGCGCGATCATGCCCTGGACCTGGGGTTCGATCCGCTGCCACCGCACCGGATCGTTTGGGGATAGGGCAGGAGATGGGTTCCCGCCTTCGCGGGAATGACGAATTTGGGGTTATGTATCGTGCTGGATATCAATCAGGTGGTTGAAGGGATCGAAGGGGCCGACACGCTGGCCGGTCTTGAGGTTTTGCGTGTCCAGTATCTGGGCAAGACCGGTGAAATTACGGCGCTGCTCAAGACGCTGGGCAAGATGAGCCCGGAAGAGCGACAGGTCGAAGGGCCGAAGATCCACGGTCTGCGCGAGGCGGTGACGGCGGCGCTGGCCACGCGCAAGGACGCGCTGGAAGCAGCCGCGCTGGAAACGAAGCTGGCGGCCGAGACCATCGATCTTTCGCTCCCCGCGCCGGAAATGCCGCGCGGTTCGGTGCATCCGGTCTCGCAGGTGATGGACGAACTGGCGGAAATTTTCGCCGACATGGGCTTTGCCGTCGCCACCGGGCCGGAGATCGAGGACGACTGGCACAACTTCACGGCGCTCAACATGCCGGAAAGCCACCCGGCGCGCGCGATGCACGATACCTTCTATTTCCCGGACCGTGACGAAGCAGGGCGCGAGATGGTGCTGCGCACGCACACCTCGCCGGTGCAGATCCGCACGATGCTGGCAGGAGGCGCGCCGGTGCGTATTATCGCACCGGGCCGCGTCTACCGTTCCGATAGCGACGCCACACACACGCCGATGTTCCACCAGATCGAAGCGCTGGTGATCGACCGCGACATTCACCTCGGCCACCTCAAATGGACGCTGGAGACCTTCCTGAAGGCCTTCTTCGAGCGCGACGACGTGGTGCTGCGCCTGCGCCCCAGCTACTTCCCCTTCACCGAGCCTTCGGTGGAAGTGGACGTGGGCTATGCCAACGAAGGCGGGCGCCGCGTTGTCGGCGGTTCGGGCGATGCGCCGGGCCATGCCTGGATGGAAGTGCTTGGCAGCGGCATGGTCAACCGCCGCGTTGTCGAGGCGGGCGGGCTCGATCCCGACGAATGGCAGGGCTTTGCCTTCGGCATCGGCGTCGATCGCCTGGCCATGCTGAAATACGGCATGGACGATCTGCGCGCCTTCTTCGACGGCGATATCCGCTGGCTCTCCCACTATGGCTTTTCCGCCTTCGACGTGCCGACCCTTTCGGGCGGCGTCGGCACGCCAGCCTGAGCGGAAGGAAAGAACACATGAAATTCTCGCTCTCCTGGCTCCAGCAGTATCTGGAAACCGATGCGACGGCCGAAGAAGTCGCCGCCAGGCTCAATGCCATTGGCCTTGAAGTCGAAGGCATCGAGGACCCGGCGGAAAAGCTAGCGGGCTTCCGCGTGGCCAAAGTGCTGACCGCCGCGAAGCATCCCGATGCGGACAAGCTGCAGGTGCTCAGCGTCGATACCGGCGACGGCGATCCGCTGCAGGTGGTCTGCGGTGCGCCCAATGCCCGCGCCGGGCTGGTCGGCGTGCTCGGCCTGCCGGGGGCGTCGGTTCCGGCGAACGGCATGGTCCTGCGCAAGTCCGCCATTCGCGGCGTCGAATCGAACGGCATGATGTGCTCGACGCGCGAACTCGAATTGGGCGAGGATCACGACGGCATCATCGAGCTGCCCGAAGATGCACCGGTGGGCATGGCTTTTGCCGATTACCACGGCGCCGATCCGGTGATAGACGTGGCGATCACGCCCAACCGGCCGGACTGCATGGGCCTTTACGGCATTGCCCGCGATCTGGCCGCTGCCGGTCTCGGCACGCTGAAGCCGATCGAACAGCTGGACATTCCCGGCGCCTTCCCGTGCCCGGTCGAGATTCGCACCGACGATGCCGAGGGCTGTCCGGCCTTCTATGGCCGCGTCATCAAGGGCGTACAGAATGGCCCCTCGCCGCAGTGGTTGCAGGACCGGCTCAAGTCCGCCGGGCAGCGCCCGATCTCGGCGCTGGTCGATGCGACCAACTACATGATGCTGGCCTATGGCCGCCCGGCGCACGCCTATGATCTGGCCAAGCTGAACGGAGCGGTCTTCGCCCGCCGTGCGCGGGACGGCGAGACGGTGCTGGCGCTCAACGAGAAGGAATATATCCTCGATTCCGAAATGACCGTGATCGCCGACGACAGCGGTGTCCACGATATCGCGGGCATCATGGGCGGCGAGCATTCGGGCTGCGGGGACGGGACCACCGACATCCTGCTCGAAATCGCCTATTTCGATCCCGGGCGGATCGCGCAGACCGGCCGCAAGCTCAATCTCACGTCGGACGCGCGCGCGCGGTTCGAACGCGGCATCGATCCGAACTTCCTCGATCCGGGCCTCGCGCTGCTGACCGGGCTGATCCAGGATCTGTGCGGCGGCGAGGCGTCGGACGTGGTGCGTGCAGGCGCCGTGCCCGCGACGCCCAAGATGGTTCCCTTCGACCCGGCGCTGACCGAAAAGCTGGGCGGCGTGTCGGTTCCGCTTGAGGAACAGCAGCGCATTCTGGAAGCGCTCGGTTTTGTGGTGGATGCCTCTGATAAGACCTGGGCCGTCACGGTGCCCGGCTGGCGTCCGGACGTGGACGGCGCGCCCGATCTGGTCGAGGAAGTGGTGCGTATCCACGGGCTCGACAAGGTCGAGAGCGTGGCGCTGCCGCGCACCGATGGCGTGGCTTCGCCGACGGCCACTCCGGCGCAGAAGCTGGAGCGCCGTGTGCGCCGCGCCGCCGCCGCGCGCGGGCTGCACGAGGCGTTGACCTGGTCGTTCCTGCCGCAGGCGGAGGCCGATGCCTTCTGCGAGGGCAACGGCGGCCTCTGGGCGCTGTCCAACCCGATCAGCGAGGATATGAAGGTCATGCGGCCGTCGCTGCTGCCGGGGCTGCTCTCGGCGGCGAAGCGCAATCTCGATCGCGGGGCGTCCTCGCTGCGGCTGTTCGAGCTTGGCCGCCGCTATCTGCGCGGCGCTGCCGGGGCGAGCGACGAGCGCATGGCGCTGGGCGTGGTGCTCGCAGGAGAGAAGGCGGCGCGGGGCTGGGCGACCGGCAAGGCCGTGCCTTTCGACGCCTACGATGCCAAGGCCGAAGCGCTGGCATTGCTGGCCGAGGCGGGCGCCCCGGCCGACAGGCTGCAGGTGATGGGCGAGGCCGGGCCGCAGTTCCATCCCGGCCAGTCGGGCACGCTGCGCCTTGGCCCCAGGAACGTGCTGGCCCGCTTCGGCATGCTGCATCCGGCGGCGGCCCGGCAGTTCGACATCGATGGCCCGGTCGCGCTGGCCGAGATCTATCTCGACGCCGTTCCCGGCAAGAAGAGCGCTGCCGCGTTTGCCCGCGTCTCCTACGCGCCGCCCGCGCTGCAGGCGGTGACGCGCGACTATGCCTTTCTGGTGCCCGTGGACCTGCCTGCGGGCGATCTGGTGCGCGTGGTGCAGGGTGCGGACAAGGCGAATATTGTTGCGGCCCGCCTGTTCGACGACTTCCGTGGGCAGGGCGTTCCCGAAGGGCAGAAATCGCTGGCGCTCGAAGTCACACTTCAGCCGCTCGAAAAGAGCTATAAGGATGAAGACTTGAAGGCGGTCACCGCCAAAGTGACGGCCGCCGCCGCCAAGCTCGGGGCCGTACTGCGCGGCTGACCACGGGAAACAGGAGATCGCCGGTGCCGGAAATGGAATTCGTGACCATCAGCTCCGGCGATCTCACCGCCCGGATCAATCCGTTCGGGGCCGAGCTGTGGTCGCTCACCGACGCGCAGGGCCGTGAGTTCATGACCGATGGCGATCCGGCCTTCTGGCCGGGCCATGCGCCGCTGCTGTTTCCCGTCGTGGGCGGCCTCCATGCGAATCGCTACCGGCTGGACGGGCAGGAATACGAACTGCCCCGGCACGGTTTCGCCCGCCGTTCGACTTTCGAGACGGTGGAGGCGGCCGAGGGCCGCGCGCGCTTTCGCCTGCGCGACAGCGCGGAAACGCGCGCGGTCTATCCTTTCGCGTTCGCGCTGGAGATGACTTTCGTGCTGGACGGCACAACGCTGCATATGGCCGCGACCGTGCGCAATTCCGGCGATGCCGCGCTGCCCTTCAGCTTTGGCTATCACCCCGCTTTCGCGTGGCCTTTGCCTGGCGGCGCAGACAAGGCGGACCATGTGATCGCCTTTGCCAGCCCCGAGCCGCAGCCGGTCCGCCGCGTCGATCCTGTCACCGGGCTGCTGTTGCCAGAAGGCGAGCCGTCGCCTGTCGAGGGGTATCACCTCACGCTCGATGCCGCGCTGTTCGAGGCGGATGCGATGATCTGGACCGATCTGGCCAGCCGGTCGCTCACTTTCGGCACGCCGGGCGGCGCGCAACTGGCGATGGCTTTCCCCGATACGCCGATGCTGGGCCTCTGGCAGAAGCCGGGCGCGCCGTTCCTGTGCAAAGAGCCCTGGCACGGCCATGCCGACCCGGTTGGCTTTACGGGCGATTTCCGCGAGAAGCCGGGGCTCGAGAATCTCGAACCCGGCGCGGCCCGCACGTTCCGCATGGATGTGACGGTCCTGCCCGCCGATTGAATGGGCGATAGAAGGAGCCTGCCATGAAGACCGTTCTCGTCACCGGGGCCACCGCCGGTATCGGCGAAGCCTGTGCCCGCGCTTTCGTCAAGGCAGGCTGGAAAGTGATCGCCACCGGCCGCCGGGCCGAACGGCTCGAAGCGCTGGTTGAGGAACTGGGCGCGGACCGCGTGCACCCTTGCGTGTTCGACGTGCGGGACGAGGCCGCCCGCGATGCCGCTCTCGATGCCCTGCCGGAGGGCTTTTCGAAGATCGATTGCCTCGTGAACAACGCCGGCCTCGCGCTGGGCACCGAAAAGGCGCAGGATGCCAGTCTCGCCAACTGGAAGACGATGATCGATACCAACGTCACCGCGCTGGT
>JARROF010000052.1:0-17077 GCA_037384205.1 Novosphingobium sp. | reverse complement strand
AATTCCGTTTGTTTGTACAATGGAGAGCACGCCGAGCACTGCCCGGCGGAGCGCAAACGGATCCTTTGAGCCAGTAGGACGTTCATCAATTGCAAAAAAGCACCGCAATGTATCCAGCTTATCCGCCAGCGATATAGCTACCGTCACCGGCGCCGTCGGCACCTCGTCGCCCTGCCCCACCGGCTTGGAGTGATCGCGGATGGCAGCAGCCACGGCATTGGGCAGCCCCTCGGCGCGGGCGTAGTAGCCGCCCATCAGGCCCTGCAGTTCGGGGAACTCGCCGACCATCTCGGTGACGAGGTCCGCCTTGCACAGTTCGGCGGCCTGCCGCGCCAGCGCGGGATCGCAGTTCGGGACAATGCCCTCGTTCGCCAGCCATTCGGCCAGCTTGGCCACCCGCTCGACCTTGTCGGCGACCGTGCCCAGCTTCTCGTGGAAGGTAATGCGGCCGAGCTTCTCGGCGTGGACCGAAAGCGGCGTTTTCCTGTCTTGCTCCCAGAAGAAGCGCGCGTCGGACAGGCGGGCGGCGAGCACCTTGCGGTTGCCGTCCACGATCGCCGCGCCGCCGTCAGTCGCCGCGATATTGGCGGTGCAGACGAAGGCATTGGCCAGCTTTCCGGCGCTGTCCTCGCACACGAAATACTTCTGGTTCACCCGCGCGGTGAGCTGGATGACTTCAGGGGGAACCTCAAGATAGGCCTCGTCGAAGCGGCCGAGCAGCGGCATCGGCCATTCGGTCAACCCGGCGTTCTCGATCACCAGCCCTTCATCCCCGACGAGCGTCAGACCTGCGGCAGAAGCGGCCCCGCGCGCCTTTTCGCGCACGATAGTCTGGCGTTCTTCATGGTCCACCAGAACGTGGCAGGCGCGCAGCTTTTCGGCATAGTCATGGGCGCTGCCGATGGTGATCTCATCGGGGTGGTGGAAGCGGTGGCCCTTGGTGGCGAAGCCGGAAGTCACGCCGCCCACTTCGCATTCCACCAGATCCTCACCGAAGATCGCGACGATGCCGGACAGCGGACGGACCCAGCGCACCGATTCCGGGCTGAGCGAACTCGCGCCCCAGCGCATCGACTTGGGCCAGGGAAACGCACGCACAATGGCAGGAATCGCCTCTGCCAGCACGTCCTTCACCGCGCGGCCGGGCCTTTCGGCTACTGCGAAGTATGTGTCCTTGCCCTTGAGGTCGCGGATTTCGAGCTGGCCCCTGGTCAGCCCGGTCTTGCGCAGAAAGCCTTCCAGTGCCTGTTCGGGCGCGCTGGTGGCGGGCCCCTTGGTCTCCTCGCGCACGGCTTCGGTCGTTTCGGGCAGGCCCCCGGCGATGAGCGCCAGGCGGCGCGGGGTAGACCACACGGTGATCTTGCCCGGCGCAATGCCCGCGGCGCCCATTTCCTTGCGGAACAGCTTTTCCAGATCGGCGCGCGCACCCGCCTGCATGCGGGCGGGAATTTCCTCCGAGCGCAGTTCGAGCAGGAAATCAGTCATGCCGTCCACCCCGGGAATTTGGCTTCCCATTCGTTTTTGTTCTTCTCGATCAGGGCCTGCGCCGATCCCTTGGCAAGATCGCGCACGCGGCCGATGTAGCTGGCGCGTTCCTGCACGGAGATCACGCCGCGCGCCTGCAGCAGGTTGAACAAGTGCGAGGCTTCGATCGCCTGATCGTAGGCCGCGAGCGGGATTTCCGCCTCGATGCAGCGCCGGCATTCCGCCTCGGCATGCTGGAAGCCTTTGAAGAGCTGATCGGTATCGGCCACTTCGAAGTTGTACTTCGACTGCTGCTGCTCGTTGGCGAGGAAGACGTCGCCATAGCTGACGCCATCATTGTTGAACTTGAGGTCGTAGACCCAGTCCACGCCCTGAATATACATCGCCAGACGTTCGAGGCCATACGTCAATTCGCCCGAAACCGGCTTGCAATCATAGCCGCCGACTTGCTGGAAATAGGTGAACTGCGTCACTTACATCCCGTCGCACCAGACTTCCCAGCCGAGGCCCCAAGCGCCCAGCGTCGGGCTTTCCCAGTCATCCTCGACAAAGCGGATATCGTGCATCAGCGGATCGATGCGACATAGGCCGCCTTCCATGGCTCCGGGCCCAGCGAACGCAGCGTGGTGGCCGGATGAAACGTGCCCGCACCCACGCGCATGTCGTAGGGCTGAAGAATCAGGCATCCCTGTGCGCTCCAGTAGTTGTGAAGCGTCAGGATCATGTCCTGAAAGCTGAGCGGCTCTTTGGCGGCGGCAGACATGGAAAATTCCGTTGAGTTCTCGGTTGCGCGGCCTTTGGCGGATTGGGCGGTTCAAATCAACCGCGCAGGCATACTCCGGCCGCACGGGCTTGCATTAAGCTTGCGTTTGGCCTTTGTCCCGCATGGATATGCCCATGACTATCATGAAGACCGCTCTGCGCGGGGCCGCCTGTGCTCTCGCTCTGTTCTCGTCCCTTCCGGCGATTGCCCAAGATACTGTGGCTCCCGCCGCGGCCCCGTCGCCCGCCCCTGCTCATCCGGCGCTTTGGAAAGTGGCGGATGATGATACCACCATCTGGCTGTTCGGTACGATCCATATTCTGCCGGAAAATGTGGCGTGGTATGCCGGGCCGGTTGCCAAGGCTTTCGACGCTTCACGTGAGCTGGTGACCGAAATCCCGATCGACAAGCCGCAGGATTCGCAGGCTGCCATCTTGCGGAAAAGTCTGCGCGAGGATGGCAAGGCGCTGCGCGATACGCTCGATGACAAGGAGCGCGCGGCCTACGAAGCAGGCATGGGGTCGATTGGCCTGCCGCCCCAGGCCTTTGACAAGAACGATACCTGGTTTGCGGCGCTGATGCTGACTCTGATCCCGCTCAAAGTGTCCGGCTACAATCTGGAAAGTGGTGTCGACACCCAGATCGGCACCATGGCCAAGGTTCGTCAGATGGAAGCTGAAGCACTGGAAAGCCCCGATTACCAGATTTCGCTGTTTGATAATCTGCCGCAGGAAACCCAGCGCCGATACCTGGACGAGGTGGTTGAAGCCTTGCCGACCGTAAAGTCGGACATCGACGCCATGGTTACTGCATGGAAAGCCGGGAAAGCTGATGATCTCGCCAACCTTCTCAACGAGCAGGAAGACGATCCTTACTTGCGCAAGGTCCTCCTGACTGATCGCAATGCCCATTGGGCAAAATGGATCGAGCAGCGCCTGAAACAGCCGGGAACCGTTTTCATGGCCGTGGGTGCCGGGCACCTTGCCGGACAGGGCAGTGTACAGGACCAGCTTGCGCAGGACGGTGTCTCTGCCGAGCGCGTTCAGTAACAGCCAATGCGGGCCTGGTTTCTCGCGCTGACGGCACTTGCACTCCTGGGCTGTTCGCCGCAGCCTCAGGCCGCTCACCCTGCCTTGTGGCACGTAGAAAGCGCTGACGGACACGAAGGCTGGCTATTCGGCACAATTCACAGCGCTCCACGCCCGCTCGAATGGGAGACCGGGGCTGTGCGCGCGGCGTTGGACAGTGCCGATACGATTATGGTCGAGGTTGCCAACATCGCGGACGAAGCGGCCGTCAGCGCGACTTTTGCGCGGCTGGCCAAGAATGAAAACCAGCCGCCGCTGTCGCAGCGTATCGCCCCGTCGGAACGGCCGGCCCTCGCCGCGCTGCTGAAGCGGAACGGCTTCCTTGACGGAGATTTCACGGGGATGGACACCTGGGCCGCTGCACTCACCGTCGTGCGGCAGGACAAGGATGGAAGCGATCCGCGCTACGGTGTCGACCGTGCCGTTATCGCCAAAGCAGACGGCAGACCGATAGTGGAACTTGAAGGCGCAGCCGGACAACTGCGGATTTTCGATGCCCTGCCGGAAAAAGAGCAGCGCGACCTGCTGGACGCCGTTGTTCGGGAAGCAGACAGGTCGGACCTGGATTTGTCTGCGGCATGGCGCAAGGGAGACATGATCGCGATTGAAAAAGAGGCGAATACGGGCCTTCTGGCCGACCCGGAACTACGCGCCGCGCTCTTCACCGGTCGCAACCGCCGCTGGAGTGCAAGGATGGCAGAAGCGTTGAATGCGAACAGAAAGCCGTTCGTGGCCGTAGGGGCCGCGCACATGGCCGGACCAGACGGGCTGCCGGCTATATTGGCGCGGCAGGGTTTCACGGTTACCCGAATCGAGTAGCGGGTTGATGCTCTCCGTTCTTGCTTTCCAGGCTATTTGCGCGTAAGGGCGCGCCCTCTCCGTCATGGTCATCCCTGGAGGCGTGACGGGCGGCGCTGTCTGAATTCGCAGTCGGCGTCGAAACTTATCCAGTTTTCGAAAGGCAAGTCCTATGAGCGATCAGCTTACCCTGCCGGCCGAGACGCGCGAACGGGCAGGCAAGGGAGCCTCCCGTGCCCTGCGTCGCGAAGGCCGCGTTCCCGCCGTCGTCTACGGTGCCAATGAAGAGCCCCTCGCCATCCACGTCGAGGAAAAGGAGCTGATCCGTCAGCTCATGACCGGCCACTTCTTCAACTCGATCGTTGAAGTCGAAGTGGGTGGCAAGAAGGTTCGCACCCTGCCGAAGGACGTTGCCTTCCACCCCGTTACCGACCGTCCGCTTCACGCTGACTTCCTGCGCCTTGCCAAGGGTGCGACCGTTCATGTGAACGTGCCGGTCTCGTTCGCCAACGAAGAGCTTTCGCCCGGCCTCAAGCGCGGCGGCGTGCTCAACGTCGTGCGTCACGAGCTCGAACTGGTCTGCCCGGCGGACAAGATTCCCGATGAGATCGTAATCGACGTTACCGGCTTCGACGTGGGCGAATCGATCCACTTCAGCCACGTGAAGGTTCCCGCCGGCGTCGAATCGGCGATCACCGACCGTGACTTCACCATCGCGACGATCGCGGCGCCCTCGGCTCTCAAGAGCTCGGAAGGCGACACGACCAAGGCCGAAGGCGAAGAAGAAGCCGAATAAAGCCATTCAGGCTTGAAACGGCCCTTTCCGCCCCGGCATACCGGCGCGCGGAAAGGGCCTTTCTTTTTTCTACGGATACGGATTCGCCATGCAGCTTTGGGTCGGCCTCGGAAACCCCGGACCGCAATACGCGATGCAGCGCCACAACGTGGGCTTCATGGCAACGGACACGATCGCCGGAGTGCACGGTTTCGGTCCGGTCCAGAAGAAGTTCCAGGGCTGGCTGCAGGAAGGCCGCATCGGCAGCGAGAAGATCCTGCTGCTCAAGCCCGCCACTTTCATGAACGAGAGCGGACGCTCGGTTGGTGAGGCCATGCGCTTCTATAAGCTGGGTCTGCAGGACCTCACTGTCTTTCACGACGAACTCGATCTCGCCCCGTTCAAGGTCAAGGTGAAGCAGGGCGGCGGTCATGCCGGTCACAACGGCCTGCGCTCGATCGGCCAGCACCTTGGCGCGGACTTTCGCCGCGTGCGGTTGGGCATCGGTCATCCGGGCCACAAGGATCGGGTTACGGGCTATGTGCTCGGCAACTTCACCAAGGCCGAGATGGATTCGCTGGCAGACATGCTGGGCGCCATCGCAGGTGAAGCCGACAGGCTGGCCGCAGGCGAGGATGCGCGTTTCATGAACGATGTCGCCTTGCGCCAGCAAGACAGCGTCTAAATCCTGCACTCCAGGCGGCATTGCGGCCGCGCCCCCACCATCCCAAGATCGCCACCCTGAACGTGTTTCAGGGGCCATCAGGCGCTTTACCCCTCCGTTCGTCCCATGACGCGGCGGCGCCGATCGAGATACTGAAGGGCAAGCACGGCGTATCAATCCAAGCGCCGGTCAAGCGGCACTATGGGATGCTGCAACACGTTCAGCATGACGAGTAGAGAGGCCTGCTATTCGGGCAGGAGCTTGTGCATGCTGCTCAGCCCTGGATTTTCAGCCGTGTTAGGCGTGATTAAGCGTTGAATGTGTCGAGTTAGCTTACAAATCGAATAGGTGCTTCAAGCCGTTAACTGTCAAGACCCCTGAAAAACTGCAATTGGCACGCCGCTTGCTAAGAATGGTGGCAACCAATTCGTGCTCTGTAAATTCAAGGGATACTCAACATGATCCGCAAGACGTTCCTCGCTTTCACGCTGGCTGCCGCTTCCACGCTGGCTATCAGCACGCCTGCCATGGCCACCTGGGGCTGGCCCAAGCACACCCACTACTGCAACTGCGGCGATTCGACCGGTTCGTCCTACTGCGGCACGACTTCGACTTCGGGTGGCACCACCACGTCCGGCGGCACCACGACCACCTCGGGCGGCACGACGACGACTTCGGGTGGCACCACCACCACATCCGGTGGCACCACCACGTCCTCCTCGGGCGGCACTTCGGTTCCCGAACCGGGCATGCTCGGCATGATGGGCATGGGCCTGCTCGGCCTGGGCTATGCCCGCCGCCGCAAGGCACGCCGCTGATCCAGCGCTTTCCCGGCTGCCCCACGCGCCCATCGCGGGACTGGCCTTAAAGGGACTTAGCCCGGACCTGCAGCTCCCGTCAGGTCCGGGGGAACCGAAGCCGCTGCCGGGTTACCCGGCCGCGGCTTTCGCTCTTTCCAGAGCGCGCGCGATCACAGTGTTGCGCGGATCGGCGGTGGCAGCCTCTTCCAGCAGGCGCCGGGCACCGGCAAGATCGCGATCACCGTCGAGCCGTACCAGCCCTGCCAGATAGAGATAGTCCGGATTGTTCGGAGACACCGCTAGCGCCCGATCGGCATAGCTGACCGCATCCGGCACCTGGCCAAGGTAGCTGGCGGCAAGAGCCAGTCTCTTGAGCACTTCCGGATCTTCACCCTGCTGCAGAATCTCGCTGTAAATGGCGCGCACCGCCGTCCAGTCGTGATGCATCACCGCCATGTCACCTTTGGCGACCAGCGCCTTGGTCGCGCTGAGGCTGGCCGGTTCCAGGCGTGCGCGCAGACTGTCAGCCTCGGGGGCTCCAACGGCTTGCGCGGCCTTTAAGGCACTTTCCAGCAATTGGGGGCGGGCCAGCGTGCTGGCCGCCAGCGGCTTCAGCGTGGCCCAGGCGCTTTCGGCGTCCCCCGACGCCAATTGCGCCTCGCCCAGCATCATGCGCGAATAGGGATTTCCCGGCAGTGCCAGCACCGCGCGGCTGAACAGCAACCTGGCCTGCTGTGCATGGCCGAGCCGCAGCAGCGCCTCGGCATAGCGCATCTGCAGGCCCGACCCGGGCTCCAGCTGCGATTCCTGTCCTTGCAGGCCAAGCCGGATCTTTTCCCACTGCCCCTTCTCGGCCAGCAACTGATATTTGAGCGTCTCGACCTGGGCATTGTCCGGCGCGAGCTTTCCGGCCTGATCCACCAGTTTCCCAGCCTCGTCGATCTCGCCCTTGGCGTCGTACTGATTGGCCAGGGCGATCATCGGCGGCACCCGGCCCGGATAGGCTTTCAGAACCTTGCGGTAACCGTCGATAGCCAGATCCGTCTGTCCGCGTGCGGCGGCAAGGTCTCCGGCCAGCACCAGCGTTTCATAAGCGCCCGGCGCCATTTTCTCCATCCGCTTCAGGACCGTGGCCGCGCCCGACGTATCGTTCGATATCAGCTTGAAGCGTGCATAGGCCTCCGCCAGGCGGATATCGTCACCGGCGGCCATGCCGTTTTTAAACGCCGTTTCGGCTTTTGCCGGATTGCCCAGCGCCAGTTGCGCATTGGCGCGGATGCGCCAGCCATCGATTGTGGTATCATCACCTGCGAGGGCCAGCGCCTCTTTGGCCTGGCCGCGCATCAGAGCGATCTGGGCATTGATCAGCGGTAGCCCCGAAACCTTCGCTCCCGTCTGCCGAAGCCGCTTCACCGCGCTTTCGGCGGCATCGGGATCACCCAGATACAGTTGCGTGCGCACCATCAAGGTCAGCAGCTTCGGGTTCTCCGGCTCCTTCATCAAGGCCTCGGCCAGTTGCTTGCGGGCGGTGGTGTAATCCTGAGCGGCGAAGCTGCCCTGGGCTTTGCCAAGGAGCGTTTCGGCACTGTCTCCACATCCGGCGACGAGACTCAGGGCGGCGAGCGGCATAGCCAATCGAATGATCCTGTTCATGGCGCGGACGCTAGAGCCAAGAGTTGAAATTTCCGTCAATCCGCATCGGCTTTTCTTACCGAACTGGTCAAGACCGATCCCTGCCGCTATGGGCGGCCAAATTTCATTTCCGGAGTTACACATGGGTTTCCGTTGCGGGATCGTGGGCCTGCCCAATGTCGGCAAGTCGACCTTGTTCAATGCACTGACCGAGACACAGGCGGCGCAGGCTGCGAACTATCCGTTCTGCACGATCGAGCCCAACGTCGGCCAGGTCGGCGTGCCCGACCCGCGCCTCGACAAACTGGCCGCTGCGGCCGGGAGCCAGAAGATCATCCCGACGCAGCTTTCTTTCGTCGATATCGCCGGTCTCGTGCGCGGTGCTTCGAAAGGGGAAGGTCTCGGCAACCAGTTCCTCGGCAACATTCGTGAGGTTGATGCGATCATCCATGTGCTGCGCTGCTTCGAGAACGACGATATCCAGCATGTCGATAACAAGGTGGATCCCATCGCCGATGCGGAAACGGTGGAAACCGAACTGCTTCTGGCCGACCTTGAAAGCCTGGAAAAGCGTGTGCCCGCCGCCCAGAAACGCGCGACTGGCGGCGACAAGGAATCGAAAATCGCTGCTTCGGTACTGGGGCAGGCCCTGGACTTGCTGCGCGAAGGCAAGCCCGCCCGCCTGACTGAGCCCAGGGACGAGGAAGAGGCCCGCGTCTTCCAGCAAGCGCAGCTCTTGACTGCCAAGCCCGTTCTCTACGTCTGCAACGTCGAGGAAGAGGCGGCCGCGGAAGGCAACGAATTTTCGCAGCGCGTGTTCGAGAAAGCTGCTGCGGAGAACGCCACAGCCGTGATCGTCTCCGCAGCGATCGAAGCCGAACTGGTCGGCATGGAACCTGACGAGCGCCTGATCTTCCTGGAAGAAATGGGGCTGCACGAAACTGGCCTCGCCCGGATTATCCGTGCCGGCTACGAACTGCTTGATCTGCTCACCTTCTTCACCGTCGGTCCCAAGGAAGCCCGCGCCTGGACCGTGCACAAGGGCTCCAAGGCTCCCGAAGCTGCGGGCGAAATTCACTCCGACATGCAGCGCGGCTTCATCCGCGCGGAGACCATCGCATACGACGATTTCGTTGCGCTGGGCGGAGAAAGCGGCGCCAAGGAAGCCGGCAAGCTGCGGCAGGAAGGCAAGGAATACGTGGTGCGTGACGGCGACGTGATGCACTTCAAGTTCAACGTCTGAACCGAAGCTGCCATCACAAAGGCAGTCCTGCGTCCCTGAGTGCGTCTTCAAATAGTCACGGTCCGGAGGCTACAGGGCCGCATGCCCTCTTTGCGCAACCTGTTCGCCGCATTCTTTGCGCTCCTGTCACCTCTGCCTGCCATGGCAGAATCGCCTCGCCCGCCGGTCGTAATATTGGTGTCCATTGATGGATTCCGGGCCGATTACCTTGACCGGGGCATTACCCCCAATCTTTCGGCTTTGGCGGCGAGCGGGATCAGCGGCGCCATGCGCCCGTCTTTCCCCAGCAAGACCTTTCCCAACCATTGGGCATTGGTCACCGGCAAGACACCGGATCACAACGGCATCGTCGCCAATCACTTCAACGACCCTCGCCGTCCGGGCGAACCCTTCGCCATGGACAGCGCCGATCCCTTCTGGTGGAATGAAGCTGAACCGATCTGGGTAACGGCGGAAAAGGCGGGTATCCGCACCGCCGCGATGTTCTGGCCGGGCTCGAACATCGCCTGGGGCGGATATCAGGTAGCCGAGCCCTGGACCGAGCAGACCGGGGGTACCCGGCCGGAGGACTGGCAGCACTATGACCGTGCGGTAACGCCGATGCAGCGTGTCAATACGCTGCTCGACTGGTTGCGGCGCCCGGAGGCCATCCGGCCGCGCTTCATGACACTCTATTTCGATGCGGTCGACAGTGCCGGCCACGAGTACGGCCCGGACAATCCCCGCACAAACGCGGTCGTCGCCGATGCGGACGGATATATCGGCGCCCTCATCAAAGGCTTGCAGGAACTGGAGCAACCCGCAGACCTGATCGTGGTCGCCGACCATGGAATGGCAGCGGTATCGAGCGAACGCGTCATCGCGCTCGATGCGATAGCTGATACCAGGCTCTATCACCTTGTCGACACCGGTCCTTTCGCGGCTATCGAACCTACGCCCGGCCACGAGGCCAAGCTGGCCGAAGCGCTGCTGGCACCGCACGATCACATGCAGTGCTGGCCGCGCCAGAACATCCCCGCACGGCTGCGCTACGGCGCCAACCCCCGCGTTGCGCCCTATTTCTGTCTTGCTGAAATGGGGTGGCAAATCGCGGCGACTGCACCGGATAAGCCCTCCTCCGGCGGTGCGCACGGATACGATAACGCCGCTCCGGAGATGGCAGCCCTGTTCGTTGCCAGCGGTCCCGACATCGCAGCGGCCGGACGCATTCCCACTTTCGACAATGTCGATGTGGCCCCATTGCTCCGTGACTTGCTGGGACTGCCTCCGGAAACAGATGCCGATGGAGACGATGCGCCGTTCCGGGCGGCGCTACGCCACTGAACGTCACTTTCGCCCGAACAGCTTCTCTATGTCCTGGTGAGCCAGCTTGACCCAGGTCGGACGACCATGGTTGCATTGGCCGGAGCGCGGCGTGCGTTCCATTTCGCGCAGCAAGGCGTTCATCTCTGCCACGGAAAGGGATCGCCCTGCTCGTACCGAACCGTGGCAGGCCATCGTCGCCAGCACCAGATCGAGCTTTTCGCCAAGCAGCAAGGCATCGCCGTTGCGGGCCAGATCGTCGGCAACATCGCGGACAAGCGCATGAACATCGCTCTTGCCCAGAACGGAGGGCACCGAGCGTACCAGCATGGCCCCCGGACCGAAACGTTCCAGCGCCAGACCGAAACGCGCGAGGTCTTCCACCTTGTCTTCCAGCGCATCGCAGGCCGTCTCTTCCAGTTCGACCACTTCCGGCAGCAGCAGCGCTTGCGATCGGGCCATGGCGTCCTGCGCACCGGCCGCCTTGAGGCGTTCGAGCACAAGCCGTTCATGTGCAGCGTGCTGATCGACGATCACAAGTCCGTCGTCCGCTTCGGCGACAATGTATGTCCCGGAAACCTGTCCGCGCGCTACACCGAGTGGGTAATGCAGCGCTTTTTCGGGTTCTCCCGAAACCGCTTCGGCCCGCGCAGCAGGTTCGGCCATGACTTCGGCCTCGTAAGACCGCCAGGCAGCGCCGGCTTCCGAAACCCGCGAATCTGAGGGCCGCGCTCCCGGAAAACGTGTCCGGGGAGCGGAATATTCCCGGGCGAACAGTGACCCTAGCGCTGGCGCGGCGGCAGGCGCCACTGGCTCTATCTGCCAGTTGCCCATGGCGCTGGCCGAAGGGGGCTGCGCGCTCCTCTGCCCTGCCCTTTCCAGCGCATGGCGCAGCGCGCCAACGAGGAAGCCGCGAATGAACGCCGGATCGCGAAAACGCACTTCGGTTTTGGCGGGATGGACGTTGACGTCGACTTCCTCGGGCGGGATATCGAGAAACAGCGCCAGCACCGCATGTCTGTCACGCGCAAGCATGTCCGCATAGGCCCCGCGCACGGCCCCCACCAGCAGGCGGTCCTTCACCGGACGGCCGTTTACGAAAAGATACTGGTGATCGGCGACGCCCCTGTTGAACGTGGGCAGGCCTGCAACGCCGGTCAGCCGGGCAGCGCCTCGTTCGGCATCGATCACCACGCCGTCATCGGCCAGTTCACGCGCTACAAGCCTGGCTACGCGGGCCGCCAGTTCCTCGCGCGGTTGCACCGCCAGAATACGGCGCCCATCATGCTCGAGCATGAAACCCACGTCGGGCCGCGCCATCGCCAGACGGCGAACGACATCCTGACAAGCCGCGTATTCCGAACGCGGCGAGCGTAGAAACTTGCGACGGGCGGGAACTTTACCGAAGAGGTCCTCCACCCGGATTCGCGTGCCCGGGGGCAGCGCTGCCGGACCGTCCGTCAGCACTTCACCGTGGTCGATCACCCGCTTCCAGCCCTCGTCGGCATCATGGGGACGGCTTTCGATTGTGAGACGCGCGACCGATCCGATCGAGGGCAACGCTTCGCCGCGAAAGCCCAATGTCACAACCTGCTCGATATGCTCGTCGGGCAGTTTGGAGGTCGCGTGACGTTCCAGCGCCAGCGCGATATCCGCAGGCGTCATGCCGCAGCCGTCGTCGGTCACTTCGATCATGTCTAGGCCTCCCGACGCGATCCGCACGGTAACTTGCGTTGCCCCGGCATCGATCGCGTTTTCAACGATTTCCTTGAGCGCGGAAGCCGGTCGTTCGACCACCTCCCCCGCGGCGATACGGTTGACGAGGTGTTCTGGCAGGCGGCGGATCACAGGCATGAAGACTACCTAGCGATGAAGCGGCTTCAATTCGAGACGGATGCCGGCGGAAACCCACTGGAAATCGACACAAAATTTTGGCGTTTCGCGAATCGATGGGCTAAGGGGTCCTCTTCCATGCCAACCTGCCCGTCGACGTTCCCGAGGATTTTCGGGCAAGCGACTGGAAAAATGACGGATTTTAAATGGCCGGCCCCTTCTCGCGATTCTTTAAACTCGGCTCCCAGAACATGGCGATCGACCTTGGGACCGCCAATACACTCGTCTATGTTCAGGATCGCGGGATTGTGCTGAACGAACCCTCGGTGGTGGCCATCGAAACGCTGAACGGCATCAAGAAGGTCAAGGCCGTCGGCGACGACGCCAAGATGATGATGGGCAAAACGCCCGACAACATCGAGGCGATCCGCCCGCTTCGCGACGGCGTGATTGCGGACATCGAAATCGCGGAAGAAATGATCAAGCATTTCATCCGCAAGGTGCACGGCAAGAAAAACCTGTTTCGTTACCCCGAAATCGTGATCTGCGTGCCTTCTGGCTCGACCTCGGTCGAGCGCCGCGCGATTCGCGATGCGGCCTCCAACGCCGGTGCCAGTCAGGTTTATCTGATCCTGGAACCGATGGCCGCTGCGATCGGTGCCGACATGCCTGTTACCGAGCCGGTCGGCTCGATGGTTGTCGACATCGGCGGCGGCACCACCGAAGTCGCTGTGCTTTCGCTGCGCGGCCTTGCCTACACCACCTCGGTGCGCGTGGGCGGTGACAAGATGGACGAAGCGATCGTTTCCTACGTGCGTCGTCACCACAATCTGCTGATCGGTGATGCTACAGCCGAACGGATCAAAAAGGATTACGGCATTGCCGTCGTGCCGGAAGACGGCGTGGGCGAAACCATCCACATCAAGGGCCGCGACCTCGTGAACGGCGTGCCCAAGGAAATCACCATCAATCAGGGGAATGTCGCCGAGGCTCTGGCTGAGCCGATCGGTGCCATTATCGAAGGCGTGCGTATCGCGCTTGAAAACACCGCGCCTGAACTGGCTGCCGATATCGTTGACCAGGGCATCGTGCTCACCGGCGGCGGCGCGCTTATTCAAGGCCTCGACGATTATCTTCGCGAGGAAACCGGGCTGCCTGTCAGCGTGGCTGAAGATCCGCTGTCCTGTGTCGCGCTGGGCACCGGCCGTGCAATGGAAGATCCGGTGTATCGCGGCGTGCTGATGTCCGCCTGACAAGGTCGCTAAGGGGGCGGCGAAAGGCCTGAAAGGGACCGCCGCCAGAAATACAGGAGTGCATGGCGCATGGCACCGCCTGCAAATCGGCGCTCCGGATTTTCCCGCAGAGCGCAATACTCGACGTTCTTGAGTTATACTGCCGGCGCAGTGGTCGTGGCGGTGGGACTGACGATGCTGGTCGTCTCAATCGTAAATCCCGGTGCCTTTGCTGGCCTGCGCGGGGTTGCTGCCGATGCAACGGAACCTGCCGGAAACGTGGCCGCGGCAGGCCGCACTTACGGCAAGCATGCCCTGTCCAGCGTCGCCGGTTTCTTCACGTCGGGCCGGGAACATGCCCGACTGAAGCGCGAGTTGGCTGAAGCCAAAGTGCAGTTGGTTCAGGCCCGTGCGGTGGAGGCGGAAAACCAGCGCCTGAAAGGGCTGCTGAAGCTAAAGGACACGGGAAGCGCGCCCGTTGCTTTCGCGCGGCTGACAAGTTCGACGAGCGCCAGCGTGCGGCGTTTTGCCATCATCGATGTCGGTCGCAGGGACGGTCTGACCAAAGGCATGCCGGTGCGCGCAACTACTGGCCTTATTGGCCGCGTTCTGGAAGTCGGTGCATCGAGCGCGCGGGTTCTGCTGATTACGGATTCGGAAAGCCTGGTGCCTGTCCGGCGCGCCAAGGACGGCGCACCGGCTTTCGCGCAGGGCAATGGCGATGGAACCATTCGCATCCGCCTCATCAACCTTGGCATCAATCCACTCAAGAAGGGCGATGTCATGGTGTCATCGGGTTCGGGCGGTCTCTATCGACCCGGTACACCCATGGCGATCGTTACCGGTATTCTGCGTGACGGTGCCGTTGCGCGCGTGCTTGCCAATCCTTCAGATACCGACTTCGTGATGGTTGAGCACACCTGGGCCCCGAAAGAACTGCCTCCACTAGCCAAACCCGTATCCGGAGGGCGCTGACGGTGCCGACGCTATCGCGCAGCGGTGTACGAAACCGGCGCAGGATCAATCGCGCACCATCGCCTCTGCTGGCCTTCACGCTGCCCTGGCTTACGATCCTGCTCGGCTCGCTTATTCCGGGGTGGCTGATGATCGCTTCCGCTCCGGTGCTTCCGCCAATCGGGTTTCTGTTATTCCTCTCATGGCGCCAATTGCGCCCGGGACTGTTGCCGATCTGGTCGGGTCTCCCACTCGGCTTGTTCGATGATCTGTTTTCCGGCCAACCCTTCGGCTCAGCCGTGCTGCTCTGGTCGCTGGCCGCGATCGTGCTGGAACTGATCGAGGCACGCGTGCCCTGGCGCAATTTTCTCACCGAGTGGCTTGTGGCGATAGGCCTTATCATTACCTATATCGTGACGTGTCTGGCACTGGCCAATCTGGCCGGAGCCAGGATTCACATAGGAATTATTCTGCCGCAGGTCGTGATTTCGGTTCTTTCCTATCCTTTGGCGGGACGTCTCGTTGCCGTTGTGGACCGCTTCCGGCTTACGCCCTTTGTAGTTTTGCGATGAAGATTTCGTTCCGGCGCCTGCTTCCCAAAAGCCACTCGACCTCCGGCACTCTACGCAACAGTTTCGACAGGCGCAGTCTGGTTGTCGGATCGGTGCAGGGCGGGATCGGCGTTTTGCTGGCGGCGAGGATGGCCTATCTTGCGGTCTTCGAAAACGAAAAATACAAGCTCGAAGCAGAAAGCAACCGCGTCAACCTCTCCCTCATCCCGCCGCGCCGGGGCTGGATTCTCGATCGACACGGCACGCCGCTTGCGTCCAATCGCGCGGATTTCCGGATCGATGTGATCCCGGAGCGCATGGACGATCCGGACCATGCTATCGCGCAGCTGGGCCAGCTCCTCTCGCTTTCGCCAATCGCGATGCAAGACCTGCACGACAAACTGGACAAGGCACACGGTTTCGCACCGGTCGAAATCGCATCCGGGCTGGACTGGGAGCGGTTTGCCTCCGTAAGCGTGCGACTGCCCGATTTGCCGGGCGTGGTCACACAGCGAGGCTATTCGCGCTTCTATCCGCTTGGTCCCTGTGTTGGGCATCTGATCGGTTACGTCGGGACTGCAAGTGCGGAAGACTACGAAAAGGATCACGATCCCCTGCTGATCACGCCGGGCTACAAGGTCGGCAAGGACGCGCTGGAGAAGTATTTCGAGAAAGACCTGCGGGGCACTCCCGGTGCCCGCCGTGTCGAAGTGACGGCGTCAGGCCGTATCGTGCGCGATCTCAATACGCGTGAGGATATCCAGGGAAAAACGCTCAAGCTCACGATCGACGCAGCACTGCAGGACTATGCCTCCAGGCGTATCGGCATCCAGTCGGGCGCAGCGATGGTGATGGACATCCATACGGGCGACATCCTTGCGATGTGCTCAATGCCCAGTTTTGATCCGAACAGTTTTTCCGACGGTATTGGCCGCCTCGAATGGAAAATGCTGGCCGATGATGATCATGTGCCTCTGCGCAACAAGGTGCTGCGTGGACTCTATCCGCCAGGGTCGACCGTCAAGCCGACAGTTGCGCTGTCGTTTCTGGAAGGCGGCCTTAATCCCGACGAAACCGTATACTGCAGCGGCGGCCTGCGCGTGGGCAATCGTGTCTTCCACTGCTGGAAGCGCAGCGGTCACGGTCAGGTCAATATGGCCAAAGGCATCTACCAGAGCTGCGACGTCTATTTCTACCACTTCGCGCAGAGGATGGGCATGGACAGGATCGCCGCGATGGCGCGCCGGCTTGGACTGGGGCAGGAATTCCCCCTGCCTGTTCTCGGCCAGTCCTACGGCACGGTGCCCGATCCGGCCTGGAAAGAGCGCAAGTATGGCCGCGAATGGCAGACGTTCGACACCGTCAATGCCACTATCGGCCAGGGCTATTTCCTTGTGAATCCACTGCAGCAGTGCGTTGTCGCCTCGCGTATTGCCAGCGGCAGGATTCTGATGCCGCGCATGGTCTACGGCAATGACGTGCCGCACGCTGCCTCGCTCGGCATTCCCGAGGAGCACCTCGCTTATGTCCGTCAGGCGATGTCCGACGTGGCCAATGGCCCCGGTTCTGCACCTCACGCCCGACTGCCGTTTCCCGATATCAAGCTGGCAGGCAAGACCGGAACGGCACAGGTCGTCAGCCTGAGCGTCGGCAACGGCAAGAGCGGCCCCTGGAAAACCCGTGACCACGGCCATTTCATCTGCTTCGCGCCGACTGACAGCCCGCGATACGCCTGTTCGGTGGTGATCGAACATGGCGGCGGTTCGGGGGCGGCCTATCCGGTCGCGCGTGACATTCTGACATACCTGTTCGACCGGCAAAAGGGCATGGACATCCTCCTGGCGCTGGAAAAGCAATGGGGCGGCACGCCGCGACAGCGTCTGGACGCCCGATATCGCGCCTACGCCGCCGAATATGGCGTCAATGTTCCTGCCGTTTCAGCCGAAGAAGAGAAAAA
>JARROF010000051.1:0-35451 GCA_037384205.1 Novosphingobium sp. | reverse complement strand
TGCTCGCGCCTCAGCGGCGACCATGCAGAACGTTTCGGCTTCACATCCGTGGATCAATGCGTCGGCACTGGCGAGAATCCGGGCAAAAGTCTGGCGGTTGCGTTCCGGTTCCAGCAGGCGGATGTGCAGCCGAAACGTTCTGCATGGTCGCCGCTGAGGCGCGCGCAAGCGGGGTGCCCGTCATCGTGCCCGATGCGGGAGGTGCACTCGACCACGCAGCGGATGGCGCGGGCCGCTCGTTCGAAGCCTGCGATCCTGCATCAGCTGCACAGGCTATTCGCGAAGTCGCGATTGCCCGGCCGCGCCCTGTGGCAAAGGCGCGCTCGATGGATGAACATTTCGCAGATTTGTTCGCGACTTATGCGGCTACCGCACAAAGGCCGCTTCAGGCAGCCTGACCAGCCTCGGTACGGTGTATCAGCGCCACCCCGGCCACAGTAAGCGCGGTGCCTGAGCATAATCCTGCGGCTGCTCGGGAAGCTGATCGAAACCGGGCCTGAAGCCCAGCAAAACGTACATCTCCCGCTCAAGATACGGCGCGGCGTCGCCCGCGCTCATGTCTACCCGGGCACACTCGCCAAGGATCGGCAACGTCGTCCGGAACAACCCCTTGCGCATGACTATAACACCCCCGGATTTCTCCACCGAACCTTGGCGGTCCGGCTACTGGTGCCGACGATGGCGATCAAGCCGGGGCCGAGGCTGTCACAAACCGGTCAGATGATCAAGCGCAACCTGCACCCCAGGAACAGTCCGCCGATCCGGCCTAGGTGTTCAGTTGACGAAGTTGTAGGCGGCCACCGTCGCATGCCACGACTCAACAGCTAGAGCCGTGCCTCCAGACGGAAGCGGCCCGGATAGGCGGGTGCCGAACTGATCCGCTCGTCCTTCAGCGCCCGGCCCATCGCGAAGTGATAGAGAGCTTGGAACGCCTCGCCGTTCAGGCCCAGCACGCGATGGATATCGTCGTCGAGAAAGCAACCGATCCCCGTTCCCGAATGGCCCGAGGCTTCCGCTTCCAGATAGAGGCGGTGGCCGATCAGCCCCGCCTGCCAGTGCAACTGGCGGTAGTGCCATGGATCGGCGGCGACGGCATCTTCCAGCCCGGCCAGCATACAAAACGTGACGCAGGAATCTGCCGCGATCGGCTGATGGCAGCACAATGCGCGCACCAGCCTCCGGAAATCGCCTCTGGCGAGCAGCCGCAACGCGGGGACACCGGGCACCTCGGGCACATCCTGCCAGAGACGATCGCCATCCATGGCCGCCCGCAGGCGCGGTTCGTCCGCAGCACGGGCAGGCAATGCATAGAGCCCCCTCTCCATCCCTTCCACGTTGTGCACGAAAGCCAGCAGATGCAGATCGCTTTCGCGCAGCAATTGCGAGGTGGAATCGAGCAGCCGGGCAAAGCTGCCCATAGGCAGAACATGATCGCGGGCATAGCGCTGGGCGCTGCGGCGCATGAGGATGACATCCGCCGCCCGCACCTGCGGCGCCAGCGATGTCGGAGCATTCCCGTGCACCACAAGGTCCTCGACCGTCCCTTCGCTGGCTTCGGCCACTGTATCTACCACTGGCCAGCGATACATCGGGCGCGGATCGAGCAGATTGGCAATGCCGGACCAGTGTTCCTCCCCCACGCAGACAGGGGCCGGGACAGTGGCGACGCTGTCTTGCGGCGCACCGGTTGCTATGTGCAGCAGTACTTCCGGTTCTTCCCGCTCCGCCCGCCCAAAGTCCTGCGCCCGGTCCAGCCCGAGCACGTGAGCGATGCTGTCCGTGCCGATCCCGGATACCACTTGCGCCCGCCAGCCCAGCATGCTGCACGCCGCCGCGATCGCGCCGATCGCGTGCCCGACATCGAGCTGGCAATAGCGAAACGCCCGCTCGCCGTATTTCCAGGCCTCGCGCCACAGGATCGAGCTGAGGCCGATCCAGAGCCCCGACCGCTCCAGAATCCCGGACCGGCGCCGCTCCAGCCCGTGTTCTCCCGGCCGGTAGTGATGCACGCCGTCGGGAATCCCGTTGATCCCGCGCGCGACAAGGTAGGCCTCGGTCGGATGCAGGTTCCCGCTGGAGGGATTGCACCGCAACGCCCAACTGTCCGGCCCGTATTCCTTGATCGCGGCAAGGCCCAGAGAAAGTTCCAGCAAGGCCCCGACGCTGCGGATGTCAGGCCTAGCGGCGGGTATATGATGTTGCCAGGTGATGGCCGCGAACGGCACGTCAATGGCGTCTGAGACCAAGGGCAGCAGAGTAACGGGCGCGCCGTCGAAATGGCGGTAGGGCGAAGGCTGGGCATCCCAGTCGAGCGTTTCGGGGCCCGGCGCATAGCCACCCTGCCGGTGCTTGGTCCGGCGATGATAGGCCAGAACCGCCTCTGCCCGCGCCTGCAAATCCCCTTCCGCAACATCGAGCATAAGCGCTTCACCTCCTAAAAACCGACCGTCCGAATATGTTTTTGCAAACAAGTTTCATGCCACGGCGGCAAATTGCCCGGTTCTTGCTTGGCATGCCCCGACACGAAAAGCGCCGGGGAACAAGCCATGTACGATGTCGCCATAGTCGGGGCGGGCCTGAGCGGGCTTGCCCTTGCCGAAATACTGGAAGCCCAGGGACTGTCGGTCCTCGTGCTGGAAGCGCGCGAGCGTCTGGGCGGCCGCATCCTGACCGAAATCGATCCCGATAGCGGGCTCGCCGTCGATCTGGGGCCCACATGGTTCTGGCCACACCGCCAACCCTTGATGGCCGCACTTGCCCAACGCCTTGAAATTCCCTCATTCCCGCAGAGAGATCAGGGCGAAAACCTGTCCCTCGCCGATGCCGACAAGGGCGTGCAGCAAACGCCCGCGCTGCCGCTTCACGACGATGCCCATCGGCTGGTCGGGGGGATGATGCAGGTGACTAAAGCCCTTGCCGCACGGCTTTCGCACGCGGAAATCCGACTGGGCCATGTGGTTCAGGCACTATCCAACGAAGGCTCCCATGTCCGCCTGACATGGTGCTCCGGTGACAGTGATGGCGAGGCTCTGGCACGATGCTGCGTCATGGCCCTGCCCCCGCGGCTTGTCGGGTCCCTGACATTTTCGCCTACGCTGGACCGGGCAACCCTGTCGGCTCTGCAACATTCCCAGACATGGATGGCCACCGCGGCGAAAGCGGGCGCGACCTGCGCCCACCCGGTCTGGCGCGACCATGGCCTGTCCGGTTCGGCTTCCGTCACCCACGAACAGGCCGTTCTCGCCGAGACGTGGGATGCCTGCGACGCCACCGGAGACCGCGCCGGGCTCGGCGGGTTCGTGAGCCTGTCTCCCGCGCTGCGGCGAGACTTCGCGGAAGGGTTGCCGATACTGATCGAAAGCCAGTTCACCCAGCTTTACGGAACCGGTCTGGAACTGCGCACGCCCTACTATCAGGACTGGGCAGGCGAAGGATATACCTGCTCCCCGGCCGATCTCGCGCAGGAACCCGGCGATCATCCGTCCGTCGCGGACAGCGTGCTGCGCGGCGCGCATTGGGGCGAGAAGCTCTATTTCGCAGGCGCTGAAACCGCCGCACACGATCCGGGCTATCTGGAAGGCGCACTCGATTCGGCGCACAGGGTGGCGCGGGCCATCCGCGAAGCCCGCGAGCGTACGGACCTGCTCGCCCGCCCCGTCAATGCCGCAGCCCTCGAAAGCTTCGGCCAGTGGGTGGCGGAACAGCGCACGGCAGGTTTCTCCACTTACCGCGCTACGCTGTCGCGCAGCCTGATGCGGCAGGAGCGCGAACAGCTTACCCAGCGGGCCTTGCTCGCGGCTGCGGAAGAGGTCTTCGCCAAGGCCCTCATCGCACTGGGCGAACTGACTTTCGACGGCACCGGAGCTTCTGTTACAGACGGCCGCTCCAGCCTGCTTCCCGCGGTGCAGGCGTCGTTCAAACCCTTCCTCGACGGCCTGCTGGGCGAAGTCCTCGAATTCAATGCGGCCTCCTGCGCGCTCTCCAACTTCCCGGACGAGCACAAGCCACCGCGAGACTATGTGAGCGCGATGCTGCGCGATGTCGCGGCGGCCTGGGTAGAATTCTCTCGGGACGCCAACCTGCTCCTGCTCGGCAGCCATGGCGATAATGCCAGCGTGGGAGCGGCGTGATGGCATACATGTGTCTGTACATGGCACCGGGCTCCTGCTCGACCGCCGCCAACATCATCCTGGAGGAAGTGGAGGAGGTGTTCGAAGTCGCGGTGATCAATATCCCCGCCGGGGAGAACCGCAGGCCCGAATATCTCGCGATCAATCCGAACGGTACAATCCCCAGCCTGCGCCTGAAGGACGGCAGCGTGTTGACGGACCTGATCTCCATCGCCGAATGGCTGGGCCGCAATTGCCGCCGCGGCCGCTACTGGCCCACCGATCCCACTCTGCAGGAACGGGCGCGCAACATCATGCGGCACGTGGTCGGGAACGTCCACGGACAGGGCTTTTCCCGGATCTTCGTGCCCGAAGCCTATAGCTGCGATCCGGAAGAGGCGGCGCAGGCGATGTCGGAAGGCCGCCGCATCGCCGGCAAGATGCTAAGCGAAGCCGCGCTGAGGCTCGATCCCGAAGGCTATGCACTGGGCGCGTTCAGCGTGGCCGACCCGATCCTGTTCTACGTCGAGTTCTGGGCGGACATGACCGACGTACCGCTGCCGCCGCGCCTGCTCGATCATTACCGGCTCATGCTGGGCCGCGACGCCGTCTACCGCGTGCTGCGCGAGGAAGGATACGATCCCGGCAAGCTGGGCAAGGCGGCTTGAAAGCCCCCCACCGATTTCCCAAACCTCTGAATGGAGGACTACCATGAGTGAACTGTTCGTCATCTGCGAAACGCTGGAAGTGCAGGAAGAGGAAGTGCGCAGCTTCGTGCTGGCGCGCATGATCGACGGGAAAATAGAACCCTGGCCCATCTTCATCACGCGCCGGGGCAGCAAGTTCCTGGCCTTCGAAAACGCCTGTCCCCATGGCGGCGAGCGGCTCGACACCGGCACCGGCGAATTTCTCGACGAGGAGGGCAATTTCCTCAAGTGCAGCGTTCACGGCGACCTGTTCGATCTCGATGACGGCAAATGCTTCATCGGCCCGGCCAAAGGCCAGAGCCTGAAGCCTATCGACCTGATCATCGATGATGGCGACATCTGCATCATCGACGATACCCTGACCGACGAAGACGGCATGCACATCGATGAGCCGGACGCGCATCCCGAAGTGATGATCACGTCGGACTGAGCAGCGGCAAGGTCCGCCGGAGGAGGCTCAGCCCTCCTCCGGGTCCTGCCGGTTGCGCATCCAGTCGGCAAGCTTGGCCATGGACTGGCGGATGTTCTGCCGCGCGTCCTCGTCCGCGATGGTTTCGGCGAGTGCGCCATCCATGCACAGCATCCATTCGTCGCGCGCCGCATTGCCGATGGGAAAGCCCATATGCCGCTGGCGCAGCCGTGGATGGCCCCGCTCCGACGAGTAGAGTTTGGGACCGCCCAGCCATTCGGTGAAATAGCGTTTCAGCACTCGCTTCACCGGCTCCAGATCGGGATCGTGCATCTCACGAATACCGCGTGCTTCAGGCAGGGTATCCATCCGGTGATAGAAGGATTCGACGAGCCGGTCGATGGTGTGGGTACCGCCAATCCGCTCAAACATGCTCACATCGGTATCGCTCATTCGGAAGGCGCGTCCTCGAAGGTCATTTCCACCGGGTCTTCTCCGCTCATGGTGACGGATGCGCGAACCAGTGTGCCGCTGGCACTGTAATCGTAACGATGCGACAGTTCCACTTCGCCGTAGACCAGCTTGTCAAACCCGGCCAGCCGTTCGGTGGCATCGAACCAGGCCCGGATGAAGGTGTTGCGATTGGCCACCTGCTCCTCGCCGATCGGGCCGACCAGTCGGAAAGGCAGATCAACGCCTGAATAGGTGACGAAATAGCGGAAGGCCCGCGCACCCGGCGCGACTTCTCCCAGCGCGGACACGGCCTGAGGTCAACCGGCGGTGGCGGCAGCGCCGACGGTCTGGATCACTTCGAACCCCTCGAACTTCGGCGGACCGATATAGAGCGGCTTGCGATCTCCCGCACCGGCATGGGCCTTGCGGAACGCTTCCGACGTGGTCCAGGCCTCGAAGTCCGCCTTGGAGCGCCAGACGGTGTGCGAGGCAAACAGCGTATGATCCTCCGCTTCGGGACCGCGCAGGAGATGGAACTCCACGAATCCGGGCACTTCATCCAGATAGCTCTCGCGGGTCTTCCAGACCGTTTCGAAAGCGTCTTCCTCGCCCCGGATCACCTGGAAGCGGTTCATGGCAATGAACATGTGCTGTTCTCTCCTCTCTCGGACGATATGCGTTCCAGCCCCTCGCCGGTCGTCCCCATAGCTGGTGGCACAGACCCGGCGGGTCAATAGGGCCGATGGCCCGGTGCCTAGTCCGGCGTTCCCCAGGATACCGATCCCGGCACCAATTGCGCCTTGATCCCGGATTTCACGATGTCTTCCAGCGTGCGGAACAATGTCGCTTCATGGACGAGCGAGCCCTTGGGTGTCGTGACTGCGACATAACGGGACACCTTGTCCACATCGCAGGTAAAGTCCTCACCCGGATCGGACACACTCCGTAGATTTCCATTCCAATCAACAAAATAGCCATCAATTCCGGACATTTGCGACTCCCCTGTGAACTGTGCCGGCCGGGATGCCGGTATGGTTCACTCAGCAAGAGCCATGCCATAAGACGGCATGGCTCGGACCCTCTCGTTTTTGATCCCCGTCAATGCCTTGCCTTGCCCAAGCGATACCCGCTGAACTTCCCTTCAGCGTTGAGCAGAACCATGGCTGAACAGCCGATCGATTTTTTTCGCCAGATGCGAGACGGGTTCTCGCAGATTCTCGCCGGCAAGACGCAGGGCGGTGATGCACAGGCCGTGGCACTGGCCGAAAAGGCATTCGACTGGTTCGAAGATAACATCACGATCCAGACCGAAGGACTGCAGCCGCTGGCCTGCACGAGAGGCTGCCCGACCTGCTGCGCCTTGCGAGTAGCCGCAACCGCACCCGAAATCTTCCTCATGGCAGCCTACATCAGCAAAGTGGAAGCGACGCCGCTGGGTGAGCGGTTACAGCTCTCCCGCCGTATCACGGACAGCGATACGGCCACGCGGGGCCTGTCGGAACAGGAACGGTTCCCGGGCGGGAAGCCCTGCCCGATGCTGCTGGAAGGGGTTTGCGTGCTCCATCCGGTGCGCACGCTCGCCTGCCGGGGCCACGCCGCCCATGCGGTGGAGCAATGCGAGGCCGCCGCGCGCGGCGAGGATCAGGACGTCACTGTTTCGAAACCGCACCTGACACTGCGCGCGCTGATCCAAAGCGCGCTTCAGGCCGCACTGCGCGACCATGGCCTGGCCTGGGGCCTCTACGAACTCAACCACGCGCTGGCACTGGTTCTGGATCAACCCGAACGGATCGATGCCTGGACCGCCGGAGAGGACAGCCTGGCCCCGGCCGGGATCGACCTGGACATGGCCGCGCTTGGCCAGGCCTTCGACGAACTGCGCACACTCAATTGACCGACAACTTGGCGTCATCACTGCCGTTCGTGTTGACCGAAGTCGGGGCTGGTCAAGACCAGCACTGTAATATTTCTATTTTATTCGAGACTGGAGCAACCCGATGTAAGTTAAATGCACTCATTTCGAGAACACTACAACCAACATTCGGGTATAATACTTATCGCACCCGGTTATTCGATACCCTCTTGCCAGGCCTTGTTGTTAATTGCTGCCTGAAAGCGCGCCTGAGCATAGCGCGGATCGGACGCGAATTTGGCCTGATTTTCGTAAAGCGCAGCCTTGGCCTTTTCCGCCTCTTCCCGCGTCAGCGTGATCCGGCCCGCGACATGCGTGGCCTCCGGCGCCGAATAGTTGATCTGCAACTTGCGCGGATGGGTGATGATGTCCGAGACATCCATCGATTCCGGCTTGCCGTCGAGCGTCACGGCAAGGCCTATGACTTCAACACGGCGGCCATCCTGAGTCATCTTGATAAACGTGGCCATGCTGGCTCCTGTGTTTGATCGACCTGTGCCTTTTTGCCTGCGCATCCTCTCCCGCGTTCAGGCTGGTTAAGGGGTAATTGTCCCCCAAACCCATGCATTATTCGGCAGACGCCTTTTCGGCGTCCTTGATCAGCAGGCATAGCCGCTGCACCTTTTCAGGAAGCCACATTTTGCTGCCGTAATAATCTATCAGATACCAGATATCGTGATAGTCCTGCGATGTCAGTTTATCGTTCTTGGTCTATGAACGCCGTTTTCAAGCGCTTTCATTTACGCTGCACGCCATTCACACTGTCTGGAGCTGCGCTGAGCCGTCCATATCCATGCCCCGGAAAATGGAGCAGCGCTGGAACACTTCGATGCCGGGCGGCACCGCCTTGTGGCTGCAGTACTTGGCCGTGAGCTTGGCCAGCCCCTTGATGTCGCGCCCGCTGGCTTGCGGAAACAAGTCCGCCAGACGCTCCACCAACGCATCATCAACGGCTAGACAGAACTGATCGAGCATGACCCGCCAGATCCGCGCCCGACTTTCCCGGTCGGGCTGGTGATAGCGGATGAGCGCGATGCAGCGCGACACAATGGCCTCGTCGATGTCGTCCACGCGGTTGGTGGTGAGGAACAGCAGCCCGTTGAAGTATTCCAGCACCCGCAGGAACACCCCGACGACCGCGTTCATCGTCATGTCGTCCTCACGTCGCTTGATATAGACATCCGCCTCATCGATCAGCATCACCGCGCCCCAGCGCTGGGCGCGGGTGAGCACATCCTTCAGCGCAGCCTCCATCTGCGTGACATTGAGCCCGAGCTGGCCCGAATGCACGCGGTAGAGGGGACGGCGGATGATCTCCGAATAGACTTCGGCGGTCAGCGTCTTGCCCACCCCCGGCGGGCCCGCGCAGAGTACCGTGGTGCCGCCCGACTTGCCCTCGACGATATCGTCCATCAGCACGAAAGCATGGACCGGCACGTCCACGAACATGTCCGCCGGAATGCCCGAGGCAAGCAGGCGGATTTCCTCCTCGTTGTCGTACTGGTTGCTCTTGCCAGCACGGCGCAGGTACGAAGCCAGAATCTCGCCCGGCACGTCGAGCGCAAGCGAGCGTTCGGTCAGAATGCCCTCGTCATTGACCAGCCGTGCCTTGCCGCCCGAAGCGGACAGCACCACCACGTCCTTGCGCGTCCAGTCTGTATCGCGGCGGGCGGACGTGGGATCTTCGGCATAGAAGGCCCGGCCTTGCGCGGCGAACTGCTCGCCATAGCGGCCGCGCCAGGCGAAATAGCGCTCCGCCGTGGCGTCATAAGCCGCGATCAGATCGGGCGTTTCCTTGAGGAAGCCCTTGCCCACCAGCACTTCACCCAGCGTGCGTTCGTCGATATCGCCCGCCGTCACGCGAAAGACATTGGTGACGAGCGTGCCCTTGGCGTTGGCCTTGAGTTCGACGAAGATCTTGCCGCTTTCGTCATTGGTGGTCGGCGTATAGTCCAGCCGGGTGACGACATAGGGCAGCGGGCGACGCGAGATATCCGCGCTGAACAGCCAGCCGCGCAGGCCATCGGTGAGCAGATAGCGCACCAGATCGGTCAGGAAATCCTCAAGATCGTTCGCACCATAGCGCTTCCCGGCATCGCCCAGAACGCCGCGCAGGGTAGTAAGCTGAGCTGCCCTCACCTGATATTCGGCACCAACTCCGCGATAGATATCGCCGAGAAAGTCGCACTGCGCATCGGAGAGCTGGGCCACCGGAACTTCCACTTTCTCTCCGAACCGCAATGGCGCGCGCAGCGGTTCAAGATCGGGAAACTGGCCGATCAGGGTATCAAGATGGTCGCGTTCGACGGCCAGTTTCACACGGCGCATCCTTCCGCGAGCTCGGCCACGACTGGCCAGCCCACTGCGCCCTGCGGATCGAGCTTTCGCAGAGCATCCAGCATTGCCAAGGCATCGGCGGGCCGGTCATCCCGCAAGGCGATGAAAGCGAGAGCCTTCAGCGTATAAAGCGCAAAGCGGCCGGGATCGGCAGGCCCTGTCCGCGCGGGTATTCTTGGGAGCCACAGCCGCCAGTCACCGGCCCACCCCGCCTGCTGAGCGGCCTCGGCCAGCCCTGCCTCAGCCATAGCCTGCGCCTGATCCAGGCGGCCTGAATAGGTATGGATCTTGTAAAGGCAGAAATAGGTCGGCAGCGCCGAAGGATCGAGTTCGAGAGCCTGCCGGAACAAGGCATCGGCTGCGTCCTTGTCCTGCCGATGCGCAAGCACGCCCGCCTGAAGAAGTTCATCGACTTCTTCAGGCACAGAGCCGAAGTTGATCCCTTCGAATGGTACGTCGGTGTGCATCCGCTGTCTCCTTGCAGGAGATAAAGCAAGTTTCGCGCCACCATAAAATCGGCCGAAAAGAGCGTCTTTTCCGGACTGCCGTTCGGACGGAATGCGACAATCCACATGCCGGAGAACACGGCAGCGTTGCGATTGCGACAAAATCGCTCAGCATATCCTCGGCAATTGCTCGCAAGCCAGAAGATCGAGGGCATAACGGCCGCCCAGCGTACGCAAAGCGACGCTGCCCGGTGCGCCTTCGTCTTGCACCACACCGATGAGCGCAGCAGAAGGATCGAACGCGCGCAGCACGGCCAGTGCATGGTCTGAGGCCTGCGACGGAACCAGCGCGGCAAAACGGCCTTCACTAGCAACATAGAGCGGGTCCAGCCCCAGTATCTCACAGGCCCCGCGCACCGGCGGCGAGACCGGAATGTCCTGCTGTTCCAGTTGCATGGCCACGCCTGCCGTCCGCGCAATCTCGATCAGCGCCGTCGCCAACCCGCCCCGGGTGAGATCGCGCAGGCAATGCAGCGGAACGCCCTCCTCGATCAGCTTGAGAACTTGCACGGCAACAGGCGCGCAATCGCTTTCGATCGGCGGTTCGAACCCCAGGTTTTCGCGAGCGGCCATCACCGCCATACCGTGGCGGCCGATATCTCCGCTAACCACGATCCTGTCGCCGGGGCGCACTTGCCGGGGAGAAACGGGAACCGGCGAAACAACAGCGCCGATCCCGGAGGTGTTGATATAAAGGCCATCCCCCTTGCCGCGCTCCACCACTTTGGTGTCGCCCGTAACAAAGCGGACGCCCGCAGCCTGCGCGGCGCTCTGCATCGATCCGGCAATGGACCGCAAATCGCTGATCAGGAAACCTTCCTCGATCACGAACCCGGCGCTCAGACAGACCGGGCGCGCGCCGCACATCGCCAGATCGTTGACCGTCCCGTTCACAGCGAGCGAACCGATGTCCCCGCCCGGAAAGAATAAGGGCTGCACCACGTAGCTGTCCGTCGTGAAAGCGAGTTGAGCGGTGGGGCTATCGATCAAGGCCCCGTCATGCGTCAGGTCATCCAAAGACTCCGCAAAGGCCGGACGGAAAATATCCTCGATCAGCCTGTGGGTCAGCAGGCCTCCACTGCCATGGGCGAGTTCGATACACTCGCCCCCAGGGTCCGGCACAGGACAGTTCAGAGAAAGGCCCAAATCGCCAGTCATGTCACAGACTCCAAAGCCGGTCGGCGATAGCGGTAATATGCGGCGCAGGCCCCTTCCGATGATACCATCGTCGCACCCAGCGGACGCTCGGGAGTACAGCGCCGGGCGAAGGCAGGGCAATCGCAAGGCTTGCGGACACCGCGAAGGATTTCACCGCCGATGCATTCGCTCTCGCGCTCAGGGCCCGGAACAACCATGGGGAAACGGCGACGCGCATCGAAACAGGTATAGCGCTCCGACAGGCCAAGGCCGCTGGCCTCTATCCTTCCCATGCCGCGCCAGTCCTGTGCCTGCACTGTGAAAACCCGGTCCACAGCCACACGGGCCGCCGGATTGCCTTCCGGGCGAACGGAACGGCTATACTGGTTCTCCACCTCGCAGCGCCCTTCCTCAAGCTGCCGGATGACCATGTAGAGGCCCTGCAGCAGATCGACCGGCTCGAACCCCGTCACGACAATCGGGATGCGGTACCGCCGCGCCAGGGGCTCGTAATCGCGGTATCCCGCGATCGTGCAGACATGGCCGGCGGCCAGAAAGCCCTGCACACCGCAAGCGGGGTCGCCGAGCAGTGCTTCCATCGCGGGAGGCACGAGTACGTGACTGACCAGCATGGAAAAATTTGTAAGGCCCTGGCTCTCGGCCTGCAGTATGGCCATGGCGGTTGCCGGAGCCGTGGTTTCAAAACCGATGGCGAAGAATACCACCTGGCTATCGGGATTATCCCGCGCGATCGTCACGGCATCGAGCGGCGAATAGACCATGCGCACATCTGCACCCCTGGCTCTGGCGGCCAGCAGGCTCCTCTCGTTTCCCGGAACGCGCAGCATGTCCCCGAAGGAACAAAAGATCACGCCCGGCCGGCTGGCGATGGCAATCGCCGCATCGATCATACCCGGCGGCGTCACACAGACGGGGCATCCGGGACCGTGCAGCAAAGTCACGCCCTCCGGCAACAGGCGGTCTATGCCATGCCTGACGATGGAATGAGTCTGCCCGCCGCAGATTTCCATGATCGTCCAGGGCCGTGTCACGATCCCGGCAATGGCGTCCGCATAGCGCCGCGCCGCGGCGGGATCACGGTATTCGTCGAGATGTTTCACCGGCCAGTCTCCGGCCCGATCTCGTCCAGCAAGGCCAGAGTGCGCCGCGCCTCTGCTTCATCGATCACGGCAATGGCAAGCCCGGCGTGAACCAGCACGTAGTCGCCCGGGCCTGCTTCGGGCACATAGGCAAGGTTCACTCGCCGCATCACGCCGGCAAAGACCACTCGGCCTTCCCGGGTGAGTGGATCATCGCCCTTGACCTCCAATAGTTCTCCCGGAACCGCAAGGCACATCAGCCCGTCACCTCATCCAGCCACCGCGCGGCATAGGCAGCCTGCCCCACCGCCAGCCCGCCATCATTGGGCGGCACGCGGATGTTACGGTAGACACGAAAGCCAGCCTCTTGCAAACGTTCGGAGGACCGCCCGGTCAGCAAGGCGTTCTGGAAACAGCCCCCGCCCAGCACAACTTGCGCGATCCCGACGCGCCGGGCGATCTCCAGCATGGCTTCCACCAGCCAGTCGTGGAAACCCGCCGCCAGATCGCCCACCGGAACGCCCGCTTTCACGCCTTCAACCAACGCCTTCAGCATCGGTCGCCAATCGATCTGAGGAGCATCGTCAGCAGCAACAAGGACGGGTGACGGCAAGCCTTGTACCTCCCTTGCTGACCGCGCGGCATGTTCAACAGCCATCGCCGCCTCACCGTCGAACGTGGCCGTCTGGCACAGTCCCATTATGGCGGCGGCCGCATCGAACAACCGACCGGCACTGGATGTCCGGGGCGCATTGAGGCTGCGTTCCAGCATGGTGCGGAGCATCGCACATTCCTCCGCCGCAAACGCTGTCATGCAGGGCAGATCGCGCATGTCCCACAAGGGCTTGCCATAAACCGTGTGAAGTGCGCCCAAAGCCGCCCGGCGCGGTTCGCGCACAGCGGCTTCGCCGCCCGGCAAGGGGAACGGCATCAGGTGCGCGACACGACGGCTGCAGAAGCCTTCCACGGCAAGGAACTCGCCGCCCCAGATCGTGCCATCGTTGCCATAGCCGGTGCCGTCCCACGCGATACCCAGAACCGGACCATCCAGCCCGTTCTCGACTATGACGGACAGGACATGTGCCAGGTGATGCGGGACTTTGCACACCGCCGCCCTCATCGCTTCGACCGCCTGCGAACTGTAATAGTCTGGGTGGGCATCACAGGCCACGACTGCGGGTTCAAGACCATAGAGCCCGCACAAGCTCTCGACCGACCGGGCGAAGGCCTTGCGCGTCTCGATATGGTCAAGATCCCCGATGTGAGGGCCCAGCACGATCCGTTCCTCGCGCCCCAGTGCCAGCGCATCTTTCATATGTCCGCCAAGGGCCAGAACAGACTGGCTTTGCCGGGGTTCGGGCAGCACCAGAGGCGCCAGCCCCCGACCGCAGCGCAACGTCGTGACGTTGCCGGCAATCACGCGCATGACCGGGTCATCGACCGGATGCACGATCGGCCGGTCGTGGGTCAGGAACAGATCGGCAATGCCGGAAAGCCGGGCAAAGGCTTCGTCATCGTCCGCCGCGATCGGTTCCCCGCCGCGATTGCCGCTGGTGGCAATGACGGGAAAGCCAAGACTATCCATCAGCAAGTCATGCAAGGACGTTGCCGGCAGCATCAGGCCTATATCCGGATTGCCAGGGGCAACATTGGCGGCCAGCGGCACAACCGTATCCCCCCTCGCCTGCAACAGCAAAATCGGAGCCACCGGGGATTCAAGCGCTCCTCGCTCGAGCGGAGAAACATGCGCGATTTCAGCGGCCTCTGCGGCAGAGCGCACCATGACCGCAAAGGGCTTGGCCGGACGGTTCTTGCGCTGCCTGAGTTGTTCGATCGCCGCCTCATTCCGCGCATCGGCGAGCAGTTGGAAACCGCCAAGCCCCTTAAGCGCGACGATGTGCCCTTCTCGCAACGCAACGATAGCCTGCGCAAGCGCATCGCTCCGCATGGCGAGGAGAGTGCCATCCACACCGTGCAAGGCGAGTGCCGGGCCGCATTCCGGGCAGGCATTGGCCTCGGCATGGAACCGGCGCGAGGCGGGATCGTCGTATTCGGTCTGACAGGCCGGGCACATGACGAAATGCTGCATGGCCGTGCGAGGGCGATCGTAAGGGACGGCCTCGATGATGCTGTAGCGCGGGCCGCAATGCATGCAGGTGATGAACGGATAGCGATAGCGGCGGTTCGTCGAATCGAACAGCTCCGCCCGGCATTCGCCGCATGGAGCGAGATCGGGCAGGACATGGCTTGAGGGCCTGTCGCCAATATGGCTGGGCAGGACCGCAACCCCCGGCGACCGAACCGGCTCCAGCGGCTCGCACGTCAGCCTGTCAATGACTGCAGGCGGCGCGATTTCGCGGCGAAGGCGGGCAAGAAACCGTTCGACATCCGGCCCGCTGCCTTCCACTTCCAGCATAACGCCAGCGCCAGTGTTGCGCACGAAACCTGCCAGCCCCTCCGCCACGGCCAGCCGATATACGAAAGGCCGGAATCCCACGCCCTGCACCGCGCCCGATACATGCAGCCTGATCCGCTGCACGTCCTGAGCATCAGGGCAGAGGCCGGGCACCGCCGTCAGTCCTCCGTCTCGGGCACCTCAAGATCGACACTGCAGATCATGACGTTCAGGGCATCGGGATCGCCCGGATCATCGGACGTGATAATGTCCAGAACCGCCCGTTCCGCGATCGAGCCGCACGCCTCGTCGTCGAAGTGCTCGCGGAAATGCTTGGGCGAGAACTGGCTCAGCGCGCCCAGCCAGACTTGCACGCCCGATATGGAATCCGCCCCGGCATCCCGCGCTACCGCTTCAAGGTGACGGACGAGATCACGGACAATGCCTGTTTCATGCATGACTTGCTGCCTCCTGCAGTCTGACCACTTCGTCCCTGATCCGGTCTGCCGCCGGAACAATCGCAGCGGCAACCGGCGCCGAAAGGGGGGCTCCATCGTCGAAGTCCTGGCCCTCAATGGCATAGACGATGATCACCGCAGGCGCGAGACCGAGCGAGCGGGCCAGCGCAATGCCCTCCCCCAGACCGAAGGCATGGCTGGAGAGGAACGCCATATCGCGCGGCAGATCCTCCTTGACGAGATCGATCCGGTGGATGCGGCCCGGCTCTTCTCCACGGGCCGCCGCATCAATGCACACGAGCGCATCGAAGCCTGCCCAGTCCTCGAGCATCGCCAACATGTCGCCGCTCCGCGTCATCAGCGTGGCATCGGGGGGCAAAGTGCCGTTCAGAGCTTCGGCAACCGCCGGGCCGATCCCGTCGTCTCCCCGGTCAGGGTTGCCGATGCACAAGACCAGCACACGGCTTGCCCCGCCCGTCACGATCGATGTACCGCCAGCTTGAGGAAGTGGGCCGAGCAGGAAATGCACGGATCGTAATTGCGGATCGATTGTTCGCAAAGGCCGCGGATCACATCGTCGGGCGCATCGGCGACCGCCGCGGCGACAGCGGCCAGATCCTCCTCGATACTGGGCTGGTTCTGCGAAGTGGGCGGGACGATGCGGGCCTTGCGAATGATCCCATCCGCCGCGAATTCATAACGGTGCCAGCAGATGCCCCGCGGCGCCTCGGTGCAACCGAAACCCTCGCTCTCGCGCGGTTCAAGCGGAACGGAAGGCGCCTCCGGCATCTCGTAGGCTGCGATCAGGCGCAGCGCTTCTTCGCACGCTAAGGCCGTTTCCAGCGCGCGCACGACAATGCTTCGGAAGGGGTTACGGCACACGGCCCCCAGCCCAGCTTCCCCCGCCAACGACCGGATCGATGCAGGCAGCCGGTCATAGTTCAGCGCGTAGCGCGCCAGCGGCCCGACCAGATAGGCTCCGCGCCGCTTCACCAAGGAATGCAGCGCAGTGGAATGAGCGACATGGCGTTCCTCGAACTCGCTCTCATATCCGGCGATATCGATGTCGATATCACGGTTGGAGACCAGCCGCCCTTCGGTGATGGGATATTCGTCCGGATGGCGCATCGCCACGAATTCGTAGTCGCGCTCAAGATCGGGAAAATCGAACGTCGAAACCCAGCGTACCAGATCGACGGCCATGTCCAGCCCGCGCCGGAGCTCCTCCGCCAGCGGTGCAAGCTCCGCTTTCGTCGGCACTTTGTAAAAACCGCCCGGCCGGACATTGACCGGATGGATTTCGCGCCCGCCCAGCAGCCGCAGAATGGCATTGCCCGCTTTCTTGAGCGCCAGCCCCTTGCGCACGGTATCGCCATGCTCTTCAGCCATTTTGATCGCATCGGGATAGCCCAGGAAATCCGGCGCGTGGAGCATCACCACATGCAGCGCATGGCTCTCGATCCACTCGCCGCAATAGAGCAGGCGCCGCAGTGCCCGAAGCTGCCCTTCTACCCGCACGCCGAAAGCATTCTCCACCGCCTGCACCGAACTCATCTGGTAGGCGACCGGACAGATACCACAGATGCGCGCAACGATGTCCGGCAGCTCGACATGCGAACGACCCTGCAGGAAGGCTTCGTAGAAGCGCGGCGGTTCGAAGATACGCAAGTTGGCGCGCAGCACCTGCCCACCTTCGATATGCAGGTCGAGCGCGCCTTCGCCTTCCACCCGGGCGAGATAATCGACCTTGATCGTCTTAGTCGTCATGCGCCGCGCTCTCCTGACGAAACGGTTCGGCCCAGGCATTGAAGCTGCGCAAGGCACGCTGGATATCCCGCCTTTCGGCGCCGAGTTCGCGCCATTCGCGGGTCAATGCGGGCATGTTGGGCGTTTCCATCGGTCCATAGCAACCATAACAGCCTCGCCGGTAGGCCGGGCAGATAGCCCCGCAACCGGCATGGGTTACAGGGCCGAGGCACGGCGTGCCCTGCACCATCACGCAGACATTGCCGCGCTGCTTGCATTCGATGCACACGCTATGCGCGGCTACGGCCGGTTTGCGCCCGGCCAGAAAGGCCGAGATCACTTCGACGAGCTGCGCCTTGTTGATCGGGCAGCCGTGAAGTTCGTAGTCCACCGGGATATGGCCGGAGATCGGCGTCGATGTCGCCAGCGTGTCGATGAACTGCGGCGAGGCGTAGACGGCTGCGATAAAATCCCTGACGTCGGCGAAGTTGCGCAGGGCCTGAATGCCGCCTGCCGTCGCGCAGGCCCCGATAGTGACGAGGAATTTCGATTGCGCGCGCACCTCCAGAATGCGCTCCGCATCGTGCGGCGTGGTGATCGAGCCTTCGACCAGCGAGAGGTCGTAGGGCCCCTCCACCACAGCGCTGGACGCTTCGGGAAAGTTCGCGATTTCTACCACCCCCGCGACGGCCAGCAGTTCGTCCTCGCAATCGAGCAGCGAGAGCTGGCAGCCATCGCACGAGGCGAATTTCCATACCGCGAGCTTGGGACGCGTCATGTCAGATCTCCTGCACAGCCAGAAGGCCGGCAATCCGCTCCAGCGGCAGCACCGGGCCATCCTTGCAGATGAAGGCTGGGCCGAACTGGCAATGGCCGCACAGGCCGATCGCGCATTTCATGTTGCGCTCCATCGACAGGTAGATGTCCGAAGCGGGCATCCCCGCCTTCTGCAAGGCACCGCCGGCAAAGCGCATCATCACTTCCGGACCACAGACCAGAGCGACGGCCTTGTCAGGATCAAATGGCGAGCGCGGGATCAGAGTCGTCACGAAACCGACATCCCCGTGCCAGTCCGTACCTGCATGATCGACTGTCACTTCCACTGTTACGTCCAGCCGCTGCCGCCACTGTTCCAGATCATGCCGGTAAAGAATGTCATACGGGCTGCGGCAGCCGACAAGGATCGTTACCCGGCCATAGCATTCGCGCCGGGCCAGCACTTCCTGAATGGCGGGACGCAACGGTGCGAGCCCCAGCCCGCCTGCCACGATCACCACATCGCGCCCTTCCGCTTCTGCTACCGGCCAGCCCGTTCCGAACGGGCCACGCACGCCGAGCGTCGCGCCGGGTTCCAGCCGGGCCAGCGCGCCGCTCACCGCACCGGCATTGCGCACGGTATGGACAAAACCCGGCTTCTCGCGGGCGCTGGCACTCATGCTGATCGCCACTTCACCGACGCCGAAGGCATAGAGCATGTTGAACTGGCCCGGCCTGAAGTCCGGCCGCGTACCGGACTGCGGGGCCAGTTCCAGCGTCACCGCATCCGCCAGCTCGCGCCGGACCTGCTCGACGCGGTAGATGTCCGGAACGAAAGGGTCCCTCGCAGCCTGCATCAGTTATGCCCATAGACATCGAGAACTTGCAGCCGGGTGGCGTGCAGACGTTTCACGATCACGGGCAGAAAGCGCTTCATCATCTCATAGCCCAGATGATGATCGACCTCGCATTTCCCGCGCAGGCACGCGGCATCGATAGCGATAGCACGGACCGGCTCCATCGCCCGCGCATCGAATTCCGAACGGTACGGCGCCACAAGCCAGGACATGCCGACAATCTGCCCTTCCCCCAGCGTCGTAATGACGACCGGTGCTCTTGCAGGCGCAGCAATCTCCAGCGCTACCTTGCCCTGCCGGACAAGATAAAACCTGTCTGCAGGATCGCCTTCGTGGATGATATATTCGCCCGCCTTGAAATGGCAGTTGCTGGCACACCCCGCGAGCAGAGCGGCAAATTCAGGCGGAAAATCCGCGAAGAAAGCCTGCCGCGCAAGGATCTGGTCCATGGTTTCCATATTCATCTGCTCTTTCCCTCTCCCGGGCCGGCGCGAATAGCCGCGACTTCTTCGGTCAGATCGATACCGACCGGGCACCAGGTGATGCAGCGGCCGCACCCCACACAGCCAGAAGTTCCGAACTGATCGATCCAGTTCGCCAGCTTGTGCGTCATCCACTGGCGATAGCGCGAACGAGAGGACTCTCTCACACTGCCGCCATGGATAAACGAATAGTCCAGCGTGAAGCACGAATCCCACTTGCGCACCCGCTCGGCATTCTCGCCGGTCAAATCGCTGTGGTCTTCCACCGTCGAGCAGAAACAGGTCGGGCAGACCATCGTACAGTTGGCACATGTGAGACACCGGGCCGCGACATCGTCCCAGCGCGGATGCCCGGGGTTATCCTGCAGAAGTTCCTTGATGCCATTGGTATCGAGACTGCGCCCCATCTTGCTAGCCGTACGTTCCGAAACGGCCCGCGCCGCCGCGACCTGCACATCCGAGGCCTGTACGTTCGAGATCTGCGCCAGGATACGCTGCCCGGCCTCGCTCCCGGTTTCGGTCAGGAACCAATGTTCTTCGCCATCGATAAGCTCGGTCAGCGCCAGATCGAAACCTTGCTCCGCCCGTGGTCCCGTTTTCATCGATACGCAAAAGCAGGTGCCACCGGCCTCGGCGCAATTGACAGCGACGATGAAGGCGTCCGATCGGCGCGCCGCATAGGCCGTATCGGTGTAAGGCCCCTCTCCAAAGACCCTGTCCTGGACGGCCATGGCGTGAAGTTCACAGGATCGCACGCCGATAAAGGCGAACTTGTCCCGATGGCGTTCGCTATCGATGGCCATCACACCATCGCTCCCACGCTGTGCCTTCCAGAGAGTTTCGACAGGCGGGAAAAGAAACGCCTTCCACGAATGCGGCCCTACGGCATATCCGAAGAAGGCCTTGTCGCTCCGCCGTTCAAGGGCATAGCGGCCGGATTCCTGCCGGTCCGTCCAACCAGCGGGGAGCGATCCGGTGCCGTCCATGTCGGCATAGACAATCGCATCGTCGCGCAGCGAGGGGCCGACCACGCGATATCCTTCTTCCGCCAGCACCTCGATAAGGCGCTGCAAGCCCGCCGCATCGATCACGCCGGCGGATCCGTCTCCCTTGAAAGCCTGCGTCAATGCGGTCTCCCGTTGCAAGCGGTCGAACGTCAGGAGCTACACCTTGCCGCGCCCCGGCACAGCCGCCGGAGCACAGGCAATTCCTGATTGCCATGAGAGTATGGTCATATTGTGAAACTTGGCAACTTGCGAAACTTGGCAACGCCGCCAGTCTCCCGGCTCCGGGACCGGCCCGCATTGCGATCGGTCAAAGCCGAAGCATGAGATTTCCCGTATGGCACTTGCCTGTGCTCCCCAATCGTCTCGGCCTCGGCATTTTTCCTTCGCATTTCGAGACATGCCTTGCGCTGATGGACCGACTCAAGGACAATCGCGCAGGGAGACGACAAGCGGCGCTCCGCCGCCCAAACAAGAGCCTGCCGCAACCAGAACAGGAGCGGATATGGAATCGAACGTTACGGAAGGCTTCGCCCTTCCCACCGTGCAGGACTACGAACGGTTCATCGGCGCCGAGAATGCCGACCGCATTCTCGGCAAGGCTGAAAAGCTGCGCGATCTGCATGTCATCAATGTCAATTCCACCTACTACGGCGGCGGCGTGGCGGAGTTGCTCTCCTCATTGACCCTGCTCATGAACGGCTCCGGCATTCGCACCGGATGGCGCGTTCTTCAGGGCCGCCCGGACTTTTTCAACATCACCAAGCGGATGCACAATGCGCTGCAGGGCGGTGAACTCAACCTCAGCGATCTCAAGCGCGACATCTATGAGGATGTCGTGTTCGAGAACGCCGCGCGCATGCACCTCGATCATGACATCGTCATCGTCCATGATCCGCAGCCCCTGCCGCTGATCCGCCATTTCCGGAAGAAATCGCCTTGGGTGTGGCGCTGCCATGTCGACCTGACGCGCCCCGATACGGACTTGTGGGCCTACCTGCGCGAATTCGTGGAGGATTATGACGCGGTGGTCCTCTCCCTCCCCGAATATGCGCAGAACATTACCACTCCGCAGCGCTTCATCATGCCTGCGATCAATCCTTTCTCCACCACCAACAAGGATCTGACCGAAAAAGAAATCGACGAACGCCTGAGCCACTACGGCATCCCCGCCGATCTGCCGCTGATCGTGCAGATCTCCCGCTTCGACAAGTGGAAGGACCCGCAAGGCGTCATCGATGCATTCCAGACCGTTCGCAGGGAAGTGGACGCCACGCTGGTGATGGTCGGCAATGTCGCCACCGACGATCCCGAAGGTCAGGGCATATTCGAGGATGTCTGCAAATCCGCGGATGAACGCATCATCGTGTTGTCCGTGCAGGATTCCGCACTGGTAAATGCCTTGCAACGGCGGGCCGCCGTCGTCCTGCAGAAATCCCTGCGCGAGGGATTCGGTCTGACAGTGGCCGAGGCCATGTGGAAAGGCACGGTCGTGATCGGCGGCAATGTCGGCGGCATCAAGAAACAGATCGAACACGATGTGAACGGCATCCTCGTCAACAGCGTGGAGGAAACCGCCGAGCAGATCATCCGCGTGTTGCAGGATCATCACTTGCGCGAGACTCTGGGCCGCGCGGCGCGGGAAACCGTCCGCAAGCGCTTCCTGATGACGCGACTGATGGAAGACTGGCTCGACCTGATCGCCTCGTTCGAACCGCATTTCAGCCTGACGGGATCGGGCAGTCACTAAAGGACAGCAGCACACGATGAGCCATACCGCATCCGCCATGGGCCGCCGCTGGTCGTTTTCGATCGGCACGGTCAAAGGCACCGCCGTTCGCATCCACGCCACGTTCCTGCTGCTGCTGGCCTGGGTCGGGGTGAGCGGATGGCTGAGTGCCGGGCCTGCCGCCGCGCTGCACATCGTGACGCTGCTCGTGCTGGTGTTCTTCTGCGTGGTCCTGCACGAATTCGGGCATATCTTCGCCGCGCGCAGGTTCGGCGTACGCACGCCCGAAGTGGTGCTGCTGCCGATCGGCGGCGTATCCCGGCTGGAGCGTATTCCCGACGAGCCGCGCGCGGAATTCGTGATCGCCATTGCCGGGCCGCTCGTCACGCTGGCGATCGCATTGGTCCTGCTGGCCGTGCTGGGCCGGATGCCCACAGTGGAGGAAATCCGGCAGGGCCAGGGCTGGCACGGGCTTCTGGCGCAACTGGCCTACGTCAATATCGCGCTGTTCCTGTTCAACCTGATCCCGGCCTTCCCGATGGATGGCGGGCGCGTGCTGCGCGCCGGGCTCGCCACCTGGCTTGGCCATACGCAGGGAACCCGCGTCGCCGCCGCAATCGGACAGGCCTGCGCCATATTTCTCGGGCTCATGGGTTTGCTCTCGGGCAACGTCATCCTCGTGCTGGTGGCGGTCTTTGTCTATTTCGCCGCCGGCTCGGAAAACGGCATCGTCGCCCTGCGCGACATCACGGCGGGCAAGCCTGCTCGGGACTCGATGATCGACAATTTCGTCCGCCTCCATGCCACCGATCCCGTCGCGGCGGCGGCCAGCGCGCTGATCCACAGCGACCAGCGCGAATTCCCGGTGGTCGACAGGGAGGGCCGCCTTGCCGGATTTCTCGACCTGGACGGGATCATTCGCGCGCTGGCAGGCACCGGGCAGGACACCGCGATTGCCGAAGTCATGCAGGAGATTCCGCAAGTCTCGCAATGGACGCGGATGGACGAGATCGTGCCGATGCTCACCGGCGGCGCCGCGGCGGTGGGCGTCTCGGACGACGATGGCCGGTGCCTGGGCTACATCACCTGGGAAAACCTGATGGAAGAACTGCTGATCTCCCGCGCGCTGCGCAGCCGCTCTTCGAAGACAACAAAGAAGAGGAAGCCCCCCATGAATACGCCCCCCTCCTCCGTCCTCTGGTTTGAAGACATCGGCATTGCCGACGTGCCGATTGTCGGCGGCAAGAATGCCTCTCTCGGTGAAATGGTCCGCGAACTCGGCAAGAGCGGTGTGCGCGTGCCTACCGGCTTCGCCACGACATCGGCGGCTTATCGCCACTTCATCGATCCCCGCGGGAACGCCCCCGCCATTCGCGAGGATATACGGCGCTACAACGACGGCGCGACCAGCCTTCAGGCGGCGGGCAGCGCGGTGCGCGAACATATCCTAGCGAGCCCCATTCCCGATGCGCTGGCCGATGAAATCCGCGCGGCTTACGACAAGCTGGCCGAACGGCTGGGCGTGAAGGCCCCCGCCGTCGCCGTGCGCAGCAGCGCCACGGCAGAGGACTTGCCCGACGCCAGCTTTGCAGGCCAGCAGGAGACGTTCCTCAACGTGCGCGGGCATCGCGCCCTGCTCGACGCCTGCCGCCGCTGCTACGCCTCGCTGTTCACCGACCGCGCGATTTCCTACCGCGAGGCCAAGGGCTTCGATCACTTCTCGGTCGCGCTCTCGATCGGCGTCCAGCAGATGGTACGGTCCGACCTTGCCGGATCGGGCGTGATCTTCACCCTCGATACCGAAACCGGCTTTCCCTCCGTTGCCGTGATCAGCGCGGCCTGGGGCCTTGGCGAAACGGTCGTGCAGGGCATGGTCGATCCCGACAAGTTCATCGTCTTCAAGCCGCTGCTGGACAAGGGCGGCATCAAGCCCATTATCGAGAAGAGCCTGGGCGCCAAGGCCACCAAAATGATCTATGCCCAAGGCGGCAGCAAGCGCACGCGGCTGGTGGACACCACCCTGGCCGAGCAGCGCGAGTACGTGCTGGAAGATGAAGACATCGTCGAACTCGGCCGCTGGGCCGCGACGGTCGAAAAGCACTATGGCCGACCGATGGACATCGAATGGGCGAAGGACGGCGAGACCGGCCTGCTCTACCTCGTGCAGGCGCGCCCGGAGACGGTGCAGGCCGGGCGCAGCCGCACCAGCTTCCGCAACTACCGCCTCGACGAGAAAGGCACCGCGCTCCTTTCCGGCGCGGCCGTGGGCAGTGCCATCGCCAGCGGCAAGGCCTGCGTCATCCGCGATGTCGCCGATATCGAGCGCTTCCCCGACGGGGCCATTCTCGTTACCGGCAATACCGATCCGGACTGGGTGCCAGTGATGAAGCGTGCCTCCGGCATCGTCACCGATCACGGCGGCAACACCAGCCACGCCGCCATCGTCAGCCGCGAACTGGGCGTGCCTGCCGTCGTCGGCACCGGCACCGCGACGCGGGACCTGACGGACGGTCAGGACATCACCCTGTCCTGCGCAGGCGGCGAGACCGGCATCATCTATGACGGTCTGCTGGCCTTCGACAGCGAGGAGATCGACGTCGGCGACCTGCCCAGGACCCGCACCCACGTGATGGTGAACATCGCCGATCCCGCCGCCGCCTTCCAGTGGTGGCGCCTGCCCGCCCATGGCGTGGGGCTCGCCCGCATGGAATTCATCATCAACAACCTGATCAAGGTCCACCCGATGGCCCTGCTCCATCCCGAGCGCCTGAACGCGGAGGACGCCCGCACCATCGAGGACCTGACGCGCGGCTATCCCACGCCCGCCGAATACTTCGTGGATCATCTGGCGCACGGCATCGCCAAGCTGGCGACGCCCTATCACCCCCACCCGGCCGTAGTCCGCCTGAGCGACTTCAAAACCAACGAATATGCCCACCTGCTCGGCGGATCGGCGTTCGAACCGGCCGAGGAAAACCCGATGATCGGCTTTCGCGGGGCCTCGCGCTATTACAACGAACGCTACCGCGAAGGCTTCGCGCTGGAATGCCAGGCGCTCAAGCGGGTGCGCGAGGAACTGGGCTTCACCAATGTCGTGATCATGGTCCCCTTCTGCCGCACCACCGCCGAGGCCGACCGGGTGCTGGACGTCATGGCGGAAAACGGCCTGAGGCGCGGCGAGAACGGCTTGCAAATCTACATGATGTGCGAAATCCCGGCCAACGTGATCCTGGCCGAGGACTTCGCCAAACGCTTCGACGGCTTCTCGATCGGCTCGAACGACCTGACCCAGCTCACGCTCGGCATAGACCGCGATTCCGATATGCTCTCAGACCTGTTCGACGAACGCAACGAAGCGGTGAAGCGCATGATCGCAGAGGCCATCGCCAAGGCCCACGCAGGGCGTATCAAGATCGGTATCTGCGGTCAGGCGCCGAGCAACTATCCGGAATTCGCAGCCTTCCTCGTGGATGAGGGGATCGATTCCATCTCGCTCAATCCGGACAGCTTCATACGCACGATCGGCTCCATCGCCAATGCCGAAAAGGCGGCCCGGCGGGAGTAGCCGGGTACGCATACCACATTGCGATGCAATTCAGTCCTGACAACAGACTACCGGATCAGCCAGATCGTTGAAGCGATTCCAGCATTGGCCGGTACGCATCGAGACCGGGAACTTCCCAGTCCGGTTGTTTGCCTGCATCGTCGAAACGTCGCAGCTGCAAGGCCGCCTCGGCATGGGGATTCGCAAGGAACGCTTCGACTTCCTGTCCGGTCATCGTTCCCCCTTGCAGTTCCAGGCTGAGTATCGAGGCCCCGCTCAACCCTTCCTGGTACTCGGGCCGCACCGTGCAGAGATAGCGCTTGGCATCGACATGCAGCCGCACCGGCTCGGTAATTTCAGGCCCAAAAGCGCGAGAAAGATAAACTGATCCCGTAGTTTCGTGGCACCCGTCAATGTGCAGCCGAACCGCGGCATTGCCCGCGTCATCCAGGAATTGCCCGATATCGTGCAGCAACGATGCAGCAATCAGATCGTCGCTGCAACCATGCTGTCGTGCAAGCTGCGCGCACTGCAACGCATGTTGCAGCTGAGAGGCATCCTCGCCGTAACGCTCGGCGCCGAACCGGTCGAACAAAGCATAGATGGAATCGATGAAAGGACTTGTCATGCGGGGCAAAGCTCCTTGCCGGCAAGCTCTGCCGGTCCGGCGGCGGGAGACCGCTCGGCGTGTCGTCGAAGTGTAGTCTTTTTGGACTATACCAAATTTAGAGGCAGATCTAACCGAACGGCAAGGGGAAGGTAAAGATGTTTCGAAGCAACCGCAGGAATTTCCTCGGGATGACCGGCGGAGCCGCCATTGCCTCGCTCTATCCGGGCCTCATCGAACGGGCGCGCGCAATTGCGCCGGCCACCCGTACGGGCACGCTGCGCGATATCGATCACATTGTCATATGCATGCAGGAAAACCGGGCGTTCGATCACTACTTCGGCATGCTGAACGGTGTGCGCGGTTTTGGCGATCCCCGCCCCTTGCGCTTGCCCGGCGGTCGCACGGTCTGGGCCCAGCCGTCGGCGCAGCACCCGGACGGCTACGTTCTGCCCTTCCATGGCGATTCCAAAACGACACGCTCATTCAAGGTCGATGGCGCGCACCAGTCGCATCAGGAGAACATGTGGATATTCAATCGCGGCCGCTATGACCGCTGGGGGCATACCGGCGAACTGCATAACCGCATGCTGCACTATGCGGCGGGAGACCTCCCCTTCTACTACGCCCTCGCCGACGCGTTCACGGTCTGCGATGCCTACCACAGCTCAACGATGACGCAGACTTACCCGAACCGCCTGCATCTGTTCAGCGGATGCAATGGCGGCGGCACTGTCGGCGGCGATCCACAAATGGAAAACTACGGCGAAAGTGACACGCCGAGTGCCGACATGCGCGAAGACAGGCCGTTACGAGCGGATGCCTATCAATGGACCACTTATGCCGAACGCCTGCAGCAGGCGGGCATCAACTGGAAGGTCTATCAGGAATATGACAACTTCGGCGACAATCTGCTTTCGGTCTTCCCTGCATTCCGCCCCTGCCCCGTCGATTCAGACCTCTACAGGCGCGGCCGTTCGTGGGTGTCCGAACACAGGCAGGAACCCGACCGGACCCGCTCCGACGGCGAGCAGCTCGTCGCCGCTTTCCGGGACGATGTGGCCCATGGGCGCCTGCCGCAAATCAGCTGGATCGTTACCGCTGCAGACCTTTCCGAACATCCCAAGGCCGAACCTGCCAAGGGCGAACATGTCACCGCCGGCCTGATCGCTGCGCTGGTGGATCATCCCGAAGTTTTTGCGCGCACAGCCTTCATTCTCAACTTCGACGAGGCTGGCGGCTTCTTCGATCACATGCCACCACCGGTGCCGCCGGTAGGCGATTATCGCGGTTACAGTTCGGTTCCGCTGGATGGGGAAACCAAGGTCTGGAGTGCCGATGCCGCACAAGTCCATGGCGCGCATCCGATCGGCCTCGGCATTCGCACACCCACTGTGATCGTCTCACCCTGGAGTCGGGGCGGTTTCGTCTGTTCGCAGCTGTTCGATCACACTTCGGTATTGCAATTCATGGAAGCCCGCTTCGGCGTGCGCGAACCCAATATAAGTGCCTGGCGCCGGTCCGTCTGCGGCGATCTGACCTCGGCTTTCGACTTTACGGCGCCGCACCCCGATACATCGGCGCTACGCTTCCCCGATACAACAGACTTCCAGAAACGCGTGGCGCAATCGCTCGCCGGCACGGCAAACGCCATCCCCGAACGGCAGCAGCCGGGGCTGCAGATGGAAGGCCGCCGCCTGCACCGCACTTTGCCCTACCGCTTCCACACCGAAGGCAGAGTGACGGATCGCGGACGCTTCCGCCTTGTCATGGGAAACACCGGCACACCCGGCGTCACGTTCACTGTCCACGACAACCGCGACGAGCTTGAGCCATGGCATTACACCATCGGCGGCGGCGACAGTTTCGTCAGCGAGCAGTGGCATGATGACGGCCTGACCGATGCCTACGATCTGACACTGGTCGGCCCCAACGGATATATGCGCCGCTACGAGGGCACGATCGGCAAGACAGGCGCATCTCCAGAAGCCGCATTCACCCCAGCCGAAGGAGAACGGCGGGCAAAACTGCGCCTTTCGAACCAGACGGCGAGCCCGGTCGACTTTGTCATGGCAATGGCCCCTGATTATGCAGCAGCAGCTCCCGGCCCCCATACAGTCCGTGTAGCGCCAGGCAAAGAGGCCACTGTCCCGCTGGATCTGAGCGAAACCCAAGGATGGTACGATCTCACCGTGACCGTCAAGAATGATTCGGCATTCCTCCGGCGCTTTGCCGGTAAAGCGGACGATGGCAGGGACAGTCTGACCGACCCCGGCATCGGAACCATGCGCATCACCGCCTGACTCGCCGCGAACGCGATGCGCGGTCACGTGCCCGCCGTCACGAAAGTGACATTAATCTGGTCCATACCAAAATAGATCTAGCAAATCGGTGACTTTCTTGCGCGCATCTTCTCCTCATTCCCGATCGAACGGCGCCATGCTGGCACTGGGCGGCGCGGCGGCGTTCGGAGCCTATTTCGCCATGTACGCCTTTCGCAAACCCTTCGCGGCGGCAACTTTCGCGGATCATGCAGGATGGCTGAGCGCGACCGACTACAAGACGGCGCTGCTTATCGCTCAGGTTCTAGGTTATGCCCTGTCCAAGCTGATCGGCATTCGCGTAATTGCCGAATTCGGCAGAACCGGCCGCGCGCTGGCGATCCTCGCCCTGATCGGCACATCCTGGCTCGCACTGATTGCCTTCGCGCTGATCCCGGCGCCCTGGAACATCGCCTGCCTGCTCTTCAACGGATTGCCTCTGGGCATGATCTGGGGGCTGGTGTTCAGCTATGTCGAAGGCCGCCGCGCTTCCGAGGCATTGGGAGCCATGCTCTGCGCCAGCTTTATCCTTTCCTCGGGCGTGGTGAAATCGGTCGCCGTGCTGGTGATGGATCAGGGCGTGAGCGAATACTGGATGCCCGCTGTAACCGGAGCCCTGTTCGTGCCGCTGCTGCTCGCTTCCCTCTGGCAGTTGGAGCGCCTGCCCCCACCCGACGCGCGCGACGAGGCGGAACGCACCGTCCGCATGCCGATGCTCGGCAAGGACCGTGCCGAGTTCCTGCGCACGCACGGGGTGGCGATGCTGCTGCTGGTTTCAGGCTATGTCCTGCTCACCGCTATCCGCGATTTCCGCGACAACTTCGCCGCCGAGCTTTGGACTGCCATGGGTTACGGCGGCAGCGCTTCGGTCTTTTCCGAGAGCGAACTGCCCGTGGCCATCGCGGCCCTGGCCGTGCTTGGCGCGTTGATGCTGATCCGCGACAACATGCGCGCGCTGCTGGCCATGCACGGGATCATCTTCGCGGGCGCAGTGCTGCTGGGCCTTTCGACGCTGGCTTTCCAGATGCACCTGCTTGCGCCGCTGCCCTACATGATCCTGACCGGCGCCGGGCTCTACTTCGCCTACACGCCCTTCAATGCCATGCTCTTTGACCGCATGATCGCGGCAATCGGTCATGTCGGGAATGCGGGTTTCCTCATCTACATCGCCGACAGTTCGGGCTATGCGGGCAGCGTGGCACTCTTGCTTTACCGCAGCCTGGGGCGCCCGAACATGAACTGGCTGCCCTTCTACATGGACGTGGCCTACGCCACGTCCATCGCGGTAGCCCTCTGCACGCTGCTGTCCGCGGCCTGGTTCATCCTTCACGTGAATGTCCATCATGTCAGGACCGCCCGTGCATGATCTCATCATCGTGGGGGCCGGCATAGTCGGTCTGGCCCATGCCTATGCGGCGGCCCGGCGCGGCATGGAGGTGCTTGTCATCGATCGCGACGCGCAGGCCAATGGCGCATCGGTCCGCAACTTCGGCTTCGTGACCGTAACCGGGCAGGAGCGCGGCAAAGTCTGGCGGCTGGCGCAACGCAGCGCCGCGATCTGGCGCCAGATCGCACCGGACGCGGGCATTGCCGTGGAGCAGGAAGGCCTGTTTCTCATCGCCAAGCGGCCCGAAGCCGCCGCCGTGATCGAAGCCTTCGCGCAAACCGAAATGGGTGAGGATTGCTCTCTGCTCAGCGGATCAGAAGCGAAAGCCCATTGTCCGCAACTTGCCGCAGATGTTGCCGGGGCTCTGCTCAGCCGCACGGACTTGCGCGTCGAATCGCGCACCGCCATCCCCGCGCTGGCCCGCTGGCTGGAAGACGTCCACGGAGTGCGTTTCAAACGCGGCCTGGCCGTCAGTGCCATCGCCACGAGCCTCGTCCGGCTGAGCGACGGCACCTACGTCAAGGGGCGGGAGATCGTGGTCTGTCCTGGCGACGACTGGTCCAGTCTGTTCCCCCGCGAATATGCAGCGGCGGGCGTCACGCGCTGCCAGCTCCAGATGCTGCGCCTCGCCGCGCCGGTCTGGCGCCTGCCTGCCCCGGTGATGAGCGATCTCAGCATGGTCCGCTATCTCGGCTATGCCGCCCTGCCCGAGGCCGAAGCCCTGCGCGCCCGGCTGGAACAGGAATGTGCCGCCGAACTCGGCCATGGCATCCACCTGATCGCAGTGCAGAGCGCGGACGGCTCACTCGTCGTGGGAGACAGCCATATCTATGCCGCGACGCCGCCGCCATTCGCATCGGATGAAATCGATACGGCCATGATCGGCCAGTTCTCTGACCTGTTCGGCACCGCCCCGCCCGTAATCGAACGCTGGACGGGCACTTATGCCAGCGGGCCCCACCACAGTATCGTCCGCCGCCCCATGCCGGGCGTGCGCCTTGTCGTCGTCACCAGCGGCACCGGAGCTTCCACCGGCTTTGCCCTGGCCGAAGACGTAATTTCCGCGCTCTACGAAAAACCGGGAGAAGAACCATGCACCCCAAGCTGAAAGCCGTCGTATTCGACTGGGCCGGTACTATGATCGATTTCGGCAGCCGTGCGCCCGTGCTCGCCCTGCGCAATCTCTTCGCCGAACAGGGCGTGCCGATCACCGAGGCCGAAGCGCAAGAGGACATGGGCCGAGCCAAGCGAGACCATATCGCGCACATCCTTGCCAAGCCGCGCGTTGCCGCAGCCTGGCATGAAGCCAAGGGGACCAAACCCACCGATACCGATGCGGACGCGCTGTTCGAGGCGATCGGCCCGGCCATGCGTGCGGCAGCGAGAGACTGCGCCAGACTGATCCCCGGCGCGGCAGAAGTCGCCCGAAATCTTCACGCGGCTGGTGTCAAGATCGGCTCGTGCACCGGCTATTCGCGTGAAATGATGGCCGACATTCTCCCCCTCGCGGCCGAACAGGGATACAACCCCGACTACTCCGTGTGCGCCGGGGAAACCGCCGAAGGCCGCCCTTCTCCACTGATGGCGTGGAAAAACCTCATCGAACTGGGCGCCTGGCCGGCCTCGGCCTGCGTCAAAGTGGACGATACCGTGGTCGGCATCGCCGAAGGGCTCGCAGCGGGTATGTGGACCGTAGGCGTCGCGGCAAGCGGCAATGCCGTAGGCCTGTCGGAGGAAGACTTTACCGCGCTCGGCGAAAGCGAACGGAAAAAGCTTGTGGAAGCGGCCCGTACCCAACTTCGCGAAGCCGGTGCCCATGTCGTCGTGGATACGGTCGCCGACTTGCCGGGGGCTATCGCCCAACTCCACATCGGATGAAGCGCGCGCAGGCGATTGCCAAGCTGTTGCCCGCAAGCTAGGACGCCGTTCGCACGCGCCCGTAGCTCAGCAGGATAGAGCATCAGATTCCTAATCTGGGGGCCACTGGTTCGAATCCAGTCGGGCGCACCATTACCTCTTTTGAGGACGAAAAGTCCTGTAAAGCCTTGAATGGCAAAGAAATTTCAGGGGTTCGAAGACCTTTCCCGCGCTGCCAGTAGAGGCGGTTGGAAAAGGCCAGTTTAATCACCGCATGCTTGTCTTCCAGACGGTCAGAAGCCCATAGATTCCAAGGGCTTCCGAGGAATGACATGGCGGTTCGAAAACTTTCGTCATAGCCTCGGATCGGGCGTCCGCGATTGGCCACTTTTTCGTTCAAAAGCAGCTTCTTGCTTTCGAGGTCGCGGATACGATGCTCATAGACACTGACAGCCGTCTCGCTTTGTGAATCGACGATCAGGTCAACCAGTCGCGTGACTTTGCTGTCGATCTGCGAAATCTCCGCAGCCATGCTCTTGCGCTGCGCCTTGCGCGCTTCGACGCGCTGATCCCACAGGTCGCGGAAGATCGTTTCGGCCAGTTCGAATAGGTCGCGCGAAGGCACGAGCCGCTGAAGCAGAGCCTCGAATTCGCCTTCAACCTCTGCGCGACGGATCGACTTGGCTTCGCTCTCACAGCCCTTGGTACGGCAAATATAGTAGGGGATGGCGCTTGCCGGTCCGGCTCTTGGACCAGTTGGCTGTGAGCGGCTGATTGCAATCGGCGCAGCAGACGGCCCCGCGCAGCGGGAAATCCTCGTTGATGTTCTTGCGTACCCCAACCTACTGGCTGCGGAGATTTGAAATTATTAAGGTGCGGCAGTGACGGGCCAATAAAGCCTAGAAAATCATAGACTGCCCGCCATGAGACCTCTGGTGCCCCGCGGGTGCCCCAAATCAGCCCCAAGTACGACGTTCGCCAGCCAAGTCATTGAAAAGGTGGTGAGCCCTGCTGGGTTCGAACCAGCGACCTACTGATTAAAAGTCAGTTGCTCTACCGACTGAGCTAAGGGCCCCCATGCCGTTCGCGATTATCGCATCGCGGCTGCGGAAGGGGTCACCTAGGGATCGGACGAGGCTTGGTCAAGCGGGCTGATAGGTGCCGGATACGTAATCCTGTAAGCGGATCACGCCAGTTGCCCGCGATGGCCTCGGCGGGGCGCAGCACAAAGGTTCGTTCCCGAAAGGCAGGATGCGGAATTATCAGGCTGGTTTCACCTTGGCCTCCCGCCCAGGGACCGCCGTTCCACAGCACGATATCAAGGTCCAGCACCCGGGCGCCCCAGCCTTGCCCCATGCGCTTGCGGCCGAACCGGCGTTCGATCTTCTGAAGCTTGCGCAGCACTTCGTCCGGATCGCGCTTGCTGCGCAGCAGAACCGCGGCATTGGCATAGCGGCGGCGAGACGGGCCGAGCGGCGGAGTCTCGATTGTCTTCGATGCTGCCACGACTTCGGTCTTGCCGTGGTCCAGTGCCCTGATTGCCGCATCGATCACGGCACGCGGGCGGCCATGGCGCGGGTGGCGCATGTTGGAGCCCAGCGCGATCAGGTAGCGATGACGGCCCATGGCGCTCAGATGTCCTGCGCGATGCGGGTGTAGAGCTGCGGGCGGCGATCCCGGAAAAAGCCCATGCCGGCACGGTGCTTGGCGGCGCGGGCAAGGTCGATTGTCGCCACGAGCACGCCGGTTTCCGCCTTGCCGAACTCCGCCAGGAAATCACCCCATTCGTCGGTGATGAAGGAGTGGCCGTAGAAGGCCTGTTCGCTGCCCGTTTCGGCTTCCGTGCCGATACGGTTGGCGGCGATCACCGGCATGCAGTTCGACACTGCATGCCCCTGCATCGCCCGGCGCCACATCCGGCTGGTGTCGAGATCGGCGTCATAGGGCTCGGAACCGATGGCTGTGGGGTAAAACAGCACTTCGGCCCCCATCAGCGCCATCACCCGCGCGCATTCGGGATACCACTGGTCCCAGCAGACCCCGACGCCGATGCGGGTGCCGAACAGATCCCACACCTTGAACCCGTCGTTGCCGGGGCGGAAGTAGTACTTCTCCTCGTATCCCGGCCCGTCGGGAATATGGCTCTTGCGGTAGGTTCCCATGATCGCGCCGTCGGGACCGATCATGGCAAGCGTGTTGTAATAGTGATGCCCGTCCCGCTCGAAGAAGCTGGCGGGGATCGCCACTTTCAGCTTCGCCGCCAGCGCCTGCATCGCCACGACCGAGGGATGCTCGTTTGTCGGCCGGGCCAGCGCGAAGAGTTCCTCCTCCTCCGTCTTGCAGAAGTAGGGCCCCGAAAACAGCTCGGGCGGGAGCACGATCTGCGCCCCCTTCCCGGCCGCCTCCTCGACAAGCGCGGAGACGGCGGCGATATTCTCCGCCTCGTCGGCGGAACCCAGGGCGAGTTGCAAAGCTGCGACAGTGATTTCGGCCATGACGGCCTCCTATCAGCAGCACGCGCGGAACAGAAGCGGGAACCCGCGGACGCCCCCCATGACAAGCCCGCCCCAGCTACCTATCTTCGCTTTTCGGGAATGCCCCCCGAGCGACAAGGACGGAACGGACAATGGAAACGGCAATCGTGGCAGGCGGATGCTTCTGGTGCACCGAAGCGGTGTTCCGGGACGTGATCGGCGTCAGCGAAGTGGAAAGCGGCTATATCGGCGGCAGCGTGGAAAACCCGACCTACAAACAGGTCTGCACCGGCGTCAGCGGCCATGCCGAAGCGATCAAGGTCACTTATGACCCGCACGCGATCTCCTATGCCGAGATCCTCGACGTGTTCATGGGCACCCACGATCCTACGCAGCTTAACCGCCAGGGCAACGACGTAGGCACGCAGTACCGCTCGGCGATCTTCCCGCTGGACGACGCCCAGCGCGCCGAAGCCGAAGCCGCCATCGCCCGCGCCAAGGCCGAGCACGGCGGCAAGGTGGTAACCACGATCGAAGGCCCCGCCCCGTGGTATCCGGCCGAAGGCTATCACCAGGAATACTGGGAAGGCGAGGGGCAGCGCAATCCTTATTGCCTCGCGGTCATTCCGCCCAAGCTGATGAAGCTGCGCAAGAGCTTTCAGGCCAAAGTGAAGGCCTGAGGGTTACGCCTGCACGTCAAACAGGGTGCCCGGACCGATCGTCGAGAGATAAGTATCGGCCCCCTGCCTATAGGCCTTTGCGGCATTGGCGACCGGTGCGTCCGCAGCAGCGGAGTCCCCGTCCGCATCTGCGGGACTTTCGCCTGCGGCAGCGTCGTTGAGGCCAAGTGCCTGTTTGACGGCGGCCCCATCTCCCTGGCTCAACTTACCCACCGCGACATCGCTTTCGATCCGCGCATCCAGAGCCTTTCGAAACGCCGCGCCGTCCAGCGGCGGCACGGCCGATGACGGCATCGAGGCGCTCTTTCGAATATCGTCGACGTTTTTCTGGACGACCTTGATCTTGTCCGCCGACAGGCCGCTGGTGCGCAGCATGCTGGAAAGGTCGCTCGGCGATCCGGTGGCAGCTATGGGCATAATGGCGTTCCTTTACACCACGTCAGAACGGTAGCCCCAAACCGTTTTATAGGATCTTTCGCAATTT
>JARROF010000050.1:0-15163 GCA_037384205.1 Novosphingobium sp. | reverse complement strand
CAGACACGGTCATAAACCTCGCGTGCCAGCAGCCGCAGGGGAAAGCCGATCATGCCGCTCGAATGCGCGCAAAGCCGTTCTATGGCGAGGTGCGTCTTGCCGGTATTGGTCGGCCCGAGCACGGCTTTGACGCTGCCGGGAGCGTCTAGCCGCGATGAGACGTGCGGGGCGTGAACCATTGCAGGGACGAATGTGGCACTGCCGTCCGCCGCTCGCAAGTGTCGACTCACCGAAAATGGCCGCTGAAATCCACAACCTTAGAAGGCGATTAACCTTGAGAGCACAGTTGTTTTGCTAGAGGCTCTGAATACAGGGATCTCGGCCTCAGGGGGCAGTCCCCGGGGATCCACGGGTTGCAACGTCTGGATTGGGACGGAAAGCGGGGCGTTTTGTTCAAGGCGCTGGACGATAACTGCGAGCATATCGGCAAAGGTGCGGGCAATGCCGCGGCCTTGTCGCATGCGCAGGTTGTTGCAGAGCCGGTTCTGCATTCGCGGGAAGGGCAGTCTGGTCTGGCCGGGCGCTTCACCGATCGTATCCGCCGGTTCGAGGAATGGTGCGCGCACGTTGATCTTGCGCCTGATCTTGCCAGCGATATCGGCAGCCGCAAATGGCTGCGCGGTTTTGCCACGCTGCTTGGCCTGAGCGTGGCGGCGATTGCCCTGTGGCCCGATTTTTCCGAAGTCGAGGCGGCAACGGCCATGCCGGTGGCAAGCCGCGAGCGGGATGAATTCCGCAGTCAGTCGATTGCACCGCTGGCGCTCGGCGGGGACAGCGGCCGGCATATGGGCGCAAGCCCGCTGGTGCATCCGCTGGCCCAGGTTCCCGAACGCCCGACGGTCCAGTTGGTCTCGACGCTCGGTCAGGGGGACAGTTTCGGCCGTATGCTCAAACGTGCCGGGGTGGGCAGCGCGGATGTCTCGCGCATTTCGGAGCTGGTCGGCAATGCAGTGCCGGTAAGTGATATCGCTTCGGGCACGCAATTTGACATCACTCTGGGCAAACGGTCCGCGCCGAATGCACCGCGCGAACTCGATGCGCTGGATTTCCGCGCGCGTTTCGATCTCGACCTGTCGATCGAGCGGGGTGCTGAAGGCGGCCTTGCGCTGGTGCGGCATCCGATCGCTGTCGATGCGACGCCGCTGCGTATTCGCGGGACTGTCGGGTCCAGCCTTTACCGTTCCGCACGCAATGCCGGGGCGCCGGTCGCGGCGATCCAGTCCTATCTGCGGGCGGTCGACAAGTACATCAACCTCGAAAGCGGCATCAGCGCTTCGGACGAGTACGACATGATCGTGGCCTACAAGCGCTCTGCCAAGGGCGAGCATGAAGTGGGCGATCTGCTCTATGCGGGGATCGAGCGCGATGGAAAGCCGCGCCTGCAGCTCCTGCGCTGGGGCAAGGACGGCCAGATGTTTGCGGCTTCATCCATCGGCAAGCCACGCAGCGTGCCGATAGGTCAGCCGGTGGCAGGCCATATCACGTCGCGTTACGGCATGCGCCGGCACCCCATTCTGGGCTATGTGCGGATGCATGCGGGCATCGATTTCGGCGCGGCTTACGGATCGCCGATCTATGCCGTGGCGGACGGGAAAGTCACGTATGCCGGACGCCACGGCGGCCACGGCAATTACGTGCGTATCCAGCACGCCGGGGGGCTCGGTACCGGTTATGGCCATATGAGCCGCATCGCGGTTGCCAATGGTGCGCATGTGCGGGCCGGGCAGGTGATCGGCTATGTCGGCTCGACGGGGCTTTCCACCGGTCCGCATCTGCATTTCGAAGCTTACCGCAACGGCCATACAATCAATCCGGCCGGGCTCAGCATCATGGCCAAGCCGCAGATCGCCGGTAAGGAGCGTGATGCTTTCAAGGCCGAGCTGCGCTCGCTGCTGACGGTGGAGCCCGGCGCGGCACTGGCACCGATGGTGCAGCCGGAAGCCGAACATGCCGAAGCCGAACGCGAGATTGACCGGCTGGCGCCGCAAACGATCGGCTGAGAGTCCGTCTCGAGGGATCGGCGCAACCCGGCTGGCGTTACTTGCAATTGAACCGGCGGGATTTTTCCGGCAATCCCCCGCCATGACCGGAACCTTCCCCCACACCCGCCTGCGCCGCGCGCGCGCCACGGCCTGGAGCCGTGCCCTGCACCGCGAAACGATCCTCACCCCGGCCGATCTCATCTGGCCACTCTTCATCACCGAAGGTGAAGGGGTGGAGGAACCCATTGCCTCGCTGCCCGGCGTATCGCGCTGGTCTGTGGATCAGATGGTCTTGCGGGCAAAGGAAGCGGCGGACCTGGGCATTCCCTGTCTGGCGCTGTTTCCCAACACCGAGCGCGAACGCCGCAGCGACGATGGCAAGGAAGCGCTCAACCCCGATAACCTGATGTGCCGCGCGCTGCGCGCGATCCGTGACGAGCTGGGCGATTCCATCGGTCTGCTCACTGATGTCGCGCTCGATCCCTATACCAGCCACGGGCAGGACGGTCTGCTCGGCGAAGATGGCTATGTGCTCAATGACGAGACGGTGGAAGTGCTCGTTGGCCAGTCACTCAATCAGGCGGCGGCGGGGGCGGACATCATCGCCCCGTCGGACATGATGGACGGCCGCATCGGTGCGATCCGCGATGCACTGGAGGACGAAGGGCACACCAATGTCCAGATCATGAGCTATGCGGCGAAATATGCCTCGGCTTTCTATGGCCCGTTCCGCGATGCGGTCGGCTCGCGCGGGCTGCTGAAGGGTGACAAGAAGACCTACCAGATGGACCCGGCCAATACCGAGGAAGCGCTGCGCGAGGTCGAGATGGACCTGGCCGAAGGCGCGGACAGTGTGATGGTGAAGCCCGGCCTGCCCTACCTCGATATCGTGCGCCGGGTGAAGGAAACCTTCGAGGTTCCGGTTTTCGCCTATCAGGTCTCCGGTGAATACGCGATGATCGAGGCTGCCGTCGCGGCCGGTGCGGGCGATCGCGACGGGCTGGTGCTCGAAACCTTGCTGGCTTTCAAGCGGGCGGGTTGTTCGGGCGTGCTGACGTACCATGCCGCGCACGCCGCGCGGCTGCTCCATGGCTGAACCGGCACAACCGTTCTGGCTGGAGACAGAGCGGCTGGTGCTGCGGTCGTGGCGTGAAGAGGATGCAGTTCCCTTCGCGGCCATGAACAGGGACCGGGAGGTGATGGTGCACCTTGATGGTCCTATCGATCGTGCGGCGAGCGACGAGATCATCGTGCGAATCCGCACTACGGAGGCTGAGCAGGGGCATTGTTTCTGGGCTGTCGAGCGCAAGGCTGACCGGATTTTCATCGGCTTTTGCGGACTGCGGCGCGGTGGACACGCCGGCACCCCGGTCGCCGATGAACTGGAGATCGGCTGGCGGCTCGCGCACCACGCATGGGGACAGGGCTTTGCACGAGAAGCCGCCGAAGCGACGCTGCAGTGGGGATTTGCCCATCGTGACGCCGCCAGGATCGTGGCGTGGACAGTGCCTGCCAATACCGCGAGTTGGGCACTGATGACCAGACTCGGCATGATGCACAGGCCGGAGCTGGATTTCGATCATCCTCGTTTCCCGGTGGGTCATCCACTCTGTCGTCATCTGGTTTATGCGATGGACCGCGATATTTGGCTGAGCAAGTGTTCAGCGGATGTTGATAATGCCTGAGTTCCGGCTGGAAACCGAACGGTTGGTTCTGCGGTCCTGGCGTGAGGAGGATATCGCGCCGCTCGCCCGGATCTGCGCCGATTCTCGACAGAGTGGAGATCGGCTGGCGGCTCGCCTCCGATTGCCGGGGTCATGACTATGCCACCGAAGCGGCGCGGGCCTGTGTGGCATGGGCTTTCGCGAATCTGGAGGACGATGCCGTCCGGGCTGTTACGGCCACGGCTCGGCATGGCGCACCTGCCGCAGCTCGATTTCGATCATCCCCGGCTGACGGCGGACGGTCCGTTGCGTTCGCATGTCACCTATCGGCTTGGACGGGTTGCCTGAGGGCCGGTCTCTGGCCCATGGAGATCCCGACCCGATCCGGAGAGCACGCATGACCGAACGCACTGACATCACTCTGGCTGCCATCAACGGCAAGGCCCCGAAGATCCATTCGAGCGCGTTCATCGCGCCGGGTTGCCGGATCATCGGCAATGTCGAGATCGGGCCCGATGCCAGTGTGTGGTACAACTGCGTGATCCGGGGCGACGTGAACCGCGTGGTGATCGGCGCGCGCACCAATATCCAGGACGGTACCGTCGTCCACTGCGACAGCCCCAAGCCGGGCAATCCCGACGGGTTTCCCACGATCATCGGCGACGATGTGCTGATCGGGCACATGGCGATGGTGCATGGCTGCACGCTGGAGGACCGCGCTTTCGTCGGGCTCGGGGCGATCGTCATGGATGGCAGCCATATCGAAAGCGACGGGATGCTGGCGGCGGGCGCGATGCTGACCGGAAAGCGGATCGGTGCGCGGCAGCTGTGGATGGGCCGCCCGGCCAAGTACCTGCGCGATCTCGACGAGGCAGCCGTTGCGGGCAATCAGGCGGGCGTGCAGGGCTATGTGATCAATGGCCGCATGCACGCCGAGGCGCTGGGCCTCAAGGACTGATGGCGAGACCCAAGGCCGATCTTCCCGCCAGCGAGGCGGTGCAGGCGCTGATCGATGGCGAGGGGCGGCTGGCGGTGCGCGTCACCCCCGGCGCGCGGGTCGAGGCGCTGGAAATCGCCGAGGGCAAACTTGTCGCCAAAGTCCGCGCCAAGCCGCAGGACGGCAAGGCCAACGATGCCGTGCGCGGCCTGCTGGCGGCGGCGCTCGGGCTGGCGCCATCGCGGCTGGAGCTGTTGCGCGGCGCAACTTCGCGCGAAAAACAGTTCAAGGTTGCGCAATAGGTCCCGGTGTTGTCGCCTGAAGGATAAAGTTTGGGATACAGCCTTTGTGTCGGCCCTTACCGCTCCGGCGTGTGCCACTCCGGAGCCTTGATGCGGCTGTTGCGCAGACGCAGGGCGAGGCCGATACCGACGCCGACGCCGATGGCGACGGTCAGGTCCGCCAGCACGGTGAGCACCAGTGTGAGGATCAGCAGCAGCCGGTCTTCCACAGGCGCGGCCCAGTAGCTGGCCCACTTGTGAGGCTCGCTCATGTTCCAGGAGGTGATGATAAGCAGCGCGGCAAGCGCGGGCATGGCCAGATAGCCTGCGAGCGGTGCGGCGACCATCAAGACGAACAGAACGGTTGCAGCATGGACCATGCCGGCCACCGGCGTGCGTCCGCCGGCACGCACATTGGTGGCGGTGCGGGCGATCGCACCGGTGGCGGGCATGCCGCCAAACAGGGCCGAACCGACATTGGCCCAGCCCTGTGCGAGAACTTCGGCATTGGGTCTGTGCTGAGCGCCTTCGACCATGCGGTCTGCGACCATGGCCGAAAGCAGCGACTCGATGGCCGCCAGAAAGGCAATCACGAATGCGGAGGGCAGCAGTTCGGTAATCCGTGCCAGCGTGACGTCGGGCAAGGCCGGGGTCGGCAAGTGATTGGGCAGCGCGCCATAGCGTGAGAAGATCGTGTCGACCGGCTGATGCAGAGCAAAGACCGCCAGGGAAACGGCACCGAGCACGAAAATCGGCCCCGGAATGCGGGGAAACAGCCGCCGCAGCACAACCAGCAGTGCCAGCGTTGCCACACCTGCTGCCGTGGTGGCCCAGTTGATCGTCGCTCTGGCGGCCCACAGGGCTTCAACCTTGCCGATGAATTCGGCGGGCACATGCGCCGCGTCCAGACCGAGGAAGTCTTTCAGCTGGCCACTGGCGATGATTACGGCAATGCCAATGGTGAAGCCATTGACAACCGCCTCGGGAACGAAGGCGATAAGGTTGCCCACGCGCAGCAGTCCGGCCAGAATCAGAATCGCCCCGGCCATCAGCGTCGCCAGCACCAGACCGTCGTAGCCGTGCTGGGCAATGACGTCGAAGACCACCACGATAAAGGCGCCGGTGGGGCCGCCGATCTGCACGCGGCTGCCGCCCAGCATCGAAATCAGGAAGCCGGCCACAATCGCCGTGAACAGACCCTTGGCCGGGTCCGCGCCAGAGGCAATGGCAATGGCGATGCTGAGCGGAATCGCCACCATGGCGACCGTGATTCCCGCGACGACGTCGGCAGCGAACAGCCGACCCGTGTAGGTCGGCAGCGTGGTTAGCAATTTGGGCTTCATGGCGCCTGATTACAGGATGGCCCCTTTTGCCAGCAAGCCCCTTTTGCGGAGTTTCAATCGCGCCCCATGCCGCGCGCCAGATCACCCAGAACTTCGCCCATGGCCTTGGCCATGTCCGCGGGTTCGGGCGCGACATCGGCAATCGCCCGCTGCATCGCTTCGGCCCATTGCCCCGCGGTTTCTCTGGTTATCGCGAAAGGCTTGTGAATGCTCATCATGCAGCGCCCCGGATTGGCTTCGAACCAGTCGCGCGGGCCACCGGCCCAGCCGGCCAGAAATTTGGGAAGGGATTGCCGCATTGGGGCAAGGTCAGGCGCGTGCATGGCGCGCAGTTCGGCATAGGCCGGGTCCTGTTCCATCAGATCGTAGAAGCGGTTGCAGATAGCCTCAAACACCGGTGCGCCTCCCAGCCGGTAGAACGGGGCATTGGGATTGGCGGCTGTTGGCTTGGTTTCGGCTTCGACAGTCACGGTCGGGTCTCTCCGGAAAACAGGGGCGTACCATGCTGTCTTAGCCCTAACGTTCCACGTGAAACCTTGATCACGGTCAACCATGAAATCCGGCGTATGTCATGGCGGACAAGTATTCACGCTCCGTTTACAAATTTTAATGATATAGTCAATATAATCATCTCGTCTCGTATAGACTTTATCTATAAATATGCCTCTCGACTCCAGTGTTTTTATCTAAACTCCGTTATTATTCGAGGATTATCCCCAAATAAGAAGAGTCGCAATTGGAAATTATGAGCGATTATAAAGCTCATAGACATAATAGATGCCTACAAAACTTACACATTGTGCAGATTTGTTGTTGAGGAGAGTGAACTATAGCTGAAGTCGGCTATTACATCGTTGATCTTGAAGTCACGCCTGAAGGGGGGCCGATGCCAGGCGCACCGACCCTGACACTGAAACTGGGGGGCAATGCCACCAACGGCCAGGTCAAATGGCCAGGCCAGGATCACGCAGGCTCTGCCGCCCCCTTATGGTGAGCTAGAGTTTCCCGTGAGCGGAACCGTGCATCATACCGGTTTCGCCACGGATACATTGCTTGTGGCTCTGTCCGGGCAATATGCGGTTTCGGTGCCGCCGCCTGCGATCGGCACTTACCTTGCCCATTTCATGGCCGCCCCGGCGGTTGACCAGAGCTGGAACGGTACAGGCAGCTACAGCTATGACCGCCACCAGATGAGCCGCTGCAAGGTGACCAACACTGCAAAGTGATCTCTGTGCGCTGGCGGTGATACCAGAGGCTTGCGAACTAAGAAAAAAGGGGCGGGACCTATATAGGTCTCGCCCCCTTTTTCGTGTTTGCCGAATGAGCTTAGTCGTCGGTGTTTTCTTCCGGCTGCGGGCCGGTCTTGCCTGTAGCGGGCTTTGTCGCCGGCGCTTTGCGCTTCTTGGCTTTGCTGACTTTCGGCGCCGAAGGCGTCAGTTCGAAGCTGAGCGCATCCTCCTTCACCGAAACATGGACTTCGCCGCCATGCGCCAGCTTGCCGAACAACAGTTCCTCGGCCAGCGGCTGCTTGACGCGTTCCTGGATGACGCGGGCCATCGGGCGGGCGCCGTAGAGACGGTCGTAACCGCGGTGACCCAGCCATTCGCGGGCGTCGGAATCGAACTGGATGTGGACGTTCTGATCGGCCAGCTGCAGTTCGAGCTGGAGGATGAACTTGTCCACCACCCGGCTGATCGTTTCCTTGCCGAGGTAGCTGAACGGCACGATCGCATCGAGGCGGTTGCGGAACTCGGGGGTGAAGAGCTGCTTCACCGCCTCGTCGCCCGCGTCGGCCTTCGACACGTCGCCGAAACCGATGCCGGTCTTGGCCATGTCCGATGCGCCCGCATTAGTAGTCATGATCAGCACCACATTGCGGAAATCGACGGTTTTGCCATGGTGATCGGTCAGCTTGCCGTTGTCCATCACCTGCAGGAGGATGTTGAACAGGTCCGGGTGCGCCTTCTCGACCTCGTCGAGCAGCAGGACGCAGTGCGGTTGCTGGTCGATGGCATCGGTGAGCAGACCGCCCTGATCGAACCCGACATAGCCCGGCGGCGCGCCGATCAGGCGGGAGACCGAATGGCGCTCCATATATTCGGACATGTCGAAGCGCTGCATCGGAATGCCCATGATCGAGGCAAGCTGCTTGGCGACTTCGGTCTTGCCGACGCCGGTGGGGCCGGAGAACAGGAACGAGCCGATCGGTTTGTCCGGATCGCGCAGACCCGCACGGCTCAGCTTCATGGCAGTCGAGAGAACCTCGATCGCCCTGTCCTGGCCGTAGACCACGCGCTTGAGATCGCGTTCGAGGTTTTCCAGCGCCTTCTTATCGTCGCTGCTGACCGACTTGGGTGGGATGCGTGCCATGGTTGCGATCACGGCCTCGATTTCCTTGGCAGTGATCGTCTTCTTGCGGCGGCTGGGTGGCACCAGCATCTGCATCGCGCCCACTTCGTCGATCACGTCGATCGCCTTGTCGGGCAGCTTGCGGTCATTGATGTAGCGGGCCGAAAGCTCGACCGCCGTCTTGATCGCATCGGGGGTGTAGCGCACGCCGTGATGCTCCTCGAACGCCGAGCGCAGGCCCTTGAGGATCTTGATCGTGTCTTCCACCGTGGGTTCGTTCACATCGATCTTCTGGAACCGGCGCAGCAGGGCGCGGTCCTTTTCGAAGTGATTGCGGAATTCCTTGTAGGTGGTCGAACCGACGCAGCGGATCGTGCCACCCGACAATGCGGGCTTGAGCAGGTTGGAGGCGTCCATTGCGCCGCCGCTGGTGGCACCCGCGCCGATCACCGTATGAATCTCGTCAATGAAGAGAATCGCATGCGGCATCTTTTCCAGCTCGGCGACGACCTGCTTGAGCCGTTCCTCAAAATCGCCGCGATAGCGCGTGCCCGCGAGCAGGCTGCCCATATCGAGCGAGTAGATCACCGCTTCGGAGAGCACTTCGGGCACTTCGCCTTCCACGATCTTGCGGGCGAGTCCTTCGGCAATGGCGGTCTTGCCGACACCGGGATCGCCTACATAGAGCGGGTTGTTCTTGGAGCGGCGGCACAGAATCTGGATCGTGCGGTCCACTTCCGGGCCTCGGCCGATCAGTGGATCGACCTTACCGGCCAGCGCCTTTTCGTTGAGATTGACGCAGAACTGGTCGAGCGCGGAATCCTTCTTGCTGCCCGGGCTCTTGGTTTCCACCTTGTCTTCCTGTGGCGTCGCACTGTCTTCGCTGCCCTTGGGGCTGCGGTCCTCGATGCGTTTGCCGCCCTTGCCGATGCCGTGGCTGATGTAGCTGACGGCATCGAGGCGGCTCATGTCCTGCTGCTGCAGGAAATAGACTGCATAGGAATCGCGTTCGGAAAACAGGGCCACCAGCACATTGGCGCCGGTGACGGTATCCTTGCCGGAGGACTGCACATGCAGGATGGCGCGCTGGATCACGCGCTGGAAGCCGGCGGTCGGGGCGGGATCGCCCTTTTCCTCGGTCTTGAGCGACTGGTATTCCTGATCGAGATACTGGCGTACCACGTCGCCGAGATCTCCCAGATCCACGCCGCATGCCTGCATGACCTGCGCCGCGTCCGGATCGTCGATCAGTGCGAGCAGCAAGTGCTCGAGTGTCGCGTATTCATGGCTCCGCTCAGACGCGTGAGACAGAGCTGAATGCAGGGTCTTTTCGAGGCTTTGGGCGAAACTGGGCATCTAGGACACTTTCATTGAAAGAGAGGACTCTCCTTGCGGGAGTTTATGAGTGATATCGTCTTTCCGAATTATATATGTGCGACTAGGGCGCTTGCGAGGTGCCTGCGCGGGCAAAAAAAGGCAATATTTTGAAATCACGACGTTTTTTGTCTAAATAAGGCGTCAGCGGCGAGCCTGTGCGCGGCAGATTTCTGCCTGTGCGCCTTTACGCGGGCGATTTCGTTTTCGAGAAGATGGACGCGTGCATCAAGCTCATCCAGCGAATAGCGCTCCAGGCTTTCGCTGGCGAGAAGGCTGGCGGCTCCAAGATGATCCTGTGCGGGATCACTCCCGGGCGACCGCCGCCGCGGTCGATCGTCCTCGTCCATTGCAATGCAGCATCGGATGGTTGATCTCGTGTGTCAATGGTTTGAAAAGAGTTCCCCTCCGGTAGTACTGTGTGGCAACAGGACCTCTATGTTAACTAACTTGCCCTCCATCATGACGGCGATCGGGTTCGAGGAACCCGGCGGGCCCGAGGTTTTGCGTCCCGTTACCCTGCCGGTTCCGGAGCCGGGGCCGGATGAAGTGCTGGTCAAGGTCGCCTTTGCCGGGGTTAACCGGCCCGACGTTCTGCAGCGGAAGGGAAGCTATCCGCCGCCGCCGTGGGCATCTCCGATTCCCGGGCTGGAGATTTCCGGCACCGTTGCCGCGGTGGGTGACGGGGTGAGCGGACTCGCGGCGGGCGATTCGGTCTGCGCGCTCGTTTCGGGCGGGGGCTATGCCCAATACTGTCTGGCGAAAGCAGGCCATTGTCTGCCGGTACCGGATAGTCTGCCGCTCGATGAAGCCGCAGCGCTGCCCGAAACGCTCTTCACCGTGTGGCACAATGTGTTCGAGCGCGGATACGCCCGCGAGGGGGAGACGATTCTGGTCCATGGTGGCACCAGCGGGATCGGCACGATGGCGATCATGCTCGGCCGGCATTTCGGTCTGAACGTGATCGTGACGTGCGGTTCGCCGGAAAAGTGTGCGCAGGCGCTGGAGATCGGCGCGGCCCATGCGATCGACTACAAGGCGGCCGATTTCGTCGAGGAAGTGGCCAGGATCACAGGCGGCAAAGGGGTGGACCTCGCTCTGGACATGGTTGCGGGCAGCTATGTGGCACGCAATCTGAAATGTCTTGCGATGGACGGGCGCCATGTCACTATCGCGGTTCAGGGCGGTGCGAAGGCCGAGATCAACATGGCCGTGGTCATGACTCGCCGCTATACCCTCACCGGATCGACGCTGCGCTCCCGCTCGGACGAGTTCAAGGCGCTGCTGGTACAGGAAATCGCTGCCCATGCCTGGCCTATCGTCGAAGGCGGTATGCTGCGCCCCGTCATGGATAGGCGCTTTGCGCTGGCCGAGGCCGCCGCTGCTCACACCCGGATGGAAGCGGGTGATCACATCGGCAAGATGGTGCTGGAGGTCTGACGGGAGCCGTGCAATGCTGGGCTCATGGACACGCTTACGCTTCATGAGGACCCGCGCAGCGGCAATTGTTTCAAGATTCGGCTGACTGCGGCGCTACTCGGCAAGCCGATAACACGTATTCAATACGATATCCTGAAAGGCGAGACCCGCACACCGGCATTTCTGAAGAACGTCAATGCCAACGGCCGCATTCCCGTGCTGCAGGTTGGTGAGCGGTTCCTGCCCGAAAGCCATGCTGCCTGCTGGTATCTTGCGGAGGGTTCTGCGCTTGTTCCGGGCGATGCGTTCGACCGGGCGGATATGCTGCGCTGGATGTTCTTCGAACAATATAGCCATGAGCCCAATCTCGCGACTTTGCGGTTCTGGCTGTCGATCGTGGGCGTGGCCAATCTCACCCCGTTCCAGAAGGAACAGATTATGGCCAAGCGCGCGGGCGGCGAAGCCGCGCTGGAGGTGATGGAAGAGCACCTGGCACAGCGGGACTGGTTCGTGGGGAATGGCGTGACGCTGGCCGATATAGCGCTCTATCCCTATACGCATGTGTGCGAAGCAGGTGGTTTCCGGCTTCAGGACTATCCCGCAGTGTGCCGCTGGCTGAAGCGGGTCTCCGCCCTGCCGGGGTATGTTGCGATGGATTAAACGGACGGGCTATCGCGGCCGCGCTTGGAAAAGCGCGGCTTTTGCTTGCCGAATCCGCAAAGTTTGCCTACATGCAGGCGGGAACGGCCGCTCCGCGAAGGGGTGGCCCTTATTGTTTCCGCCGGAGATAGAGAATGAGCCAGCCCACTCCGCTGATGCCGCACGCGACCGCCTCATGGCTGGTCGACAATACCGCGCTGACCTTTGAGCAGATCGCCGAATTCTGCGGTCTGCACATGCTTGAGGTTCAGGCCATGGCCGACGATCTCGCGTCCAGCAAGTATACCGGGCGCGATCCCGTACGCGCCGGTGAGCTGACCATGGAAGAGATCGAGAAGGGCCAGAAAAGTCCTGACTACAAGCTGAAGATGCACAAGGTCCCGGTGAACGTGAGCCGCACCAAGGGCCCGCGCTACACGCCGGTCTCGAAGCGTCAGGACAAGCCGGACGGCATTGCCTGGATCCTGCGCAACCATCCGGAAGTGTCGGATGCGCAGATCGGCAAGCTGATCGGCACCACCCGCAACACCATCGCCGCGATCCGCGACCGTTCGCACTGGAACATTGCCAACATTACGCCGAAAGACCCGGTCACGCTGGGCCTGTGCTCTCAGCGCGAACTGGACGCCATCGTCGCCAAGGCTGCCAAGAAGGCCGGTATCGAGGACGAAATTCCAGGCGATGAGCGTCTGGTCGACGATCGCGAAGCGCTGATCGAGGAACTGCGCGCCGAGCGTGAGGCTGCCGTCAAGGCTGCCAGTCAAGCCGCGCAGGAAGCTGAAGCCGCCGCATGGCTCGAAGCCAAGCGCGCTGCCGAAGCTGCCGAGCAGAACGGCGAATAACCGGAACAGACTTCGGTTTTCGAGGTCTCCGACACCCCGCACCGGACAGGAGGGCCTCTCCATCCGGGGGCGGGGTTTCGCTTATGCGGTCTATTTCTGCTTGAGCGCGGCCACGCAGGCTGCGCGGTCGACGTCCCGCCCGTCAGAGGCGCGGCGGGCATCGACATAGGCGGCCAGCGGCTGGCGGGAGCGTGAGGTCGGATAGAGATAGATATCCAGCACGCAGGGCCGCCCGGTGAACTGCAGCTTGCGGGCATCGCCCTCCCAGACATCGAGCCGGGGATTGCCGAACTGGCGCACGAGCTGCCGCTGCGTGGCGCCGATCACGGTTTCGAGCCCCGGGATCGCCTGAAACCGCGGATCGCGCGGTGCTGTCAGGCTGGGCTGGCGGACTGCCGGTACGGCGGATGTGCGCTTGGGCGGACGGGGCGTGCTGGCAAATCCCCCCGCGCCGCAGGCGGAGAGCAGCAGAGCCAGAGAACAGGCGGCCAGAGGCGCGCGAAAGCGTTGGAGGGTCCCACCCCGATGCGGTTTTGGCATAGTCAGGCCATCGCATTGCGTGCCGGAGGGGCGCTGTCAACGCCCGGAATCCCGGCCAGCGCTTGCGGAGCGGCAGACCGCGCGCTACTCGCGGTCCATTGTTTTTCGCGCTCGCGCCTCAGCCATTCAAGGATAGATCTGTTTCATGACCCAACCGAGCCTGGATGTCATCGCCATCGGCAACGCCATCATCGACGTCATCGCCAATTGCGAAGACAGCCTGATCGAGGAACTGGGGCTGGCCCGCGGCGGCATGATGCTGATCGACGATGAGCAGGCGCGTAGCCTCTATGAGGCGATGGGCCCGGCGCGTGAGATTTCGGGCGGTTCGGCCGCCAATACGCTGGCGGGCCTTGCCCAGCTCGGCGCCAGGTGCGGCTTCATCGGCCAGGTTGCGCAGGATCAGCTCGGCGACGTTTTCACGCATGACATCCGCGCCGGCGGTATCCACTTCGACGTTCCCGCGCGCGAGGGCAATCCGCCGACGGCGCGCTGCCTGATCTTCGTCACACCCGATGGCCAGCGCACGATGAACACGTTCCTTGGCGCATCGCACTATCTGCCTGCCCAAGCGCTCGACGAAGCCCTGATCGCCGATGCGGCGGTGCTCTATCTCGAAGGCTACCTGTGGGATCCGGAAGAGCCGCGCGCGGCCATGCGCAAGGCCATTGCCGCCGCGCGCACCGCCGGGCGCAAGGTGGCCTTCACCCCGTCGGAAACCTTCGTGATCGACCGCCACCGCGCCGACTTCCTCGACCTGATCGATGCAGGACAGATCGACGTGCTGTTCTGCAACGAACATGAAATGGCCGCGCTCACCGGCGAGGCCGATTTCGATGCAGGCATTGCCGCGCTGGCCCCCAGGATTCCGGTGCTGGTCGTCACCCGCAGCGCCGATGGTGCCGTGGCCGTGGCCAATGGCGTGCGCTCGCAAGTCGCGGCCGAACCGATCGACAAGGTCGTCGACACCACCGGTGCGGGCGACCTGTTCGCGGCCGGGTTCCTGTTCGGCCACGTTCGCGGCAAGCCGGTGGAAGATTGCCTGCGCATGGGCGCGATCTGCGCCAGCGAGATCATCTCGCACTACGGCGCCCGCGCCGAAGCCAGCCTCAAGGATCTTATCGACACCCGTATGGGGTAAATCCGCAAGCCCGAAGGGGAGCCCGTTGACCTGTCTGGCACTGATCGATTTCGAAGCGAGCTGCCTGCCCGAATACGGCCGGTCGTTTCCCATCGAAGCCGCCATTGCCCGGATGGATGGCCGGAACCGTGCCTGGCTGATCCGGCCTGCCGCAGCCTGGCGGTACTGGGACTGGTCGCAAGAGGCCGAGAGCCTCCACGGAATCGGCCGGGAGCTTGTCGAACGCGAAGGCCTGCCGCCCGCACAGGTCGTGGCCGAAATGGCCGAGTTCGTGCGCGATTGCCGCGTCTATGCCGATGCCGACCTCGACGAGTACTGGCTTGAAGTGCTGTGCCAGGCGGCCGGGGCGAAGCTGCCGTTTCCAGTGCGCTTTCTGGGAGAGCTGATGCAGAAGCGCGGCTATACGCGCCCGCAGGTTGTCACTGCACTGGAAGAGGCCAAGCGCCGCCTGCCCAAGGAACACCTCGCGCGCGAGGACGCCAAGCGGCTGGCGCTGGTGGTAAAACTGCTGTTCGACGAGCCGCCGCTGGGAGTGAGCCGGTGACTGGGAATTCTGGTGTCATGCCAGTGGAAACCGGCATTTGCTCGCGTGTCTGATAGTCTTGCCCAGTAAGGAGAGCGGGCCGAAACC
>JARROF010000049.1:0-32054 GCA_037384205.1 Novosphingobium sp. | reverse complement strand
ATCGAACACCTCGCCCACGCGTGAGGACAGCCACGCGGCGACATAGCGGTCGATCGTCTCGCGCTCGGCCTCCATGGCGCGGCGTTCGGCCTGGCTGATGGCCTCGCTGACCCGGCCGAGATCGTCGCGGTCCCGGTCGGACAGGCCGGACGTGGCCGGGATATCGCCCTGCGGCTTGGGCTGCTCCAGATGATAGGCATCCACCAGTGCGCGGTGCACCAGCAAGTCGGCATAGCGGCGGATCGGCGAGGTAAAGTGCGCATAGGAGCCCAGCGCCAGGCCGAAGTGCCCTTCGTTGCGCGGCCCGTAATAGGCCTGCGTCTGGCTGCGCAGCACGGCCTCCATGATCAGCGCCTTCTCGCTTTCGTCGGCAATGTCCTTGAGCATGCGGTTGAACAGGCCCGGCGTGATCACCTGCCCCAGCGCCAGCTTCTTGCCGAACGTCGCCAGATAGTCCTTGAGCGCGACCAGCTTTTCGCGGCTCGGCGTTTCGTGGACACGGTAGACGACCGGCGCGACCTTGGCCTCCAGCGCCTTCGCGGCGGCAACGTTAGCCGCGATCATGAAATCCTCGACAACGCGGTGCGCATCGAGCCGTTCGCGAATGGCAATCTCCGCGATACGGCCCTGATCATCGAGCTTCACCCGGCGTTCGGGCAGTTCCAGTTCGAGCGGGTCGCGCTGCTCGCGGGCATGGGCCAGCGCTTTCCAGCAGGCCCAGAGGTTCTGCAGGTTCTCGCCGGCCTCCCCGCCGTCGATCCGCGCCTGCGCATCCTCGTAGGCGATCACTTCGTGGATGCGCACGGTCGCGCGCGTAAAGCGCCAGTCCCGGACCCTGCCATGCGAATCGACGCGCAGATGGCAGGCCATGGCCGCCCGGTCCTCGCCCGAACGCAGCGAGCAGACATCGGCGGAAAGCACTTCGGGCAGCATCGGTACGACCCGGTCCGGAAAATAGACCGAATTGCCGCGCAGCCGCGCCTCGCGGTCGATGGAGCCGCCGGGGCGCACGTAGAACGAGACGTCGGCAATCGCAATCAGCGCATGAAAGCCCCCTTCCCCGTCCGGCTCGGCCCAGATGGCATCATCGTGATCGCGCGCGTCGCTGGGATCGATGGCGACAATAGGCAAGTGCCGCAGGTCTTCGCGCTTGTCCGGGCTGAGCGGCAGCTTCGCCACGCGCTGCGCCTCGTCCAGAGTCTCTTCGCTGAAGACGTTGGGAATGCCGTGCTTGTGGATCGCAATCAGGCTGAAGGCCTTGGGGGCCAGTGGTTCGCCCAGCACTTCGGTGACTTTCACCGAAGCGCGTGCCGAGCGGCCCACGGGTTCACCCAGCACCAGTTCGCCCGCCTCGGCTCCGCCCAGATCCGAAATCGGCGAGGAATTGCGGATACGCTTGTCGACCGGCGCCAGCCAGGGCTTGCCCGCCCCGTCGATCTCGACGACACCGAGGAACTGCTCGGACCGCAGCGCCAGCTTCTTCATTGGAAAGGCGCGCCAGCCCGAGTTGCTCTCTTCCGTGCGGGACAGCACCCGGTCGCCCTTCTTGAGCGCGGAACCACGGCCCTTTTCGACGAGGCGAATGCGCGGCGGCGGCGTCGCGTCTTCGGGCTGCCAGTTATCGGGCACGGCGATGGCTTCGCCTTCCTCGATGTCGACAACGCGCAACACAGTGACTTTCGGCAGTCCGCCCATCTTGTGGAACGCCGTGCGCTTGCCGTCGATCAGGCCTTCTTCGGCCATGTCCTTGAGCAGCGCCTTGAGCTGGATCTTCTCCTGCCCCTTGAGGCCGAACTCACGCGCGATCTCTCGCTTGCCGGCGGGCACCGGCGAGTTCTGAATGAAGTCAAGGATCTGCTTGCGCGTCGGCAGGCCCGGCGCGGGCCGTTTTCTGGGAGCCATCGCGCAGCCATGGGACCTCGGGCGCCCGATTGCAATGGCACGTCACGGGCTCCCCACCGTCATTGCCGCGGGGCGGGCCAGTGTGCCGTCAGAGATGTTCCGGTTCCGCGCCGTAGCGATTGTCACCATCGCTCGAAGGCCAGACGCCGAAAACGATGACCATCAGCAACGGAACCCAGCCCAGCAAACCCTGAAGCCCGTACTTGCTCCGCTGGGCTTGCGCGGCCGCCTGCATCGCAGCGGGATCGTCCAGCTTCATGGAGCCGATGAATGTCACCATCTCGCCGATTATGCCGATGGTCAATACGATCGAGAGGAACTGCAACGCCACGGCAAGCACCGCGATCCAAGCGCTCTTGTTCGAATCGTGAAGCCGCCGCGTAAACGACGCAGCCAGTAAGAGCGTCATCAGGAACGACAACACCACGGACAACCACATCGTCATCCGCATCATCCCGGCCATTTTCGCGATTATGTGCTGCTGCATCGCCGCCTGATCGGCACCGGCGCGCGCGGATTGAACGGCATCGACCACCGCCGTGCCGCCAAGCACGATCGACAGCCCGACCGTCACGCCGATCTGGATCAGTGCGAGGAACAGGACATAGAACCAGAACGTGGAACGCGAATCCCGGCCGGAAAAATTCGTCAGGTTGGACAAATTGTACCGGATGGCTTCGATCATCTACCGCCGGTTGCCCTGTAAAAATGCAGTCGCCCTTCACGGGCTCTGCCTTCAGCGGCGTGTTGCGAATAGTCAGCTTGAGCGCCTTGAGCTTCTGCACGACGGCTTCAAGCTCATCGCCAGTCGGACGGGACCATTCAGCCTCGACCCACCCCGGATAGCGCTTGTCTTCCGAGAAGAACGCCTCGACTTCGGCGAAGCTGGACACGCGGGTGATCTGCGCGTCGCGCCGGGCCTCGGCCTCAGCGAAGAGCGCGGACTGGATGTTTTCCAGTTCGGCCCCGGCCATGGAGACGAACTCCTCCTTGGGCATGCCCACGAAGTTGGCCTTGGCCGCGTCGTTCCACAGCCTGTCGCGGCGCAGCATGGAGACCTGGCCGCCGGCAGCATCCCGCCCGCCGATTTCAAGAATCAGCGGCACGCCCTTCTTGACCCAGGCCCAACGCTTCTGCGTGGCCTTGCCCGGACGCTTGTCGAGCAGAACGCGCACGCGCTCGCCCAGCGCCGACACACCGGCCAGTTCGTTGCGCAGCGCTTCGCAGTACGCGATCAGTTCGGCGTCTTCCGGCTTGTCGCGCAACATCGGCAGAATGACGATCTGATGCGGCGCCACCGCAGGCGGCACGCGCAGACCATCGTCGTCGCCGTGCGTCATTATCATGCCGCCAACCATACGGGTGGACGTGCCCCAGGAAGTCGTGTGGCAATATTGCTGGGCGCCTTCCGCATCCTGATACTGGATGCCTGCCGCATGGGCAAAACCGGTGCCAAGATAGTGCGAAGTGCCCGCCTGCAACGCCTTGCCGTCCTGCATCATCGCTTCGATCGAATACGTCGCGACGGCGCCGGGGAAACGTTCGTTCTCCGGCTTTTCACCGGTAATGACCGGCATCGCGAGATCGCTCTCGACGAAATCGCGGTACATTTCGAGCGCGCGCAGCGTCTCTGCCACGGCATCTTCACGATCGGCATGGGCCGTATGGCCTTCCTGCCAGAGAAACTCGCTGGTGCGCAGAAACATGCGAGTGCGCATTTCCCAGCGCACCACGTTGGCCCACTGGTTGGTGAGCAGCGGCAGATCGCGCCAGGACTGGATCCAGCGCGACATCGCCGCGCCGATCACGGTTTCCGAAGTCGGACGCACGATCAGCGGCTCTTCCAGCTCCGCTTCAGGATCGGGCACAAGCCCGCCCTGCCCGTCCGCGATCAGGCGGTGATGCGTGACGACAGCCATTTCCTTCGCAAAGCCTTCGACGTGTTCGGCTTCCTTGGCGAAGTAAGACAGCGGGATAAACAGCGGGAAGTAGCAGTTCTGAACGCCCGCGGCCTTGATCCGGTCATCCATAAGGCGCTGGATACGCTCCCAGATGCCGTAGCCCCACGGTTTGATGACCATGCATCCCCGCACGCCGGACTCCTCGGCCATTTCGGCTTCGGAAATGACTTCCTGATACCACTGGGCGAAGTCGTCCTCGCGCTTGACCGAGAGGGCGTGACGAATGGCAGACACGAATGCTTCTTCCTGACTAGGTGTTGCGGTCCGAAGGATCATCCTTCGGCGCGCACCCGCTGGCCCTTATTTACCCAGCGCGTCAAGCTTCTTCTGCATGGCCGCCATCTGTTCCCTAATCGCGGCGAGGTCCCCGGTGTCTTCCGTCGGTGCAGGCTTCTCTTCCGGCTTTTCCGCACCGGGCATGAACGCAGCCGATGCCGCGCGAAACATGGCCATGTTCTGTTCGGCCAGCTTGGCCAGCGGATTGTTGCCCAGACTGTCCTCGAACGCCTTGGCCAACTTGCTCTGGTTGGCGCGGAAGTTTTCCATCGAAGCCTCAAGGTAATGCGGGATCAGCGACTGCATCGAATTGCCGTACATGCTGATCAGCTCACGCAGGAAATTCACCGGAAGCATCTGCTCCCCGTTGGTTTCCTCTTCCATGATGATCTGGGTCAGGATGGTATGCGTAATGTCAGCGCCGGACTTGGCATCGAGCACTTTGTAGTTGATGCCTTCACGGGTCATCTTCGCCAGATGATCAAGCGTGATGTAGCTGGACGACCGCGTGTTGTAGAGCCGCCGATTCGCGTACTTCTTGATGATTACCGTATTGTCGTCGGTCGACGCCGTTTCAGCCATAACCAATCCCCATATCCTTGTCACAGGACGTTACCATTCTGGGATGTCGCAATGCAACACAAATTGCTGCGCAGCAAAAGACGTAATTAACGGAATTTAATGTGCAAAACGATGCCCCAGCACAGTCAGCAGTTCGTACTGCGACAAGCCGGTTGCTGCGGACGCGTCAGGCAGCGCATAGTCAGCCGTCACCCAGTCCCCTTCGCCGACGTCGGGCGCATCGGCAAGGTCGATCACGGTCATGTCCATGCTGATCCGCCCGAGCACGGGCAATGTCCGCCCTCCTGCATGGAAGCGGCCCTGGCCGGACCAGCAACGCAGATAACCGTCCGCATATCCCAAAGCGACAGTCCCGACCCGCATCGGTGCCGGCGCCGTGAATGTCGCATTGTAGCCGATGGTTTCCCCCGCCTCGACATTTCGCACTTGCAGGATCGCGGCTTGCGGACGGACGACCTGGCGGATCGCATCGGCCATTTCGGCGCGTGGAACACCGCCGTAGAGCGCGAGGCCCGGCCGGGTAAGATCACCGTGATAGTCGGGCCCAAGCGCAATGCCCGCACTGTTGGCAAGGCTGGCCCGCTGATGCGGCACCGCCGCGCAGGCCTGCCGCCACCGGTCGCGCTGCACGGCATTGAAAGCAACGTCCTCCTCGGCCGACACGAGATGCGAAAGCAGCCCGTCCACCTCGAGTGCAGCGACAGCCTCGTCGCCAAGATCGGCCATCGGCAGACCAAGACGGTTCATGCCGGTATCGACCATCAGATGGCAGCGTCCGCCTCCGCCCGCGAGCCAGCGCCGGGCCTGCTTGAGCGAATTGATGACGGGCGTTGCGCCGCTGGCTTTCGCAAAGGCTACATCGGCATCGGTCAGCGGCCCGTGCAACACTGAAATCGAACCCGGCGCGGCCACGTCTTGCAGAACTCGAGCCTCCGTCCAGTGGGCGACAAAAAAATCACGGCATCCAGCGGCATGGAGAACCGGAACGACCGCGCGGGCACCGATCCCGTACCCGTCCGCCTTGACCGCCGCTCCGGCTCGCGCCTGCCCGGAAAGCCGGTCAAGCACCTGCCAGTTCGAACGCAGGGCGTCGGGATCGAAGCCGAGCCGCAACGCCGGCGCGGGAGCATCAGGAAACATCATCACCATAATCACGAGGCGGCCCGCCGCGCAGGCCCCAGATCGCCACTATCAGCCCGAACGCGACCACCACCCAGGTGTACCACAAACCCGCATAGGCATCGCCGGTGCGGGCGTTGATATAACTGGCGATCAACGGCAGGAAGCCCCCGAGATAGCCCGCGCCGATATGATAGGGAATAGACATCGAGCTATAGCGGATCGACGCCGGAAACATTTCGCAAAGCTGGGCCGCAACGCCGCCGTAAGTCAGGGCGGAGAGCCCACTAAGCACAAGCAGAATGCCCGCTATTCCAAGCAAGGCAGGCAGCCCCGGCGACTGCATGCTGAAATCGAAACCATGGGCGGCAAGTGCCGTCTCGATACCGGCCTTGCGGGCGGCGTCCGCCTCCTTTTTATGCGCAGCATCGTCAGCAAGCCATCCCGGTGCGATGGTCACGGTCTCCCCGCCCACCGTCAGCGACAATGTGTCGCTGCGGCGCACAGAGTAGGGTACCCCGCTCGCGGTCAGCGTTTCCAGTATCTTGCCGCAATCGCTGGGCTTGTTGCCGGTAAGATCGGCGAAGGGATCGGTCCTGCAAGCGAAGCCCGACACAACCACCGGCGCCGCCTTGGCACTGGCCTGCAGCCCCGGATTGGCGAGCGCGCCCAGCCCCCAGAACAGAGGAAAGAGCAGCACCAGCGTTGCCGCAGCGCCAATGACTGTCGGCAGCTTGCGTCCGATCCTGTCCGACCATGCGCCGACGAATACATAGAAGCTCATACCTATCAGTGCTGTGAGACCGATGACCACCTCCACCACAGTGGGGTCAACCCGCATCGGTCCTTTCAGGAACGAGAGTGCGGAGAAGAATGCCGTGTACCAGATCGTGGTCAGAATGCCGGTCACACCGAACAGGGCGACAAAAATGCGCTTCTTGTTTCCCGGATAGGTGAAGCTCTCGACGAAGGGATTGCCGGATATTTCTCCCTCATCGCGCATGGCGAGGAACACCGGACTTTCGGAAAGCTTGAGGCGCATCCACAGCGAGATCGCCAGCAGAGCCAGCGAAAGCAGGAACGGCATGCGCCAGCCCCATGCCGACAGCGCGGCATCCGAAAAGACAGCCTGATTGAGCAGGACAACGATAATCGACAGCACAAAGCCGCCGACCACGCTGGCCTGGATGTACCCCGTGAAATAACCACGCCGGTTCGGCGGCGAATGCTCGGACACGTAGATCGCTGCACCGCCATATTCGCCGCCCAGCGCCAGACCTTGCAGAATACGCAGCAACACGACAATCAGCGGTGCCCACAACCCGATCATATCCGCCGAAGGGATAAGGCCGACACCGGCCGTCGAAATGCCCATCAGCGTAACGGTAACCAGGAAGGTGTACTTGCGGCCAAGCTTGTCGCCGAAATAGCCGAACAGGATGGCCCCGAGCGGGCGGAACCCGAAACCTACCGCAAACCCTGCCCAGACGAGCAGAATTTGCAGTGTCGGCCCCACTGACGGGAAGAAGGCCTTGCCGATGAACCCGGCCAGGGTGCCGTATATGAAGAAATCGTACCACTCGAAGATCGTGCCGGCAGAGGAAGCCGCGATGACCAGACGGATGTCGGACGCGCTGGGCTCGGGCCCGAGCGGATGCTGATGAAGGTCTGCCATGCGTTCTCCCCTGTTTCCTACCCCGGAGTCTCAGGGCTCTAAACGTCCATTCCCTCGCTGGGAAGCACTTGCATCGCCGCATTCCACGGCAGCATCACCGCGCCATGCCGCGCGGGGTAATCGCGGGCGGCGGCAATCGTGGAAAGGCCGGGCCAGTCCGGCACGGGGCCCTCGCCCGCCAGCCATGCGGCAATGGCCCTGCCCGCGGCATGGATTTCCGGCCCGTTGCGCCCGGCTGCCCCCTGCACGAAGATCGCGGCTGCGGCCTGCCCGATGGCGCAGGCCTGACTGCGCACCCCTACCCGCGCAATCGCGCCATTGGCGGCCGTTTCCAGCCCCAGCGCAATCGTGCTTCCGCAGCTCTTGGAGCGTGCTTCGCCCTTGAGCGGAAAATCATCGGTAAGCGGCACTCGGGCCAGATCGACGGCGAGGCCGAGCACTTCGGGCGTATAGAGAACGGTTGCGGACATGCCTCAGCCCTTCTCGCCGCCCGCCGCCACTTCGCGCCGCCGTTCGGCGATAAGCTGCACCAGCGCCTCGCTGCTGGCATTGATAAACGGATAAGTGCGCGAGCGGGTGATCCAGTCCGGCCGCCCGGACGTGCCCCAGACCATGTCGTATCCCAGCACCAGCACTGAAAAGGCCAGCACCACAATAACCACCCCCTTCACCGCCCCGAAGCCAAAGCCGAGCACCCGGTCGATCGGCCCGAGCACCGATGCGCGCGAGGCTTTGCCGGCCCATCCGGCCACCAATTTCACAACAACCACCGGGACCAGCAGAAGCAGCACGAAGGCCAGGACTCCGGCACCCGATGCCGTGCCGATGTGAGGTTCCAGCCAGAGCGTGAACGGCGTGTGGAACATGCGGATCGCAAAGAGCGCGAAGATCCAGGCGCCCAGCGCCAGAACCTCCTGAACGAACCCGCGGATAAAGCCGGTAATGGCGCCCAGCCCGACGAAGAGCAGGACGGCGATGTCGAAGCCAGTCATGGCCATGCGAATTATGCGTCCGAAAGAATGCGGTCAACGAGATTGGGCAACATCGCGAGACCGGAAAATTTCATGCCCTTTTCCGGCCCGGTGCTACCGGAAGGGCCGAATCCCCTTCCGAAACCCAGCTTCGCCGATTCGCGCTGTCGGATTGATGAATGGGCAACCGGACGGATTTCTCCGGCCAGCGAAACTTCTCCGAACCATACGGCATCGTTGGGCAGCGGCTTGTCGCCCAGTGCGGAAACCAGCGCGGCGGCCACGGCAAGGTCTGCCGCCGGGTCTGACAGGCGATAGCCGCCCGCGACATTGAGGTAGACTTCCGCGCTCGAAAAATTGAGGCCGCAGCGCGCCTCCAGCACCGCGAGTAACATCGCCATGCGCCCGTTGTCCCAGCCCACCACGGCGCGGCGCGGCGTCGCCCCGCTCTGCAACCGCACGATCAGCGCCTGGATTTCCACCAGCACCGGCCGCGTGCCTTCCATGGCCGGGAATACGGCGCTGCCCGCCATCGGTTCCTCACGCCCCGAAAGGAACAGCATCGAGGGATTGCCGACTTCGGCAAGGCCGTCGCCTTCCATCGCGAAGACGCCGATCTCGTCGACCGGGCCGAAGCGGTTCTTGAGGCTGCGCAGGATGCGGTACTGGTGGCTGCGCTCGCCCTCGAAACTCATCACCACGTCGACCATGTGCTCCAGCACGCGCGGTCCGGCGATCGTGCCGTCCTTGGTAACATGGCCGACGAGAATCAGCGTGGCGCCATTCTCCTTGGCATAGCGGATTAATTCGAAGGCGCAGCCGCGCACCTGACTGACCGTGCCCGGCGCCCCTTCGATCTGGTCCGAATGCATCGTCTGGATCGAATCGATGACCAGCATAGAGGGCGTATCCATCGCCCCCAGCGTGGTCAGGATATCGCGCACGGAGGTGGCGGCGGCCAGCTGGATCGGCGCCTTGGACAGGCCCAGACGTTCCGCGCGCAGCCGCACCTGCCCCGCCGCTTCCTCACCGCTGACATAGACCGCCCGGCCGCCGCTGTTGGCGATATGGGCGGAGACCTGCAGCAGCAGCGTGGACTTGCCGATTCCCGGATCGCCGCCCATCAGGATCGCGGAGCCGGGGACCAACCCGCCACCCAGCGCACGGTCGAACTCGGCAAGCCCGCTGGCGCGGCGCCTGGGCATTTCGCCGGGCTGATCGAGCGGCGTGAACGCAATTGGCCGCCCGCCGGAGGAGAGATCGTGCCTGGCGGAAAACACCGTTTTCGGCGCATCCTCCGCCAGCGTGTTCCATTCGCCGCAATCGGCGCATTGCCCCTGCCAGCGGGCGGAAACGCTTCCGCAGGCCTGACAGACATATCGGCGTTTCGGTTTGGCCATAAGCGGGGCCTAATAGGAACGGAATGAGAACGCAATTGCTTTCGGCGCGCCATTGCTCCAAGCTTGCCCCATGCGGCAGAAAGAACTGCGGATCGCGCTGGTATGTTACGGAGGCGTCAGCCTTGCCGTCTACATGCATGGCGTCACCAAGGAATTATGGAAGGCCATGCAGGCCAGCCGGGCCTTGTGGTCCGGCGAGGATATTCCGGCAGGCAGCGGCGGGGTTTACTTGCGCTTGCTGCGCCGTCTGGAACGGGGCAGCCACCTGCGGCTGCGGGTGATGACGGACATTGTCGCAGGCGCTTCGGCGGGCGGGATCAATTCGGTGTTCCTGGCGCAGGCGATCCATTCCGGCCGGTCGCTGGAGCCGCTCACCGATCTGTGGCTGGAATGCGCCGATGTGGACGTGCTGCTCGATCCTGAAGCCCGGCCATGGTCGCGCGCCGCGAAGTTCTGGGCCACGCCACTCGTTTCCTATCTGCTGACACGACCGGGCAATGCGGTCAGTGCCAGCGTTGCCCCGGAAACCCGGGCCGAAGTGCGCGAAAAGCTCTCGCGACTGATCCGGTCGCGCTGGTTTGAACCGCCCTTCAGCGGCATCGGCTTCTCGCGCCTGCTGTGCCGGGCGATGATGGCGATGGAAGGCACGCCCGCAGGCCTGCCGCTCCTGCCCGAGGGGCATCCGCTCGACCTGTTCGTGACCGCTACCGACTTCAAGGGCCATCTCGAAACGCTGCACCTGCACTCGCCCGAACAAGTCCTGGAGAGCGAACACCGTCTCACTATCGGATTTCACGCCAAAGCCCTGGCCGAAGGCGGACACACCTTGGCGCCAATCCCTGAACTCGTGCTCGCCGCGCGGTCCACCGCCAGTTTCCCCGGCGCGTTTCCACCCCTGCAAATGGCCGAAATCGACCGGCTGATGCGCGAGAAGAACGGCGTGTGGCCGGAACGCGAGGCCTTCCTGCGCCGCATCATGCCCCAACACATGCGGCGCGGCGAGATCGATTCGGTCTCGCTTATCGACGGGTCGGTACTGGTCAATGCGCCGTTCGGCGATGCGATGTCCGCGCTGCGCGACCGCCCGGCAGCGCGCGAGGTCGACCGGCGCTTCCTCTATATCGATCCCACCCCCGATCAGGCCGCGCCCGGAGCCCGCGAGGACAAACGCGTGCCGGGCTTCTTCCCCGTTATCTTCGGTTCGCTCTCCTCGATTCCACGCGAGCAGCCGATCCGCGACAATCTGGAGGCGCTCGAACGCGATTCGCGCGAAAAGAACGCCCTGCGCGCGGTCGTGCGGGCGCTGCGGCCGGAGATTGAAGAGGCCGTCGAGAAGCTGTTCGGTCATACGCTGTTTCTGGGCCGCCCCACGCCCAAGCGCCTGGCCGTCTGGCGTGTCCGGGCGCAGAAGGCCGCGTTCGACAAGGCCGGGTTCGCCTATCACGGCTATGCCCAGATCAAGTTCAGCGGCATTGTCGTCACCCTTGGCCGCCTGATTCTGGAGGCAGCGCCGGAACTGGGCCTCCCCAATGCCGAGCCGATCCGCGAAAGGCTGTTCGCACATCTGGAAGCCAGGGGCATCGATCGCATGGTCTCGCTGCGCGACACCAAGTCCCCGACGATGATCCTGTTTTTCCGCCAGCACGATCTTGCCTTCCGCATCCGCCGTCTGCGGCTTCTCGCGCGCCGGGTGACGCAGGAGTGGGAGGAGGAGACCGATGTCACCGATGAGGACCGCGACAATGCCCGCACCGCCATCTATCAGGCGCTGGCGCTTTATATGGACCGCGAACCCGCCGACGCGCTGGGGCCGGAATTTCCGGCGCTGGCCCGTGCGGTTTTCGAAGACCCGCAAGCCGTGCTCGATCACATCGCTTCGCGCCACGGCTTGCTGGAAACCGACACGCAAGTGGACGAGATCCTCACCGAAGCGCTCGCAGCCATGCCGCATGCGCTGCGCCGCCGGATGCTGCTCGCCTACCTGGGGTTTCCGTTCTACGACACGGTCACACTGCCGCTGCTGCGCGGCGAAGGCCTCACCGAGTTCGATCCTGTGTTGGTCGACCGGATTTCTCCCGAGGACTGCAATGCCATCCGCCGCGGCGGCTCGCGCGAGACCTTGAGGGGCACAGAGTTCTACAATTTCGGCGCCTTCTTCAGCCGCGCTTACCGCGAGAACGATTACCTGTGGGGCCGCCTCCACGGCGCTGAACGCATGATTGATCTGATCGCCTCAACTCTGGAGCCGGACCATACCTTGCCCCAGCGCGATCTGCACCAATTCCGGCGCGAGGCGTTCCTGGCGATTCTGGACGAGGAAAGGGACAGGCTGCAGGCCGACCCTGGCCTGATCGACAAGATCAGGCGCGAGATCATGGCGCTGTAGCCTGTCCTTTCGTTATTCCGTCAGGTCGTTCCAGGCTTCCTTGATACGGTCGAAAAAGCCCTTCGACTGCGGGCATTCCTCGCCGGTTTCCGTGGCCTGCAGTTCGCACAGCAGTTCCCTCTGCCGGGCACTGAGCTTGGTGGGCGTCTCGACCGTAATCTCGATCACGAGATCGCCACGCCCCCGGCCCTGCAGCACCGGCATGCCCGCCCCACGCTTGCGGAGTTGCTTACCCGACTGGATGCCGGCCGGGATATCCAGTGCAATCATCTCGCCATCGATACCCGGAATTTCGATCGAACCGCCCAGCGCAGCCGTCGTAAACGTGATCGGCACGCGCGTGAGCAGTGTCGTCCCGTCACGCTCGAACATCTTGTGCCGTTTGACGTGCAGGAAGATGTAGAGATCGCCCGGAGGCGCGCCGAACGGCCCCGCCTCGCCCTTCCCGGCAAGACGGATGCGCGTGCCGGAATCGACGCCCGGCGGAATATCCACCTCCAGCGTCTGCGGCATGTCGACACGGCCTTCGCCGCGGCAGGCATGGCACGGCTTCTCGATCACCTCGCCCCGACCATGGCAGGTCGGACAAGTCCGCTCGACCACGAAGAATCCCTGCTGCGCGCGGACCTTGCCATGGCCTGCGCACATCTGACACGTGCGCTTGCCGGTGCCCGGTTCTGCGCCCGAGCCCGAACAAGGCTCGCACGTCTGCGAGACTTCGATAGTGATCTCTGTCTGCTTGCCCTGGTATGCCTCGTCGAGGCTGACTTCCATATCGTAGCGCAGATCGGCGCCGCGCCGCGCCTGCTGGCGCCCACCGCCTGCGGCCCCGCCGAATGCGCTGCCGAAGATCGATTCAAAGATGTCGCCAATGTCGCCGAACTCGGCCCCCATCCCGCCCGGGCCGGCACCGCCCATCCCCTGCTGGAACGCGGCATGGCCGTACTGGTCGTAGGCGGCCCGCTTCTGCCGGTCCTTGAGGACGTCATACGCCTCGTTGATCTGCTTGAAACGCGCCTCGGAATCCGCGCAGCCCGGATTCTTGTCCGGGTGATAACGCATGGCGAGCTTGCGGTAGGCCGACTTCAGCGTCTTGTCGTCGGCATCGCGCGAAACTTCGAGCAGTTCGTAGTAATCTATTTCAGTAGCTGACACGGTCTATCCCCCGCAGATAACCTAACCGCCACCGGCGCGGCTTGCACCAGTGGCGGTCGTGGTTTTCATCAGGACGTTCAGCCCTTGTTTTCGTCGACTTCCGAGAACTCGGCGTCGACCACGTCTTCGTCACCAGCGGCTGCAGCCCCGGCGCCCGGAGCAGCACCTTCAGCCTGCTCCTTCTCGTAGATCGCCTGGCCCATCTTCATGGCCACTTCGGTCAGCGCCTGCGCCTTGGCCGTGATCTCGGCGGCATCGTCGCCTTCCAGTGCTGCCTTAGCGGCTGCGATGGCCGCCTCGACTTCACCCTTGAGCGAGGCATCGATCTTGTCGCCGTTCTCGGCCAGTTGTTGCTCGGTCGCATGGACGAGGCTGTCCGCATTGTTGCGGGCCTCGGCGGCCTCGCGGCGCTTCTTGTCCTCTTCGGCGAACTTCTCGGCATCCTTGACCATCTGATCGATATCGGTGTCGGACAGGCCGCCCGATGCCTGGATGCGAATCTGCTGTTCCTTGCCAGTGCCCTTGTCCTTGGCGGACACGTTGACGATTCCGTTGGCGTCAATGTCGAACGTCACTTCGATCTGCGGCACGCCGCGACGCGCGGGCGGGATGCCCACGAGGTCGAACTGGCCGAGCAGCTTGTTGTCCTGCGCCATCTCGCGCTCGCCCTGGAACACGCGGATCGTCACCGCCTGCTGGTTATCCTCGGCAGTCGAGTAGACCTGGCTCTTCTTGGTCGGGATCGTCGTGTTGCGGTCGATCATCTTGGTCATGATGCCGCCCAGCGTCTCGATGCCCAGCGAAAGCGGGGTCACGTCGAGCAGCAGCACGTCCTTGACGTCGCCCTGCAGCACGCCCGCCTGGATCGCGGCGCCCATGGCCACGACTTCGTCCGGGTTCACGCCGGTGTGCGGTTCCTTGCCGAAGAATTCCTTCACCGTCTCGCGGACCTTGGGCATGCGGGTCATGCCGCCCACGAGAACCACTTCATCGACTTCCGCAGCGGTCACGCCCGCGTCGGCGAGCGCCTTCTTGCAGGGATCGATGGTGCGCTTGATGAGGTCGGCGACCATCTTCTCCAGATCGGCGCGGGTAACCGTCTCGACCAGGTGAAGCGGAGTCGTCGCGCCGCCTTCCATGCGCGCGGTGATGAACGGCAGGTTGACTTCGGTCGAAGCCGTGCTGGACAGCTCGATCTTCGCCTTCTCGGCCGCTTCCTTCAGGCGCTGCAGAGCGAGCTTGTCGGTCCGCAGGTCCATGTTCTCCTTGGCTTTGAACTTGTCGGCCAGCCATTCCACCAGCTTGGTGTCGAAATCCTCACCACCCAGGAACGTGTCGCCGTTGGTGGACTTCACCTCGAACACGCCGTCGCCGATCTCCAGGATCGAGACGTCGAAGGTGCCGCCGCCAAGGTCGTAGACCGCGATGGTCTTGCCGTCCTGCTTCTCAAGACCATAGGCCAGCGCAGCCGCGGTCGGCTCGTTGATGATGCGCAGCACTTCAAGACCGGCAATCTGGCCTGCGTCCTTGGTCGCCTGGCGCTGCGCGTCGTTGAAGTAGGCCGGAACGGTGATCACCGCCTGCGTCACGGTTTCGCCGAGATAGCTCTCCGCGGTTTCCTTCATCTTCTGCAGGGTGAAGGCCGATATCTGCGACGGGCTGTAGTCCTCGCCGCCCGCGTTGACCCATGCGTCGCCGTTCTTGCCCTTCACGATGGTGTAGGGGACGAGTTCGGTATCCTTCTTGGTCACCGGATCGTCGAATCGGCGGCCGATAAGGCGCTTTACCGCGAAGATCGTGTTGTCGCCGTTGGTCACGGCCTGACGCTTCGCGGGCTGCCCGATCAAACGCTCACCATCCTTGGTGAAAGCCACGATCGAGGGCGTCGTGCGCGCGCCTTCGGAGTTTTCAATTACCTTGGGCTTGCCGCCGTCCATCACGGAAACGCAGCTGTTGGTGGTGCCAAGGTCGATACCGATTACTTTTGCCATTTACCCCATTCCTCACGTCAGTGGTTGACACCGCGCGGATCACCTCCCCCGAAAGGCAAAGCGGCTTGCGCGGCTCGATGACGTTCCAAGTCGTCGGAGGGCGATATAGGTGCGGTTTCGCTTGGAACAAGAGCATCATGGTGGCATTGCCGCCGTGAAATCTTGCAAAGCCAGAAACAAGGGCATCCAACCGGTGAAACCGTTCAACACATTTGTTTTTCTCTACGCCGCAGCGGCACTGGCATTGCTGGGCGGCTGCCAGCAGGCCGCCGCGCCCGCCCCGGAAGAGTCGGCCGCCGGAACCAACGGCCCCAACGCGCGTCCGGGAATAGTGGTCAGTGACGGACGGCTTGTGCTGCCGATCGTGGCGGGCCGCCCCGCCGCCGTCTACTTCTCGATCCGCAATGACGGCACGGATGCCGCGACGCTGGCAGGAGTCCATGTCGCAGAAGCAGACAAGGCGGAAATGCACAAGACGGAAGGCCGCACCATGAGCGCGGTCAATTCCGTAGCCCTCGCTCCCGGCGAGACCGTTGCATTTGCGCCGGGCGGTTATCATGTCATGGCCTTCGGCCTTCCGGGCACGCTCAAGCCCGGTGAGACCGTTGAACTCACGCTGACTTTCTCCGATGGAGACAAAGTTCCGGTACCGCTTCGCATCGAAACGATAGGCGGCGGTCTCGTCCGCTCCGTTTTCGGAACCGCGATAGATTGCAGTCCGGTGCGGGTGCGGCGGCGGCGCTGGTTTCCATTTCAGCCCGTGGGCACGGTCATGGCGCCTTGCGGCCACCTGCATTTCCATCCCCGTTCACACGGCTACCGGGACGATTTCTCCCTGAGCCCGCCGGACCTGCAAGGACTGTTCATTCATGAAATGACTCACGTCTGGCAATCCCAGACCAGGGGCCGCTGGTATCTTCCGCTGATGCGCCATCCCATGTGCCGCTACGAATACGTCTTGCAACCGGGCTGGACATTGGAGCGCTACGGCATCGAGCAGCAGGCCGAAATCGTCCGGCATGTTTTTTTGCTGTCTCGCGGCTGGAACGCTCCCGGCACCGCCCCGTTCGAGCATTACCACGGCGTGCTTCCGTTCGCTCCGTCTTAGGCTCAGGGCCTTTCAGCAATCCCGGTCCCAATAGCGATTGCCGTCACGATCGTATCGGTAGCATCCATGCTTGTTTTTCTTGACCTGAGAGCCTGCAACAGCACCGGCCGCCGCGCCGATAGCGGCTCCGGTCCCGACATCACCGCCGGATACCGCGCCAACCCCGGCACCCAGCGCTCCACCGGCCAGCGCACCTTCTCCCGCATAGTTGCTGGTGCAAGCGGCCATGGCGAATGCTCCGGCGGCCAGAACGGGCAAAATCAGTCTTCGCATGATCATTCTCCAGGAAGTCAGGGGATATGCGAAACCAACCGCATGGCCTTGCGGATGGTTCCTCCTTTCACTTCAACTGGACGCAAAATCAGTCTTCGCATGATCATTCTCCAGGAAGTCAGAGGATATGCGAAACCAACCGCATGGCCTTGCGGATGGATCCTCCTTTTACTTCAACTGGACGCAGATGCCGCGCGCCTGAACCGGCACGATCTGACTTACAGGTTGGAGCCTTCAGGCATAGTCAGCCATGGGCCGCACCAGTCAACACGACTGCACGGCCCCGTGGCTGACGAAATCAGTCGGGCTTCTTCGCAACGGCGACCATGGCCGGGCGCAGCAAGCGGTCCTTGATCATGTAGCCGGACTGCAGTTCCTGCACGACAGTGCCCGGCTCGGCATCAGCCGAAGGCACTTCGAGCATCGCCTGATGCTGGTTGGGATCAAGCGGCAGGCCCATCGCCGCAATGCGGCTGATTCCGTGCGAGGAAAAGACTTTGTCGATCTCTCGCGAAGTCGCCTCGATACCAGCCACAAGGCCCTTCAGCTTTTCATCCTCGCGCAGTTCGGCGGGAATAGCCGTCAAAGCACGGGCCAGATTGTCCGCGACCGAGAGGATATCACGCGCAAAACCGGTTGCCGCGTAAGCGCGCGTATCGGCGATGTCCTTTTCGAGACGGCGGCGGACGTTCTGAGTCTCTGCCCGAGCGTAGAGCACGTCCTGCTTCGCGACTTCAAGCTCTTCGCGCAGTTTGCCGAGTTCGTCGTTTTCGCCCTCCTTGTCGAGCATTTCCTCCGGCACACCCTTGAGTTCCTCGGCCACGGCCGCGTCTTCCGGCGACTGGGTCTTGTCTTCGTTCATTCTATCCAGGTTCCAGCTATCCAATAAGCTTGCCCAGGCTCTGGGCAGTGAAGTCCACCATGGGGACAACCCGCGCATAATTCAACCGCGTCGGGCCGATAACCCCCACCACACCGACAACACGCCCTTCCCGGTCACGATACGGCGAGGCGATCACCGAAGAGCCGGAAAGCGCGAAAAGCCGGTTTTCCGAACCGATGAAAATGCGCGTGGACTGCGCTTCACGCGCAACATCGAGCAAATCTGAAACAGATTGCTTGCTTTCCAGGTCGTCAAGCAGCGAGCGCACGCGTTCAAGGTCCGAAACGGCACTTTCATCGAGCAGGTTGGCCTGCCCCCGCACGATCAACACCGGCCGTTGCAAGGCATCCTGGCTCCATACCGCAAGCCCGCGTTCCACCAGATCGCGGCTCGCGGCATCGAGCGCGGACTTGCCCGAATCGATCTCGGTCCGCATCATCTGTGCCGCCTCCGGCAGCGTCCGTCCCGCCAGCCGGGTGGAAATATAATTGGACGCCTCTTCCAGCGCACTGGGCGGCAGAAAAACGGGCAATTCCAGCACCCGGTTCTCAACCGCACCGTCTTCCCCGACCATGATGGCAAGCGCACGCCCAGGAGACAAAGGCACCAGTTGCAGCTGCATCAGGCGCGGCTCACGCCGGGGCACCATGACCACCCCGGCACCTGAAGACAGATTCGAAAGCAGCGCGCTGGTGGCTTCCAGAACCGCTTCAATCGGCCCTGGTGCGGTGATTCGGCTCTCGATCGCCGCGCGCTCTTCAACGGTCGGCTCCGCTACCTGCATGATCCCGTCTACAAACAGCCGTAGCCCGGCATCGGTCGGTAAGCGCCCGGCGCTGATATGCGGGGCGGCCAGCAGGCCCAGCCCTTCCAGATCGGCAAGGACCGAACGAATCGAGGCGGACGAAAGGTTCACACTCCCCTGCCCGGCCAGCGCCTTCGAGCCAACCGGCGCGCCGGTGGCCAGATACCCTTCCACCACGAGACGGAAAATCTCTCGTGCGCGAGTCGTCAGTTCGGTGATGGGCGGTGTGGGCATCTCAGGTACAATTTAGGCAATGGGCTTGCGACCTCAAGCCTTATGCGCGAAGGGGCGGCGCGTAATCCACGATAAGGACATCCCAATGCGCCCTTCCGGCCGTGCCCCTGATGAAATGCGTACCATCGAGATCCAGACCGGCTTCACCAAACATGCCGAAGGTTCTGTGCTGATCTCCTTCGGCGATACCCGCGTGCTGGTAACCGCGAGTGTCGAGGAGAAAGTCCCCTCGTTCCTGCGCGGCAAGGGCGAAGGCTGGGTGACGGCGGAATATTCGATGCTGCCGCGCGCCACGCACACCCGCGGATCGCGTGAAGCGGCCAAGGGCAAGCAGTCAGGCCGCACGCAGGAAATCCAGCGCCTGATCGGCCGCTCGCTGCGCGCCGTTGTCAACATGAAGAAGCTGGGCGAGCGCCAGATCGTGCTCGATTGTGACGTGCTGCAGGCCGATGGCGGCACTCGTACTGCCTCGATCTCCGGCGCATGGGTGGCGCTGCGCATGGCGGTCGACAAGCTGATGGCCGAGGGCAAGATCGCCGAAGACCCGATCGAAGCCCGCGTCGCCGCGATCTCCTGCGGCATCTACGAAGGCACGCCCGTGCTCGATCTCGACTATATCGAAGACAGTTCTGCCGATGCCGATGCCAATTTCGTGCTGATCGAAGGCGGCAAGATCGCCGAAGCGCAAGCCACGGCCGAAGGCGCAACCTATGACGAGGAAGGCCTGCTTCGCCTGCTGCGCCTTGCCCGCATCGGCTGTGACCGCATCTATGCGGCGCAGGCAGAGGCCGTCGGACGCTGAGGCCTGATTACTTTAAGTTACCATCTATTTTCGAACGAAATCGATAGTAACTTAAAGATACTATCGATTTCCACACCTGTTGGAAATGCAGCCGGATAAAACGGTACCGAACGAATCGCAGGACCCTTGAGATGACCCGCAAACTCGACAGCAAGCGCCTTGTCATCGCCACGCACAACGCAGGCAAGCTCAAGGAAATTTCCGCCCTGCTCGCCCCTTACGAGATCGAGTGCCTTTCCGCCGGACAACTGGGCCTGCCCGAGCCGGACGAGACCGGCACGACCTTTGCCGAGAACGCGCTGATCAAGGCCCACGCCGCCGCCAGGGCCGCGCAGCTTCCCGCCCTCGCTGATGACAGCGGCCTGTCCGTAACGGCACTGGACGGCAAGCCCGGCGTCTATACCGCAGACTGGGCCGAACGGCAGTGGTTCGAAGGCGATCCCGGTCGCGACTGGTACATGGCCATGGGTAAAGTCGAAGGGCTGCTCTGCGAACAGGGCCCTGACGTGGACCGGTCTTGCTGGTTTTCGTGCACGCTCGCCATTGCATGGCCCGATGGGGCCGAAGTTGTCTATGAGGGCCGGGTCAACGGCGCCTTTTCCTGGCCGCCGCGCGGAACGGCGGGATTCGGCTACGATCCCGTTTTCGTCCCCGAGGGCCGCGCTGCGACATTCGCCCAGCTCGATCCGGAAGAAAAGCACAAGATCAGCCACCGCGCCGATGCTTTCGCCAGGCTGGTCGCGGAGCAGTTCGGCAGCTAGGCTGCCCATATGGCTCGCGCGCTCTACATCCATTGGCCGTTCTGCCTCGCAAAGTGTCCCTATTGCGACTTCAACAGCCATGTCCGCGACCGGGTGGACCATGCCCGCTGGGAGCAGGCGCTGCTCACCGAACTGCGGCACGAGCGGACGATGGCAAACGACGAGCCGCTGGAAAGCGTGTTCTTCGGCGGTGGCACGCCTTCGCTGATGCCTCCCCCTCTGGTGGAACGCCTGCTGCGTGAAGCCGAAGACCTTTGGGGTTTCGCGCCCGGCATCGAAGTGACCCTGGAAGGCAATCCCTCCTCCATCGAAGCCGCCAACTATGCCGCGCTGGCACAGGCCGGTGTGAACCGCGTGTCGCTCGGCCTGCAGGCGCTGGACGATGAGACGCTGCGCTTTCTCGGACGGCTCCACAACGCCGCCGAGGGCCTCGCCGCGCTCGATGTGGCGCAACGGCATTTCGGGCGCGTCAGCTTCGACATGATCTACGCCCGCCCCGGTCAGACGCCGGAACAGTGGCAGACGGAACTGGCGCGCGCCCTGTCCTTCGGCACCGGACACCTCTCGCTCTACCAGCTCACTATCGAGCCAGGCACGCGGTTCGAGACTATGGTACGCAAGGGACAGTTCGAACCACTGGACGAAGACGCCTGCGCCGACATCTTCGCACTGACCCGCGAGATGACGGCCGCCGCCAGCCTTCCCGCCTACGAAGTAAGCAATCACGCCCGGCCCGGCGAGGAGAGCCGCCACAACCTCACGTATTGGCGCTATCAGGATTACTGCGGGATCGGCCCCGGCGCACATGGACGGCGAATGGGCATGGCCACTGTTCGCCACCGCAAGCCCGAAAACTGGCTGGACGCTCTGGACCAGTTCGGTAACGGTATCAGCGAGACGCGGCTGCTCGGAATGCATGAACAGGCCTGCGAAGCCATGCTGATGGGGCTGCGGCTGGGCGAAGGCGTGGACCTTGCCGCCATGGCAGCGCGCTTCGGCCTGGAACCATACGAACTGCTCGATCCGGCAAAAGCCGCATTCTACGAAAGCCAAGGCCTTGTCTGGCAGCAAGGCCAGCGCCTGGGCGTCACCGAAGCAGGAATGCCGCTTCTCGACGGTCTGCTTTCAGAACTGGTTCCCGCCGCGCTGGTGAAGGGATGACCCGGGCCGACATTCTCGAAGCCTGGGGCACATATCTGGCGCAAAATCGCCGCCGCAGTCCGCACACGGTGCGAGCCTATATCACCGCCGCCGCCCGGCTCCTTGATACACTGGGCGATCCCGACTGGAATACCCTCGCCCGCCTTGATGCCGCAGGCTTGCGGCGGCAACTCGCCGTGCGGCGGCAGGACGGGATCGGCAATGTCTCGGCCGCGCGCGAACTTTCCGCGCTCAAAGGCTTTCTGGTCTTTGCACGCGAACAGGCCGGGATGCCGGATGCCAACCCGCCCCGGCTGCGTGGCCCGCGTATCAAGAAGGGATTGCCCCGCCCGGTCACACCGGACGAAGCCGTGAACCTTGCCGTCACCGTCGATGAGGATGCGCACGAACCCTGGATCGGCGCGCGCGACCGCGCCGTCCTGCTTCTGCTCTACGGCGCGGGTCTGCGCATCGGCGAAGCGCTGTCGCTGACAGGAGCCTGCGTGCCGCTGGGCGAAACGCTCACTGTCACTGGCAAGGGCTCCAAGCAACGCGTCGTCCCCTTGCTCCCCATCGTACGCGAAGGCGTCGCGGATTATCTGGCGAAATGCCCCTGGCCCATTGAGCGGGACAAGGCCCTGTTCCGGGGCGCCAAGGGCGGCACACTATCGCAGGGCATGGTGCAAAAAGCCACGGCGCGCGCGCGCATCGCGCTGGGCCTGCCTGCAACGGCAACTCCGCACGCGCTGCGCCACAGCTTCGCCACGCATTTGCTCGGCGCGGGTGCCGACCTGCGTTCCCTGCAGGAACTGCTCGGTCATGCTTCGCTGGGATCGACACAAATCTATACCAAGGTGGATGCGGCCACGTTGCTGGACGTCTATCGCAACGCGCACCCGCGCGAACGCCGCTGATCCGCCTCAGCCTTCGGAATTTTCTGGAGCCAGCAAAAACTTCCAGATCAGCCCGCCCAGCGCTCCGCCTGCAAGCGGCGCGACCCAGAACAGCCAGAGCTGACTGAGAGCGGCGGTCTGCGCGAAGAACGCCACACCCGTCGAACGGGCCGGATTGACCGAAGTGTTCGTTACCGGGATTGACACGAGGTGGATCAGCGTAAGCGCCAGACCGATCGCGATCGGCGCGAAACCGGCAGGAACGAGCTTCGAAGTCGATCCCAGGATAACGATCAGGAAGCCTGCGGTCAGGATCACTTCGATCAGCAAAGCGGCCTGCATCGAATATCCACCAGGCGACAGATCGCCATATCCGTTCGAAGCGAAACCGCCCGGCGCAAAGCCGTCCTTGCCCGAAGCGATGGCATAAAGCGCGGCGCCGGCCACCAGCGCGCCGATCACTTGCGCAATCCAGTAAGGCACCAGATCCTTCCACGGGAAGCGCCCGCCGACCGCGACGCCCAGCGACACCGCCGGATTAAAATGTCCGCCCGAAATACCGCCCACGGCATAGGCCATCGTCAGAACCGTAAGCCCGAAGGCCAGTGCCACACCGGCAAAGCCAATGCCGAGGTCAGGAAAAGCCGCCGCCAGGACCGCTGATCCGCAACCACCGAAGACAAGCCAGAACGTGCCGAAAAGCTCGGCTGCCAGTTTCTTTGTCATAAAAAGCCACTCCCACCTCAGATCATCTGCGGAAAGAGTAGCCCCAAATTAACCATATGCAATTGAAAACCCGGGCTTGTCTTGTACATGACGCAACCCGTAAAGCGCGCGACCAGCCTTGCGTCACATGGCTGCATGACGCACTTCAATGGCATCCCAGATCTTCGCTGCTGTGTCGGTTCCATTGAACCGGTCGATCGCCACAATGCCAGTGGGCGAGGTGACGTTGATCTCCGTCAGCCACTTGCCGCCGATCACGTCGATCCCCACGAAGACCAGCCCCCGCGCCTTGAGTTCCGGCCCCAGCGCCGCGCAGATTTCTTCCTCCGCCGCCGTCAGTTCGCTGGCTTCCGCAGAACCGCCGACCGCCAGGTTTGAGCGGAACTCGCCCTCGCCCGGCTTGCGGTTGATAGCGCCTGCAAATTCTCCGTCCACCAGCACGATACGCTTGTCGCCTTCGGATACGTCCGGAAGAAAAGGCTGCACCATGAAGGGCTCCACCCAGGCGTTCTGGAACATCTCCACCAGCGCGCCAAGGTTGCTGCCATCCGCCGGAACCCGGAACACGGCCTTGCCGCCATTGCCGTGAAGCGGCTTGACGACCAAGTCCCCGGCCAGCCCGCGCCCCACCATCCGCTGCTGGAACAACCTAACATCCTCGATCCGCCGCGCGATGAAGGTGGGCGGCATGAAGCGCGCGAAATCGAGCACGAAGACTTTTTCGGGCGCATTGCGCACCGAAGCCGGATCGTTGACGACCAGCGTCTGCCCGGCAAGGCGTTCAAGCAGATGCGTCGCCGTAATATAACCCAGATCGAACGGCGGATCCTGCCGCATCAGCACCACGTCGATATCGGCGGCAAGATCGATCAGCCGATATTCGCCGCGCGTGAAATGGGCGCCTTCTCCGCGCTGCACCGTAACCGGCGCCCCCCAGCAGGTCAGTCGCCCACCCGCGCCTTCGGACGTATCGTAAGCCAGCGTGCGTACATCATAGTGAAACAGGCTGTGCCCACGCGCCTGTGCCGACAGCATCAGCGCAAAAGACGAGTCTCCCACGACATTGATGGTTTCAAGCGGGTCCATCTGGACAGCGATGCGTAAGGGCATGAAATAAGGTCCTGTCTGGGTGCAGCGAAAGGCGGCCTAGCCCGTATTGGGGGGCAGCGCGACCGGTTTCAAGCGCCGGGCTGCCAGACATTCACCAGACGGCGCGGCCAGCGGCCCGGCGCAACAAGAACAACATCAATCCGCTGCGTATCTGCCGCCCTGGCGAAGCGCGGCCCTACGGCTTGCGCAGCCGCGGCGATGCGTCGCAAGTTCGCAGGAGTAATGGCGCGATCGAGTTCACGTGCCGCTGCCCGCCACTTCACTTCGACGAAGCACAGGGTGTTTCCGCGACGGGCAACGATGTCGATTTCACCGCGCGCAGACCGAACCCGGCGCGCCAGCACGCGCCATCCCGTGAGCCACAGATAAAAAACCGCCAGGGTTTCTCCATGCCGCCCGGCCTTCTCTGCCCGTGTCCGACTCCGGCTCATTTCAGTTCCATGGCCCGGGCGTAGAGCATCTTGCGATCGAGCCCCGTCGCTTTGGCGACTTTGGCAGCGGCCTGCGACGGCTTGGCTTCGGCCAGTTCCCGGCGCAGCAGCGCATCGACGTCGATATCCCCCGCAGGTTCGTTCGAGGGCGGCGCGACCAGAAGTACGATCTCACCCTTGGGGGGATGCGCCTCGTAATGGGCGGCAAGGTCCGCAGGCGGTCCGCTGCGGCACTCCTCGAACTTCTTGGTGAGTTCCCGGGCCACGGCGACTTCACGGCCCCGCAATACCGCATCGATGGCTTTCAGCGCGGCGTCGAGGCGCGGTGCCGTCTCGTAGAAGACCAATGTCGCAGGCACGGCGGCAAGTCCTCCCAGCATCTCTTCGCGAGCCTTCGCCTTGTTCGGCAGGAAACCGGCAAACAGGAAACGGTCGTTGGGCAGGCCGGATAGCGTCATCGCCACGACGGCTGCATTCGCCCCCGGCAAACTGGTGACGGCGATCCCCCGTTCTCGCGCTGTGCGCACCAGACGATAGCCCGGATCGGAAATCAGCGGCGTTCCGGCGTCGCTCACCAGCGCGACCGGCCAGCTTTCCATCAGCGCCAGCAAGCGCTCGCGGTCTCCCTCTCCGGCGTGATCGTCATAGCGGATGAGCTTTTTCTTGATGCCCAGATGATGCAGCAACTTCCCGGTGACGCGCGTGTCCTCGCAAGCGACCGCCTCGACTCCGCGCAGCACATCGACCGCACGCAACGTTATATCGCTCAGGTTGCCAATCGGGGTCGCGACTATATACAGCCCCGGCGAAAGTGAGTGTTCCATTGTGGAACTCATGGCCAAGGACCCTGGGTGCGGCAAGCAATGTTTGACAAGCGGCTGAATTTTCAAACGATCTCGGGGATCAGTCGGCGCAATGTCCTCTCTGCAGGTGCCATGGCGCTGCTGGCGGGCTGCGCCATTGTACCCAAGGCACCCCCACCCTCCGGCCCCGCTCCCCAGACCGCGCCCCCCCAAAGCGTGATCCCGACCGATACCGAACATCATCGCGTCGCGTTGCTCGTGCCGGTCACCGGCAAGAATGCCGCCGTCGGCCAGTCGATCGCCAATGCCGCCAACATGGCCTTGCTCGACACCGGCGCCAAAAATCTGCGCGTCACGACGTACGACACGGCAGCCAATCCGGCCGACGCCACGCGCCGCGCGCTGGCCGACGGCAACCGGCTGATCCTTGGCCCTCTGCTCGCGGACAATATTCCCGCTGTCGCCGCCGTCGCACGCCCGGCCAAAGTACCACTGATTTCGTTCTCCAACGATGAAGCCGCGGCCGGCAAGGATGTCTTCGTGATGGGCAACCTGCCCGGACAGTCGATTTCCCGCACGGTGAAATACGCCCGGGCTCAAGGCATTTCCTCGTTTGCCGCGCTGATCCCGCGCGGTGAATACGGAGACCGGGCAAGCGACGCCCTGCTCTCTTCGGTACGCGCCAACGGCGGCGCGGTCGTTGCCATGGAGCCTTATGACCGCACCGCAGCCTCGATCACTGCGGCGGCAACACGGATCAAGGCACGGACCGGCTATGGAGCTCTGCTTATTGCCGATAGCGGCAGCTTGTCGGCCCGGGCGGCCACCACTTTCCGTGCCGGGGACGACAGCGACAGCAATGCCAAAGTTCGCCTTCTGGGTACCGAATTGTGGGGCGGGGAACGGCAGCTTTCCAGTACACCGGCGCTGGCAGGCGCCTGGTATTCGACCGTGTCCGACCAGCGCTTCGGCCAGTTTTCGAAGAGCTACCGTTCGCGCTTCGGCACCGCGCCGTTCCGTATCGCGACACTGGGATATGATGCCGTTCTCCTGACCTTGCGCGTCTCTCGGGGCTGGAATGTGGGTCAGCGCTTCCCTACCGCGGAAATGATGGAGAGCGGCGGCTTCCTCGGCCTCGACGGGCCGTTCCGCTTCACCCGCGGCGGCGTGGTGGAACGGGCGCTGGAAGTGCGCGAGGTGCAGCCCGGCACAGTCAAGGTGATCAGCCCCGCACCGGCCAAATTCGTCAACTGACAGCCCCTCAGCCCTGCCCTGCCGTGCATGGGACTGCGGATAAACGGAAAAGCGTGCTTGATCGCGGATTCAGGCGCTGCCTATAGTCTCGCCTATGTCCGATGACCTGTTCGACAAGCTTCCCGCTGCGGGCGGGGAATCCTACGATGGTTCCGCGATCGAGGTGCTGGAGGGCCTGGAGCCGGTTCGGCGGCGCCCCGGCATGTACATCGGCGGCACCGACGAGCGTGCGCTGCACCACCTCGCGGCCGAAGTGCTCGACAACGCGATGGACGAAGCGGTGGCGGGCCATGCCAACCGCATCGAAGTCACGCTGGAAGAGGAACCGGGCACGGCCGGGCGGATCACGATCACCGACAACGGCCGCGGCATTCCCGTTGATGAGCATCCAAAGTATCCGGGCAAGTCCGCGCTGGAAGTGATCCTTTCCACCCTGCACTCGGGCGGCAAGTTCTCGGGCAAGGCCTATGCGACATCGGGCGGCTTGCACGGCGTGGGCATCTCGGTGGTGAACGCGCTTTCGGTGAAGACGCGGGTCGAGGTGGCCCGCAACAAGGAACTCTACGCGCAGGAATTCTCTCGCGGCGTTACGTTGGGGCCGATTCAGAAAGTGGGCGCGGCGCCCAACCGGCGCGGCACGGCTGTCACTTTCACACCCGACATTGAGATTTTCGGCGATCAGAAGTTCAAACCCGCGCGGCTGTTCAAGCTGGTGCGCTCCAAGGCCTATCTGTTTGCCGGTGTCGAAATCCGCTGGAAGTGTTCACCTTCGCTCGCCAGCGAAGACGTGCCTGCCGAAGCCACGTTCCAGTTTCCGGGCGGTCTTGCCGATCACCTTGGCGAGCAGGTCGGCACCCGCGAGTGCGTGACCAGCCAGTTCTTTTCCGGATCGCAGGAGTTCCCGGCCGGCGAGGACAGTGCCGAACAGGGCCGCGTCGAATGGGCCATTGCCTGGCCGCTTTACTCGGACGGTTCCTATTCGTGGTACTGCAACACGATCCCGACGCCCGATGGCGGCACGCACGAGCAGGGGCTGCGCGCGGCCCTTACCAAGGGCATCCGTGCCTTTGCCGATCTGGTGGGGCAGCAGAAGAAGGCCAGGGACATCACGCCCGACGACGTAGTGACGGGTTCGGAAGTGATGCTTTCGGTCTTCGTCCGCGATCCGCAGTTCCAGAGCCAGACCAAAGACCGCCTCACCAGTCCGGAAGCCGCGCGTCTGGTCGAAAACGCGGTGCGCGATCACTTCGATCATTTCCTCACCGACAATCTCGAACGCGGCAAGGCGCTGCTCGGCTCGGTCATGGAGCGCATGGACGACCGCCTGCGCCGCAAGGCCGAACGCGACGTCAAGCGCAAGACCGCCACCAACGCCAAGAAGCTGCGCCTGCCCGGCAAGCTCACCGATTGTTCGGGCGAAGGCGATGGCGAGACCGAACTGTTCATCGTCGAAGGCGATAGCGCGGGCGGCTCGGCCAAGCAGGCGCGCGACCGCAAGACGCAGGCGATCCTGCCGATCCGCGGCAAGATCCTGAATGTCGCCAGCGCCACGGCGGACAAGATCCGCGCCAATCAGGAAATCGCCGATCTCGGCCTCGCGCTTGGCTGCGGCACCCGCAAGGACTGCAATGCGGACGCACTGCGCTATGACCGCATCATCATCATGACCGATGCCGATGTGGACGGAGCCCATATCGCGACGCTGCTGATGACGTTCTTCTTCCAGGAAATGCCGGACATCGTGCGTCGCGGCCATCTCTATCTCGCCCAGCCCCCGCTCTACCGCCTGACTTCCGGTTCCACGTCCGCTTATGCCCGTGATGACGCGCATCGCGAGGAACTGGAAGCGACCCGGTTCAAGGGCAAGAAAGTGGAAGTCGGCCGCTTCAAAGGCCTTGGCGAAATGAACCCGCAGCAGCTCCGCGAAACGACGATGTCTCTCGCCACCCGCTCGCTGATCCGCATCACCCTGCCCCCAGAATACGAAGACCGGGCCGCCGTGAAAGGTCTTGTCGACCGACTGATGGGCCGCAATCCAGAACACCGTTTCGAATTCATCCAGAACCGCGCCGGTGAGATCGACCGCGATCTGATCGACGCGTAAGCCCTTCCCTCTTCCGATCATGTTGAGAGCCCCCCGGACATGACCGATCACCGGCACCAGCAAATCGACCGCATTCTTGCGATCATGGCCCGCCTGCGCGATCCGCAGAACGGCTGCGAATGGGACCGCGCGCAAAACTTCGCGACCATCGCACCCTATACGATCGAGGAAGCTTACGAAGTGGCCGACGCGATCCATCGCGAAGACATGGATTCGCTGCGTGACGAACTCGGCGATCTGCTGCTGCAAGTCGTCTTCCACGCGCGCATGGCCGAAGAGGCGGGGCATTTCGCGTTTGTGGATGTTGCGGCCGCGATTTCCGATAAACTGGAAGCTCGCCATCCGCATATTTTCGGCGATGACACTTCCGGCGATGCCCAGACCGAACGCTGGGAAAAGCTCAAGGCCAAGGAACGCGCCGCCAAGGGCGCTACGAGCGCCATTGATGGCGTTGCTCTGTCCCTGCCCGCGCTGATGCGGGCCGAAAAATTGCAGAAGCGCGCGGCACGCGTGGGCTTCGACTGGCCCGATCCGTCCGGCGCGGCAGAGAAGGTCGAGGAGGAAATGACCGAACTGGCCGAGGCGGATGACGCCAGCAGGCAGGAGGAAGCGGGCGATCTGCTGTTCGCTGCGGTCAATCTCGTACGCCTCAACGGCATTGCGCCCGAGGACGCCCTGCGCGCGGCCAATGCGAAGTTCGAACGCCGGTTCCGCGCCATGGAAGGACTGGCATCGGGCGACGGGAAGGACTTCGCTGCCCTGCCCCTCGACGAACAGGAAAGCTACTGGCAGGCGGTCAAGGCGTCAGAGCGCGGAGAAACGACCTAGCTCGCGGTCGGTCAGGCGAACCTGCAGCCGCAGTTGCGGACCCTCGGCCCCTTCGCCTGCATCCTCTTCGCTGACCACATCACCCCGCGCGTGCAGAAAGGCCATCCGCTGCCCGTCTGCGGCTGGGATGACAAAGGTGTAGAGCTTCGAATCCGCCGTCAGTTGACCACCGACCGCTTCGAGCAGGTCAGCACAGCCTATGCCGGTCAGCGCAGAAAGCGGCACAATGGTCTCGCCTTCGCAGTGCGCCATGGCCTCATGCAGTTCCCTGGCATGACCCGGGCCCAGCAGGTCCCATTTGTTCCACACTTCTACGATCGGAATGGCGAGATGACCTTCGTCGTCCTGCTCCTCTCCGGTCAGCACGCCAAGGTCGGAAAGCACGCCCAGAACCTGACGCTTCTGCGCTTCGGTATCGGGATTGGCGATATCGCGCACGTGGACAATCACATCCGCCGCCGTGACTTCCTCCAGCGTGGCGCGAAACGCCGCGACAAGCTGGGTCGGCAGATCCGAAATGAACCCCACGGTGTCGGAAAGGATCGCCTTTTCGACACCCGGAAGCCGGATCGCCCGCATCGTCGGATCGAGCGTGGCGAACAATAGATCCTGCGCCATCACGTCCGCGCCGGTCAAACGATTGAACAGGGTGGACTTGCCCGCATTGGTATAACCTACCAGTGCGACGATCGGCCAAGGCGCCTTTTCGCGCCGTTCCCGGTGAAGCCCCCGCGTGCGGCGGACTTGTTCCAGTTCGCGGCGGATCTTGGCCATGCGGTCACGGATCATCCGCCGGTCGGCCTCGATCTGCGTCTCGCCCGGGCCGCCGAGGAAGCCGAAACCGCCGCGCTGGCGCTCAAGGTGAGTCCAACTGCGCACCAGGCGCCCGGCCTGATAGTCGAGATGGGCGAGTTCCACCTGCAAGCGGCCTTCCGCTGTCGCGGCCCGCTCCCCGAAGATTTCCAGAATGAGCCCCGTGCGGTCAATGACCTTGCGTTTAAGCTTTTCCTCAAGATTGCGCTGCTGGATCGCGGACAGCGAACCATCTACAATTATGAGTTCCGCCTCGTTCAGTTCGCAGGCAACGCCGATATTCTGGATCTGTCCTTCGCCGAACAGCGTACCCGCTCGCGGCTCACGAATTGGAATGGCAATGGCATCAGCCACTACGAGGCCGATTGCCAAAGCAAGACCTTTCGCCTCTTCGAGACGTGCGCCGGTGTCGAGGTCCCCTCTCCCGCGCATTTGCGGATATACGACAAGGGCACGCGCACCGCGCGTGACCTCGCCCTGCGATTCTTCGTTCAAATCAGTTCTGCTTCGACTTAGTCGTCGGCTTCTTCATGCGCCTGCAAGTCAACCGGAGTCACGGGCTGAATCGTCGAAACCGCATGTTTGTACGCAAGCTGGACGTACCCTTCCCGTTCCAGCAGCATGCAGAACAGATCATAGGCAGCAACCCGCCCCTGCAACATCACGCCATTGATCAGGAACATCGTGACCTGCACGCCGGCGTTCCGAATGCTGGAAAGAAACACGTCCTGCAGCAGGCGCGTCTTCTTGCTCGATTCCGAACCATTGGCGAACTGGCGCGCATCAACCGGAGTTGAAGGCATGATCGTCGAGATCGCGTGCTTGTAGACAAGCTGCGATTGCCCGTCCCGGCGCAAAAGAATCGAGAAATTGTCAAACCAGGTGACAATTCCCTGAAGCTTCACGCCCTTGACCAGGAACATCGTGACCGGTGTCTTGCTCTTACGCAGGAGATTGAGGAACTGGTCCTGAAGATTCTGCCCCTTTCCTGCCGAACTTCCCGAGTTTACCGGCGGCGTTTCTGGCGCGGAGGCCGGGGCAGGCGCAGCGGCTGCTGCAGGTTTCGGCCGCGCGGAAAGCGTTCGACCAGCCATATAATTCTCCTTCTTTTTGGCGGCCGCAATTGCGGTCCGCGATCTGGTCACGGGCTGATCCCGATGACCGTTCTCGAATCAAAATCTATCCGTTTGCTGCATTGCAGTAAACACGAGAATTGTAGCGCGCCTATGACAAGCTTTCCCGGCCGGAGCATCCGCCGCGCATCAAAGAGATAGGCGGCCACGCCCTAGGTGTTTAGTCCGGGCATTTGATGGCGCGGATTGAGTGTAAAGCGTTCTGGTTCGGCTGACCAGCTTTTGCAGATGTATTCGTAGGGGTGAGGCCACGCAGTGTCTTGAGCCGCCGACCGTAGTTGTAGGCGTTGATGAAGGCGTGCAGGTGAGCCGTCATCTGGGCATGGCTATCATAATAATGGCCCTTGACGGTCGCTTCCTTGATCGTCCGGTTCATCCGTTCGACCTGGCCGATCGCCACGAAGAGGCGCAGCTTGCCTTCGGCGGTCTGCATCTCGGCGATATCGATATGGAAATAGCCGATCGGGTATCCGGCGTCGCACCTACAAAACACGCGAGTAAGCCTGGCAGGACGTGTTCGATTACGTCGAGATGT
>JARROF010000048.1:0-15176 GCA_037384205.1 Novosphingobium sp. | reverse complement strand
AAAGCGGCACATGGCCCGATCTCGTCCTGATCGACGGCGGCAAGGGACAGATGAGCGCAGTGAAGGACGCGCTGGAGGAACTCGGCATCGAGGACGTCAACCTCATCGCCATTGCCAAGGGCCCGCACCACGGGCGCGAGGGGCGCGAGGTGTTCCACTTTCCCGACGGGCGCGAGAAGATGCTGCCGGTGAACTCGCCGCTGCTGTTCCACCTCCAGCGCCTGCGCGACGAAGTGCACCGCTATGTGATCGGCGCCCACCGCGACAAACGCAGCCGGGCAATCACTGCCAGCCCGCTCGACGAGATCCCCGGCATCGGCCCGGCCCGCAAGCGCGCGCTGCTGCTGCATTTCGGCACGGCGGGCAAAGTGCGGGCGGCCAGTCTGGAAGACTTGCAGCGTGCGCCCGGCGTCAGCGCGGCGGTGGCGCAAACGATCTACGATTTCTATCATCCGGGCGGGTGAGGGGAGTCTTCACAAGATCGTCGTCTTTTCCGCACAGGCAGGAGTCTATCTCAAGGGCTATCGTTTTGCCGAACGTCAGGAGATGGGCTCTCGCCTGCGCGGGAATGACGGAAGAGTTGGCCGGCACCATTTCCCGCAAAAAAGGCCCCGCCGGACGATGCCGGCGGGGCCGTTCTAAGGTTCAGCCGTCAGGGCTGTTATCAACCAGCCGCCATGGCTGCGAGAAGCAGCAGCGCGACGATGTTGGTGATCTTGATCATCGGGTTCACGGCCGGTCCCGCGGTGTCCTTGTAGGGATCGCCCACGGTATCGCCCGTCACGGCGGCCTTGTGGGCTTCGGAGCCCTTGCCGCCGTAGTTGCCGTCCTCGATGTATTTCTTGGCATTGTCCCACGCGCCGCCGCCCGATGTCATCGAAAGCGCTACGAACAGCCCGCCCACGATCACCCCCAGCAGCAGGGCGCCGAGCGCTGCAAAGCCGTTTTCGGCCCCTGCCACGGCGGCAATCACGAAATAGACCGCGATCGGCGCCAGCACCGGCAGCAGCGAGGGCAGGATCATCTCCTTGATCGCGGCCTTGGTGACGAGGTCCACCGTCTTGGCATAGTCCGGCTTGGAGGTGCCGGCCATGATGCCGGGATCGGCGGCGAACTGGTCGCGCACGTCCACCACCACGTCTCCGGCGGCGCGGCCCACGGCGGTCATGCCCATGGCCCCGAACAGGTAGGGCAGCAGCGCGCCGAGCAGCAGGCCCACGATCACATAGGGGTTCTCAAGGCTGAAGTTCACCGTCAGGTTCGGGAAGAACTCCCGCAGGTCGGTGGTATAGGCGGCGAAGAGCACTAGCGCGGCAAGACCCGCCGAACCGATGGCATAGCCCTTGGTCACGGCCTTGGTGGTGTTGCCTACGGCATCGAGCGCATCGGTTTTTTCGCGCACGCTGTCGTCCAGCCCCGCCATTTCGGCGATGCCGCCCGCATTGTCGGTAACAGGGCCATAGGCGTCGAGCGCCACGACCATGCCCGCCAGCGCCAGCATCGCGGTGGCCGCATAGGCAATGCCCAAGAGCCCGGCGAGCTGGTAGGCAATGACAATGCCCGCCACGATCACCAGCGTCGGCAGCGCCGTCGCTTCCATCGCGATGGCGAGGCCCTGGATCACGTTGGTGCCATGCCCGGTGACGGAGGACTTGGCGATCGAGCGGACGGGGCGGAAATTGGTGCCTGTGTAGTACTCGGTGATCCAGATGATCAGCCCGGTGATCGCAAGCCCCAGCAGCGTGCAATAGAACAGGATGTGCCCGTTGAAATTGCCACCACCGATCGGTGCTTCCATGTCGCCGAGGGTATATTGCATGGCAAACCAGATCGCCGGGATCGAGAGCACTGCCGTGACAAGGAAGCCCTTGTACATCGCGCCCATGATGTTCTTCCCGCCACCAAGGCGCACGAAATAGGTACCGATAATCGACGTGACGATGCACGCGCCGCCGATCAGCAGCGGCGTGGCCATCAGCGCCATCAGGTTGTGCGCACTCTTCAGCAGCAGCGCGGTGAGCACCATGGTGGCCCCCACGGTGACGACGTAAGTCTCGAACAGGTCGGCGGCCATGCCTGCACAGTCGCCCACATTGTCGCCCACGTTGTCGGCGATGACGGCGGGGTTGCGGGGATCGTCCTCGGGAATGCCGGCCTCGACCTTGCCGACAAGGTCGGCGCCGACGTCGGCGGCCTTGGTAAAGATACCGCCGCCCAGACGTGCGAAGATGGAAATCAGCGAAGCGCCGAAGGCGAGGGCGGTCAGCGCCTCCACCACGGTGCGATCATCCCCGCCCACGGTGTGCCCGCCGGGGCCTGTGAGATACCAGAAGAACACCGCGATCGCGAGCAGCGCGAGCCCCGCGACCAGCATCCCGGTGATCGCGCCCGCGCGGAACGCGAGCGTGAGGCCCTGCTGCAGCCCGGTCTGCGCCGCCGCTGCGGTACGCACGTTGGCGCGCACGGAGATGTTCATGCCGATAAATCCGGCCACGCCCGAAAGGATCGCGCCGATGACGAAGCCGATGGCCGAAATCCATGTCAGCGTCAGCGCGATGATGACTGCGACGATCACGCCGACCACGGCGATGGTGGAGTACTGGCGCTTCAGATAGGCTTGCGCACCTTCCTGAATGGCACCTGCGATTTCCTGCATCTTTGCGTTTCCGGCCGGAGCGCCGAGCACCTGGCGGCTGGTGACGAAGCCATAGACGATGGCCAGAAGTCCCAGGACAATTGCGATCGTGACTGGATTCACAGAACGCCCCTTTCCCAATGTGTTTTCGCTATTTCGACGGGTTTTCCCGCTCGAAGGCGAAAGGGCTATAGACAAGCGGGGGGCCTGGCAAGCGGCTTATCCCGGGTTTTGCGTAGCGATGCGTTGCGCCGGATCAAATCGTGCTTGCCATTAATGCCGGTAACCGAGCTGTTCCGGCAGCGGCACGGGCTGTTCTTGGTAAACCAGCGAAATTCCATCGCCCGCCACGACCGCGCCGATGGCCGTTACTTGGCAATCCAGCGCCGCCGCGGCTTCGCGGATGGGCGCGGTGTGTTCAGGCGGGGCGGTGAACAGCAACCCGTAGTCGTCGCCCGCGGTTATGGCCATGAGACGGTCCTCAAGGCTCTCTCCGGCTGTTTCGCGAAATGCGGCGGACAAGGGCACCAGATCGGCGGCGATAGTCATGGCCGCGCCACTGGCTGCGGCCATGCGCTGCCCGTCGATCAGCAGCCCGTCCGAAATATCCATCATCGCGGAAACCCACGGAGCCAGCGCCGGGCCCAGCTTCGTTTCGGGCGAGGGGCGCCGGTAGCGCGTAGCCAGCCATTCGCCAGCTTCGGAGGGAGCGGCGCACCCGGTGAGCACGGCCAGCCCCAGCCCCGAGTCGCCGATCGTGCCGCTGACCCAGACGCGGTCCCCCGCCTGTGCGCCGCTACGCGACGGCGCGGCGCCCTCCGCGCGCCCCAGCGCCGTCAGTGAGAAACTGCGCGGCGCGCCCTCGGGCATTCGCACGGTGTCGCCGCCCAGCAGCGGCATCCGGAAATGCGCGCAGGCCTGCGCCAGTCCATCAAGGAACGCCCGGTCCCAGGCATCGCCGCCCAGCGCGTGCGAATAGAGGCACCCGAGCGGCTCGGCGCCCTTGGCCGAAATGTCCGAGGCATTCACGGCCACCAGCTTCCACGCGATCGATTCGGGCGGATCGTCCGGCAGGAAATGCACGCTCTCGACCAGCGTATCGAGCGTGAGCACCAGTTTTTCGCTGCCGATCCTGACGACTGCCGCATCGTCCATCAACCCGCGCGCAGCGGGCGAACAGGCAATGCCGCGCAAGGCTTCGATGAGGGCGAATTCGGTGGTCACGAGAGCAATTGTCCGAGCCGGGTCATGCAGCCTTCCGGGTTTTCGAGCACGTCATTGTTCCAGAACCGGACGACGCTGTAGCCTTCGGCGTCGATGGTCCGCGTTCGCGTTGCATCGCTTTCGGCAGAATGCCGGTCGCCGTCAATCTCGATCATGGTGCGCAGGCGGTGGCTGGTGAAATCGCCGATGTAGTGCCGGATCGGCACCTGACGGCGAAAGCGCTCCTCCGGAAAGTGCTTCTTGAGCAGCACCCACATCGCCTTTTCCGCTTCGGTGGGATTGCGGCGCAAGTCCCGCGCATGCACGATCGATAGCGAAGGCGGATGCTTCTTCACGGCTATCCCCTTCCTCCCCCTTGATGGGGGAGGGATATGAAGGCGTGGCAGCTTGTCTGTGTATCCTTCCCCCATCAAGGGGGAAGGTCAATGGGTTAGCGCACGGCCTTGGCGACCGCGTCCAGCACGCCGTTCACGAACTTCGCTTCGCGCGGCTGGAAAAAGGCGTGCGCGACATCGACATATTCGCTGATCGCGGCGGCGGTCGGCACGTCGGGGCGGGCCATCAGTTCATAAGTGCCTGCGCGCAGGATCTGCAGCATGGTCTTGTCGAGGCGCTTGAGCGACCAGCCTTCGGCAAGCTTGTTGCCCAGCAGGTCGTCGATGTCCCCGCGCCGGGCGACGGTGCCTTTCACGACATCGTCGAAGAAGGCGATCTCGGCCTTGAGGTACTGCTCGTCGTCGATCACCGCGCCGAGGCGGTGGCGGTGAAATTCGTCGAGCAGAGAGGCCATCGGGGTGGCTTCCATCTCGAACTGGTACAGCGCCTGGACCGCGCCGAGACGGGCGGCGGTGCGGGCTTTCTTGGATATGGTCATTGGCCGAGCCTTACGGAAATGGAGCGCGCATGCGCGGGAAGCCCTTCCGCATCGGCAAGGGCTACCGCGGCGGGGCCAATGGCCTCCAGCGCCGCGGAATCGAGCTGGATGAAGCTGGTGCGCTTCATGAAATCGAGGACCGAAAGCCCCGAGGAGAACCGTGCGCGGCGCCCGGTGGGCAGCACGTGGTTCGGCCCCGCGACATAGTCGCCCACCGCCTCCGGGGTCATCCGGCCGAGGAAGACAGACCCGGCGTGGCGGATCTGGCGCATCAGTGCTTCGGGATCGTCGGTGGCAATCTCGACGTGTTCGGCCGCCAGCGCATTGGCCAGCGCGGGGGCTTCGGCAAAGCTGGCGACATCGATGATCACGCCGTTGGTTTCCCAGCTCGCGCGCGCGGTGGCCTGTGTCGGCAGGGTGGACAGTTCGGTTTCCACCGCCTGCGCAACCGCATCGGCAAAGGCCGCATCGTCAGTGATCAGGATCGATTGCGAGGTCGGATCGTGCTCGGCCTGGCTGAGCAGGTCGGCCGCGACCTTGCGCGGTTCGTTCTGGGCATCGGCAATCACGAGGATTTCGCTGGGGCCGGCCACCATATCGATGCCGACGACGCCGTAGAGCTGGCGCTTGGCCTCGGCCACCCAGGCATTGCCGGGGCCGGTGATGACATCGACCGGGGAAATCCGCTGCGTGCCATAGGCGAGCGCGCCCACGGCATGAGCCCCGCCCACGCGCCAGACTTCGTCGACCCCGGCCAGGTGGGCGGCGGCCAGCACCAGCGGGTTCACTTCGCCCCTGGGCGTCGGGGTGACGACGACGAGACGCTCGACGCCTGCCACTTTGGCGGGAACGGCGTTCATCAGCATCGAGGAAGGATAGGCCGCGCGTCCGCCCGGCACATAGAGCCCGGCCGCATCGACCGCCCGCCATGTCGCGCCGAGGCGCACGCCGGTCTGGTCGGTATAGTCGCGGTCTTCGGGAAGCTGCGCGGCGTGATAGGCGCGGATGCGCTCCGCCGCCAGTTCCAGCGCTGAGCGTAAAGTGGGATCGAGATCGTCGAAGGCCTTGCGGCAGGTTTCGGCATCGACCTGCCAGCCGCTCCGGTCGAGATCGTGGCCATCGAATTTCGCGGTGAGGTCAGCCAGCGCCGCATCGCCGCGCTCGCGCACGTCCTTGAGGATCGCGGCGACATCGGCGGCGACATCCACCGCACTCTCGCGCCGGTCGGAAACGACGCGGGCGAAAGCGTCGGCGAAACCGGGATCGCTGGAGGAAAGGCGCAACATCAGGCCGCAGCCTTCTCGCTCACCAGCGCGCGGAAGGCCTCGACCAGCGCGGCAACGCGCTCGTCGGTCTTGAGCGCGGCGCGGTTGACGATCAGGCGCGCGGAAATGTCGAGAATGCGGCTCGTCTCGACCAGCCCGTTCTCCTTGAGCGTGCGCCCGGTGGAAACGAGATCGACGATCCGGCTAGACAGCCCCAGCGTCGGCGCCAGTTCCATCGCGCCGTTGAGCTTCACCACTTCGGCCTGCACGCCCAGCTTCTCGAAATGCCGGCGGGTGAGGTTCGGATACTTGCTGGCGATGCGCAAGTGCGAGGGCAGCGGGCCGCCCACCTCGCCCACCGGCTCCGCCACCGACAGGCGGCAGTGCCCGATATCGAGATCGACGGGGGCATAGAGGTCGGAATAATTGAACTCCTCGACCACGTCCGAACCGACGATGCCCACTTGCGCCGCGCCATGCGCCACGAAAGTAGCGACATCGAACGCGCGCACGCGGATCAGGCGCATATCGCTGTTCTCACAGGCAAAAGACAGCGCGCGAGACTTCTTGTCGTGGAACTCGGCATCGGGCACAACACCGGCGCGCGCCATCAGCGGCAGCGCTTCGTCGAGGATACGGCCCTTGGGCACGGCGAATGTCAGCGGTTTCGGCATGGTGCGCGCATTTAGGGCGCAAGCGGCGAAAGGGCAACATGGCGCAGGACGAGAAACGCACGACCCAGGATTTCGGCGGCGATGTGGCGCAGGCTTTCGCCAATCAGGTGGACTATTGCCGCGCCAATGGGGCTCCCGTAACCGCGCGGGCCGTCGCGGCCATTGCGGCGGCGCTGGACGATGCCGGGCCCGGGCCGTTTCTTGCGCGCGTCCGGGACTGGCAGGGCCAGCCGCTGGCCGACGCGCTGCCGCTGCGTGCGGCAGGCGCGCTTCATGCTCTGCACCTTTCGGGCCGCGAACCCGCGCTGGCGTTGCTCTATGCCGGAGACGTAGTGGACGATGTCGCCATCGTGCGCGATGTGCTCGGCCGCCATGGCACCGACCTGCTGCCCTGGCTCGACGGTCCGCCGCAGACCAACGAGGCGGGCCGCTCGTCCAATTTCATCGCCGCGATGCTGTGGCTGGCCGGGAAAGGGCTACCGCCGTGCTTCGAATGCCTCGAAGTGGGATCGAGCGCCGGGATCAACCTGATGCTGGACCGCTACCGCTACGATCTTGGCGGCGTGACGGTGGGGCCAGAGAGCGCGGCGATGGACTTTGCCCCTGAATGGCGCGGCGCGCCGCCGCCGGACGGGCCGGTGTCGTTCGCCTCGCTGAAAGGCTGCGATGTCGCACCGGTCGATCTGACCGATCCCGGACAGGCGCTGCGGTTGCGCGCCTATATCTGGCCCGAGCACACGGTGCGGTTCGCCAGGCTGGACGCAGCCGTCGCTGCCGCGAACGAACGCGCGCCCGATCTGGCGCGGATGAACGCGGCCGATTTCGTCGAGCAGCAACTCGCGCAGCCGCAGGCCGAAGGCACGACTCGCGTGCTGATGCACTCGATCGTCATGCAATACGTGCCTGAAGACCAGCGCCAGCGGATCGATGCCGCTATGGCCGAGGCAGGGGCAAACGCCACGCCGGACAAGGCGCTGGCGTGGGTTGCGGTGGAGGCGGACCGCACCTTGCTCGGTCACGCGATGACTGTCCGCTACTGGCCCGGCGGCGGCGAATGGACGCTGCTGGCGCATGCCCACGCCCACGGCGCGTGGATCGAATGGCAGGACGGCGTCTGAGAGGCCTATTCGCCCGGCGCGCGGGCCTTGATGGCGATGGCGTGGACGCGGTTTCCGGGAATGTCGCCCAGCGCGGCATTGACCATGCGCTGGCGCTGCAGGCGCGAGACGCCCGCGAACTGTCCGCTTTCGATCACGATGGTGAAGTGCGATTCGCCCGATCCGTCATCGCCCATATGGCCGCTGTGGCTGGCGGAATCGTTGATGATATCAAGGGCGGTGGGGGCGAGTGCGGCGGTGAGCAATTGCCGCATTTCCTGTGCGAGAGGTCCGGTCATGTCTTCCATTTAGGAGCCCGATCCCCCATCTTGAAGCCGGTGAGACGGCAAAGATTTCATGGACGCGTAGAATCCGGCGGGCGCGAATGCAGCTGGCCGGGGTGTGAGGAGGCCGGTGAATTCCGGGCGCCGGGCGGCCGCGCGGCCGGTTTTGACGGGCCGGGGGACTACCGCTGGTTCTGTCTTGGCCATGTGCGCGAATTCAACGCCGGTTACGACTACTTCGATGGCATGAATGCGGAAGAGATATTCCGCGCCCAGTCGCCCCTGCACGGCTGGGAGACGCAGACCCGCGCGTTCCGCCCCGATGCCGGTGTCGATGGCGCCCCGCGCTGGGCAGATTTCTCCGACCCGCTCGAAGCCATAAGCGGCCGCGCTCGCGCGCATGTGAAACGCCGCCAGGCGGACATGAAGCCCGAAAACGCCCGCTTCACCCCGGCGGAGCGCCACGCGCTCGAAGTGCTGGGGCTGGGCGGCGATGTCGACCGCAAGGCCCTGCGCTTGCGCTACACGCGCCTGTTGCGCCAGTACCATCCTGACCATAACGGCGGCGATCATGGCCATTCGGAGCGGTTGCAGGCAGTGGTGGAGGCTTATCAGCTTCTGCGGAAAGCAGCGGCGCTGGTCTGAATGCGTGCTCTCGGCAAGGTTGCTCACGGCGCTTTTCACCCTAGTAGCCACTGGCCGAACAGGCGGCTGGGCAGAAAGGTGAAGGCGCCGGCAAGCACGAGGCCCAGATAGACCCGCGACATGGTTCGCCGGTGCCGTTCGATATCGCCCGCCCGGGCAAAGCGGACGGCGCGGATCACGCCATAGACGACAAGGAGCGCGAGCGGCTGGATCGGGTGAAACTGCCCCTTGATGCCATGGATGGCAAAGGAAACCGCGGCTGTGAAAAGCATCAGCGAGACCCACAGCGTTCCCAGTTTGCGGTGGCGGAAATCGCCTTTGGGCAATGCGAAGACCAGAGCGCCCAAAGGCACCGCAGGTAAGACGGTACTGATATGAAGGATGAGGAGCAGCCCTTCGAGCCGCGCCGCCGTGCCGCCTTGCCCGCTGAAATGCCGCAGCAGGGCAAAGGCGAGGGCGGCTGACAGGACAACACCGCCCGCTTGCAGCACGCGGGAATTGGGAAAGCGGGACAGGGACTTGGCGATCGTTGCGGAAGGTGACATGAGCAATCCTTTCGGTCTGTGTCCCCATCCTGCCCGGTGCTTGCTGGCGGCCAAGCGCGGTTGCATAAGCGGGCCGGACTGTTTCGCGATTGCGGCCGGTTTCTGCGGTCCGGACAGTTCGCGAAGCATGAACGGGCAACCAAAATAGGCAACGTATCGGCCTTCGTGGGGGCCGGACGAATCGAAAGGGCGCAGCAGATGACAGGGGCGGCATGGCGGCACGAAGCGATTCGCGACGCAGCGATGCTGGCTGTCGTGATTGTTGTGCTTGCGCTGTTCGGTCCGTTCGGGACTTATGCCGATCCGTTTTCGAAGCGGCTGCTCGGCTGGAGCGTGTTCGTCGTGGGTGGTTTTATCTGCTTTCGGCCGGTTTTGGCCGGTGGCGAAGCGCTGAGCAGGCTTACCCGGCTGCCGCGCGCGCTGGCCATCGCGCTTGCCTGTCTGCTCGCCAGCTTTCCGGTGACGGTGCTTGTAGCGCTATGGCAGGCGGGGGAGCGCTGGGCGGGAATGCGGCTCGGCGGCCTGTTCCAGCTCTATCCATATGTGCTGGTGGTCGGGCTCATGATCACGGCGTTGCAGATCGTGCTGCGCCGCGCGTCGACGAACGCGGCCACCGGTGGGCCTGCAACTGCGCAGGGCGGCGGCGCGAATTCCTTCCAGACCGTGGAGGCGACCGCAATGGCCCAGCCGCCTGCACCCGAACCCGCAGCCAATGCCTTGCTTGACCGTTTGCCGCCTGAACTGGGGTGCGATGTGCTGTGCGTGCGCAACGAAGATCACTATGTGCGCGTGTTCACGCCGCAGGGCGATGCCTTGCTGCTTTTTCGCCTGGGCGACGCGGTGGCCGCGCTGCACCATGTCGACGGGGCGCAAGTCCACCGCAGTTGCTGGGTGGCACGGGCCGCTGTTGCCGATGTCTTGCGCGAAGGCCGCAATGTCACGCTGGTGCTCACCAACGGCGAGCAGGTGCGCGTGGCGCGGGCCATGCTGGCGCGCTTGCGGAGCGAAGGCTGGTTCTGACCGGTTTTCTGCGGATAGTCAGATCATGCGCTACGCAGCGTTTTCCATCGCGCCGCACCGTCTTCGCCATAAATACGCACCACGTCCTTGCCTGTATAGAAGGCGGGGAACTGTTCGGAACCTTCTGGGATCACCACCCAGGGCTGCTTGCTTTCGGTGAAGATGTGGACGCTGGGCGGGCAGGTGTCCGGATCATCCAGCGTGCCCGCGCGCACGAACGCGGCCTGTTCTCCGGCTCCGGCATAGTGGCTCCACAGCGCCACCTTGCATGAGGGGCAACGGAACACCGCCTGCCCCTTGCCACTGGCCGAAGGCGTGGCGATCCGTTCGGGCGCGTCGCCGAGCAGTTCGATATGCGCGGCTTCGATCACGGCGTTGAGGGCGAAGGAAGCGCCGCTTTCGCGCTGGCACCAGCGGCAATGGCAGCAATGGACAACGATTGGCGCTGCCTTGAGCTGGTAGCGCACTTTGCCGCAAGTGCAGCCGCCTTCGTGAGAGTTCGAACCGGGCATGCTTCTTCTCCTTCAGTCGCGATCAGGGGCGCCGGGCGGAAAACAGGGGCGATATAGGGCCGGTCCAGCTTGCCTCCTGCTTCTGCTATCCGCCCCCTGTCCGGGTATTCGCTGTCGTGCAGGTGTTCGCTGACGACATCGGCCATGGGTTCCATCACGTAATTGCCAAACATGCGGTCGAGCATGCGCATGCCGATGGCCGCATCGGCATCGGAAGGGATCAGCATGTCTGCTGCGGCATGATGATGGGAGATGTATTCGATGATTGTCATCGCTTCGAACAGCAGGTTCTCACCATCACGCAGCACCGGAAACGCGCCGAGCGGCCCGGCCGAGCGGACGACTTCGGCATTTTCGGTCGGCTTTGGCCGCGTAGAGCGCGATGAGCGCTTTGCCAGGTATAGGACGAGAAGGGATGACCGAAGAGTTCCAGGCTCACTTCTTCATGTCCGCGATCAGCGCATTGTCGATGGCCTTGGCGTCCTTGTAAGGCGTGCGTGCCTGGCAGCGTTCGGCATAGGCAGCGAAGGAGGGGAGCGGCGGCAGGATGCCGAAATTGAGCCCCCAGTCCACCGTGCTGCCTACATAGACATCCGCCATGGTGAAGCGGTCCCCGCAGATCCATTCCACGTGGGAGAGGTGCCCGTCCTGCGCCCGGACCGTCCGGTCGAAATTACCCCATCCGGCCATGCCTTCCTGTTCCGGCGACGGTTCGAATCGGAAATTGCGCGCGGTGATGGCCTGTTCGACGGGACCGGCAGCGAAGAATGTCCACCGGTAGTAATCGGCCATTTCCGAATCGTTGGGCAGCAGTTCGGCTTCCGGGTGCATTTCGGCCAGATAGAGGCAGATGGCCGCGGCTTCCGTCACGACCCTGTTCTTGTCCCCGGCGTGGTGAACAAGCGCGGGCACCTTGCCCATCGGGTTCGCGGCAAGGAGCGCGGCGGGCTTGGCCTTCCAGTCGACAAGAACCTGATCGTATTCGGCGCCGGCCTCGTGCAGCGCCCAGCGGGCGATCTGCCCGCGGGACATGGGATTGGTGTAGAAGGTATAGTCGGCCATCATCGCATCTCCCGCTAGGAGTAGGAACGTGTATGGAATGCAGGGACTGCGTCAAGACGGGGTTCTTCCTGCGCTCGGGCCGGTTCGCGAAAGCCTGCGAACTGGTCGGCCAGTGCCTGCCGGAACGCCGGGCGCGCTTCGGCCCGGGCCTTGAAGGCGGTGAGGGCGGGGAAGCCGGAGAGAATGTCTGTGTGATCGACGTTGCGCAGCACGCTCGCCATCATGATGTCGGCAATCGAGAAGGGACCGGCAAACCACTCCCGGTCCCCCAGCGCCGCATCGGTGCTTCGCAGCTTCCTCAGGGCCATTTCGGTAAACACCGGGCGCGCCTGTTCCGCCCAGGGCTGCCCGGCGAGAGAAAAATCGAGACTGGCGAATTGCATCAGTGATGGTTCCACGCTGTTGAGCGCGGCGAGCAGCCAGCTTGTCGCGGACCAGCGCCGGGCCGGATCGCGCGGCAGAAGCCGTTCATCCTGTTCGCCGAGGTAGAGCAGGATCGCGCCGCTTTCGAACAGGCGCACCTGCCCGTCGTCGAAGGCGGGCACCTGGCCGAACGGCTGCCAGTCCAGATACGCCTCGGGCTTGGCCTCCATTGCGTCGAGATAATGGAGCGCATAGCCGCGCCCTATCTCCTCCAGTGCCCAGCGCACGCGCAGATCGCGCACGAGGCCCTTGGCGAAGGCGGGAACATTGTCGAAGGCGGAAACGATCGTGGTCGCAGTGGCATCAATGGGCATCGTCATTTCCCTGTGCGAATCGATATTGCTTCACGGTGAAGCATAAGTTACTAAAAGCAACCATGAAGTTGAAAAATGAAACCAGGTCGGGCGAGTTCCACCACGGCAAGTGGTACGGCGACGCCTGTGCCGCGGCGCTCGGGATGGAACTGATCGGGGAGCGCTGGACGCTTCTTGTGATTCGCGAGCTTATGCTGGGCGGGCGGCGTTTCAGTGACATCCGCGCCAGCCTGCCGGTGCTCTCCGCCAAGACGCTGACCGAGCGGCTGGAGACGCTGCAAGGCCTCGGCATTGTCGAGCGGGCGTACCTGCCGCCGCCGGTTTCAGCGCAGGTCTATCAGCTTACCGAGTGGGGCCGGGGGCTGGAGCCGGTGCTGCAGGCACTGGTGCGCTGGTCGCTGCGCTTTCCGCTCTACGATTCCTCGCTGCCGCTGACGCCGGTCTCGCTGATGCTCTCGATGCGCACACTGATCGATCAGGCGAAAATCGGCGATCTGGAGTTGTGGGTGGCCTTCGACGTGGGCGACCAGCATTTCGCCGGGCGCGTACGGCATGACGGGCTTTCCATCCATCCCGCAGGCGATGGCATGATGTCCCCCGATGTCCGTTTCAGCGCGGAGAGCGCCTCGGACTTCACACCGGTGTTCTACGGCAAGAAGACCCCGGGCGAGGCAGGCAACAAGCTCAAGGTCACTGGCGACCCGGCGCTGGTGCAGCGTTTCGTCGATCTTTTCGCGCTGCCGACGAAAGTGGAGGGCTGAGAGGTTCGCGTCCTGTCCCCAACGCTTTCGTCATTCCCGCGCGGATGGCGAGGATGCTGCCCATTCCGGTGGTTTTCAGGCCGCACGATTTTTCGGACAGGCCAAACCGCAATACTGCCAAAGTTTATTGCGATGCAGCGCCGCGTCCTTTAGGCGGTATCCGCGATGACTGACTCTGCCCTTTCCAAAGCTGAAAACCGCGACGCCACCGCGCTGGCCGCGCCCGACATCGAACTCGACGTGCGCGAGACCTTCGGGATCGACATCGACATGAAGGTGCCCGCCTTCTCGGTGGCCGACGAACGCGTGCCCGATCTCGACGAGACTTACGTCTTCGATCCGGACACCACGCTGGCGATCCTCGCGGGCTTTGCCTACAACCGCCGCGTGATGGTGCAGGGCTATCACGGCACCGGCAAGTCCACCCACATCGAGCAGGTCGCCGCCCGCCTCAACTGGCCGTGCATCCGCATCAACCTCGATGCGCACATCAGCCGTATCGACCTGATCGGGCGTGACGCCATTGTCCTGCGCGACGGCTTGCAGGTCACCGAATTCCGCGAAGGCCTGCTGCCCTGGGCGCTGCAGCATCCGGTGGCGCTGGTGTTCGACGAATACGACGCCGGCCGCCCGGACGTGATGTTCGTGATCCAGCGTATTCTGGAGACCGAGGGCAAACTGACCCTGCTCGACCAGAACCGCGTGATCCGCCCGGACCGCAACTTCCGCCTCTTCGCCACGGCCAACACGGTGGGCCTGGGCGATACCTCCGGCCTTTACCACGGCACCCAGCAGATCAACCAGGGCCAGATGGACCGCTGGAACCTCGTCGTCGGACTCAACTACCTGCCCGCCGAGACCGAGATCGCCATCGTCACCAAGAAGGTGCCGCAGATCGACGCTGCTACCATCACCCAGATGGTGCAGGTCGCCGACTTCTCGCGCCAGGGCTTCATGAACGGCGATATCTCGACCGTGATGAGCCCGCGCACGGTGATTACCTGGGCGCAGAACTCGGCGATCTTCAACGACGTCGGCTTCGCCTTCCGCCTCTCGTTCCTCAACAAGTGCGACGAGACCGAACGCATGCTGGTGGCCGAATACTACCAGCGTGTGTTCGGGACGGATCTGCCGGAGAGTGTTGTCGGGAAGGCTTGAAGGGGCTTTGCACAAATGGCTGAGGATTCCGGTTGCGAATCCAATCCGTTTGCGCGCGTGCGATGAGTAAACCGGCCCGAGCCGGCTACCGCACGACGAACTGGAAATCGGGCAACGCGGCGCTGGTCCGGCGAGTTTCGCTGCCGACGGGCAAGCGCGGACGCCAGCCCGTCTTTTCGGATGTCACAATCCAGACCTGCCTGACGTCGAAAGCGCTGTTCAGGCTGCCCTTGCGCCAGACCAGCGGCTCCGCAGCCCTTGTTTCAACATGGACGGCAGCACAGCGGGGCAAGCCCGCGCGGTGCTCATGAAATGGAGATCGCAGGATGCGAGAAATTGCGCGTCTGTCACGGTCGAAAATTCACCCATCCGCGGATCGGTGGCGTTCACATTGTTGAGGAGAATGTCCACGCGACCGAAGCGCTCAAATGCCTGGTTCATCAATTCCCGCGTCCCTTCCGATGTGGCAAGGTCGACTGTAACTGAAAGAACCCCATCGTCGCCGAGCCCGGCTAGCGAGTCGCGGCTCCTTGCCTTGCCCACTATGCGGGCTCCCTCTTCGAACAACGCCCGGGCAATCGCCAGACCGATTCCTTGGCTTGCGGGCGATCGCCATATTGGCCGGGCGTCGGGTGGATGTGGATCGGCAGGCCGATCGCATCGACGGCACCATGCAGCTTGAT